>VAXK01000051.1 GCA_005885565.1 Actinomycetota bacterium
GGGGCCGATCGGCTTCGGGGGCCGGGTCGACGAGCGCTTCTCGCGCGACCGGCCGACCGCGGCGCGCGCGGCACGCGGCCTGCGGCGGCTCCTGCCCGACCTCGCGGAGGCGCGCGTCGAGCGCTCGTGGGGCGGCCCCATCGACGTGTCCTCCGACCACCTGCCCTTCTTCGGCACCGTCCCCGGTGGCCACGTCCACTTCGGCGCCGGCTACTCCGGCCACGGCGTCGGCCCGAGCTGGCTGGGCGGGCAGATCCTCGCCTCGCTCTCGACCAGCCGCGACGACGATTGGACGGCGCTCCCGCTCGCGACGCGGGGCGTGCCGCGCCTGCCGCCGGAGCCGCTGACGAGGATCGGCGGCGGCCTCGTCCGCGCCGCGATCATGGCCTGCGAGGTCGCGGAGGAGGAGGGCCGGCGGCCGCCGCTCCCGGCGCGCGCCGCCGCGGCGCTCCCACGCCTGCTCGGCATGCAGATCGGCACGCGCTAGCATCGAGCCGATGGTCGTGTCGATGATCTCGATCTGCTGCGCGCCGTGGATCGTCGCGATCGCGTGGATCGTGCGTCGGCACGGCTCGAGCCTCCTGTTCCCCCGTGACGACGTCCCGGTGTCGTACGGCGAGCGGGCGCGGCGCCGCGCGGTAGGTTCCTGACGGTCACGATCTGCGACGTCGGCCCGCGGGACGGGCTCCAGAACGAGCCGCAGCGGCTGGAGCCGAGCACGCGCGCCGAGCTCGTCAACCGGCTCGCGGCGGCGGGGCTCCCGCGGATCGAGGCGGCGAGCTTCGTCCGGCCCGACCGGGTGCCGCAGATGGCCGGCGCCGAGGAGGTGGTCGCCGGGATCGAGCGGCGCGACGGCGTCGAGTACTCCGGGCTCGTCCTCAACGAGGAGGGCTACCGGCGGCTCGCCGCGACCCCGCTCGACCGAGTGAACTGCACCCTCGCTGCGACGGAGACCTTCAACCGCCGCAACGGCAACGCCTCGCTCGACGAGGCGCTCGCGCGCGTGCTCGCGATCCTGGAGCGCTCGGAGCGGCCGACGACGGTGACGATCTCGGTCGCGTTCGGCTGCCCCTTCGAGGGGCCGGTCGATCCCGGCGTCGTGGCCGAGCTGGCTTCACGGCTCGCGGCGGCGGTGGACGAGGTCGTCCTGGCCGACACGATCGGCGTCGCGACGCCTGGTCAGGTGCGCTCGCTCGTCGAACGGGCCCGGCCGGCCGGGGTCCACCTGCACAACACGCGGAACACCGGCTTCGCGAACGCGTACGCGGCGCTCGAGGGCGGCGTGCGGCTCTTCGACGCCTCCGTCGGCGGGCTCGGCGGCTGCCCGTTCGCGCCGCGCGCGACCGGCAACGTCGCGACCGAGGACCTCGTCTACCTCCTGGAGGGCGACGGCGTCGAGACGGGGATCGACCTCGACGAGCTCGTCCGGGTCTCCGAGTGGCTGGAGCGCCTCCTCGGCCGCGAGCTTCCAGGCCAGGTCTACCGAGCCGGCCCGTTCCCGAGCCGGACCGCCCCGGCCGCCGACAGCGCCGCCACCTCCTCCTCGGTGTAGCCGGCCTCGGCGAGCACCTCGGCCGTGTGCGCGCCGAGCGCGGGCGCCGGCCGTCGGTGGAGCACCCGCTCGCCGTCGACCGAGATCGGCGGCGCGACCGTCGTGTACGGCCCGAGATCCTGGAGGAGACCGAGGGCCGCCGTCTGCTCGTGCCGCGCCACCTCGCCGACGTCCTGGACGGGCGCGGCCGGCACTCCGGCCTCACCGAGGCGCTCGACCCACGCCGCCCGCGACTCGGCCGCGAACCGCGCCGCGAGCAGCGAGACGAGCTCCTCGCGGTGCGCGACGCGGGTCTGGTTCGTCGCGAACCGCTCGTCCAGCGGCAGCTCCGGGAGGTCGAGCGCGGCGCAGAGCGCGGCGAACAGCCGGTCGTTCGCGGCCGCGACCATGAGTTCGCCGTCCGCCGCGGCGAAGGTCTGGTACGGGACGATGGCCGGATAGGCCGTGCCGTGCCGCCCCGGAACCTCGCCGGTCGCGAAGTAGCCGGTTAGGTGGTAGGGGAGGAGGCCGACCGCGGTCTCGTACAGCGAGACCTCGACGACGCGCCCTCGGCCGGTCGCGTCCCGCTCGCGCAGGGCGGCCAGGACGCCGAGCGCGGCCCAGAGGCCCGTGCCCTGGTCGACGAGCGACGCGCCCGTCCGCACGCCCGGCCGGTCGGGCTCCCCCGTCACGCTCACGATCCCGGCGAAGGCCTGCATGAGCGGGTCGTAGCCCGGCCGCTCGCGCAGCGGCCCGCGATTCCCGTAGGAGCCGATCGAGCAGTACACGAGCCGCCGGTTGCGAGCGCGGAGCACGTCCGGCCCGAGGCCGCGCCGCTCGGCCACCCCGGGGCGAAGCGACTGCACGAAGACGTCCGCCCGGTCGGCCAGCCGTAGGAGCGCCTCGAGACCGTCCGGGTGCGTGAGGTCGAGGGCGAGCGAGCGCTTGCCCGCGTTCGCGCAGAGGAACATGACGCCGTCGCCGTGCCACGACGGCCACCACTGCCGCGTCTCGTCGCCGGCGTCGGGGCGCTCGACCTTGACGACCTCGGCGCCGAGCGCGGCGAGGATCTCAGTGCAGTACGGGCCGGCGAGGGAGGAGGTGACGTCCAGCACTCGGAAGCCCTCGAGGGGCAGGAAGCTCATCCGGCGATCGTACGGCTGCACGTACATCGCTTCCGTATGAAAAGCTTTGGAGGCCGTGAGCCGGCCGCCGGAGCCGGGGTCTTTGAGCATCGACGTCCTCGAAGGGCTCGAGCGCGTCGGCGTGCCGTCGTACCTCGCCGACCGCGACGGGCGCATCCGGTGGCTCAACGAGGAGGCGCTCTCGCTCTTCGGCGACGCGCGCGGCCGGCTGCTCTCGTCGCTCGCGGCGCCCGACCACGCGCAGCGCTCACGCGAGCAGCTGGCGAAGAAGGTGGTCGGCGGAGCCCGGCGGACCGACTTCCGGATCGACGCTATCGGCCGGAACGGCAAGCGCACGACGTGGTGCATCAGCTCGGTTCCCGTCCGGCGCGGCTGTGACGTGGTGGGCGTGTTCGGCGTTGCCCGACCGTGCGGGGAAACCGCGCGCACGCGCGCGGAAGGCGCCGCCGCGGGGTCCGCGCTCACACCGCGGCAGCGCGAGGTGCTGGCGCTTCTGGCCGAAGGGACCTCGACGACGCAGATCGCGGCGACGCTCGGCTTGGCCGAGGAGACGGTGCGGAACCACATCCGCCAGCTCCTGCGCCGGCTCGGCGTGCACACCCGGCTCGCGGCCGTCGCGCACGCGCGGCGTGAAGGGCTGATCTAACCCGCGCTTGACCCGGCGGGGTCAAGCCGGACGCCCGTCGCCCGGTCAGAGTGTGAAGCGGGCTGCGTACGGCGACTCCGGTACCGACAGCCGTTCGCCGTAGCCGGACTGCTTTCGCACCGGCGCCGCCCGGGGAGCCGCAGTCTCCCGACGGTCGCAGCCCCTCGCTACGAACAGCCCCTCTACCAGCAGCTCCCCGAGCCGACGAGCTTCGGGCCCGCGTCTTGGTGGATGAAGAGCGGCCTCGACGTCGGGTACTCCTGACCCGTGGTCGGATCCGTGAGCATCGTGTCGCCGGTCGCGATCACCACGCAGCCGCGGGCGTCGACCGCGTTCGTGAAGAAGTCGCCGAGGCGGCGATCCTTCCCGGTCGCGACGCTGCGGCGTCCCGCGATCCCAGGTCCTGCCGCCGTCGGCCGACGAGAACAGCGCGTCGTTCGCGAGGTCGATCCCGGTGTCGTAGATCCGTCCGCTCGCGTCGGCGGTCAGGTCGGGGTCGCTGAAGCCGGTGTTGATCGCCGGGCTCGAGGGGCACGGGCTGCCGAGGTAGCGGTCGCGGAACCAGTTCGCGCCGCCGTCGGTCGACGCCCAGACGTTCGCCTGGTTGCAGTAGTTCGTGACGAAGCTGAAGTCGCCCCAGGGCGACGTGATCAGTCCGTTCCGGTACAGGTGCGTCGTCCCCTCGTGCGAGGTGTAGACGAGCGTGCCGTGCAGCGGATCCGACAGCACCTCCGGCTCGCCGCCCGCGAGTCTGGTCGACGTAGACGGGCGGGGCGTAGTGGACGCCGGTCGCGGCCGCCGTCCCGGATCCGGGTGCCGCCACGACGACGGGTCGCAGCCAGGCCGAAGGCTGCGGCTGCGGCTGCGGCGCGCAGAGAACCTCTCGTCGTTTCTCCCAGTCGAGTACTCCGGGTTGCAACGGCGGAGGGGTCGCGCGGATACGGTGCGGTGGTGAACCGCCTCGCCGCCGAGACCAGCCCGTACCTGCTCCAGCACGCCGAGAATCCCGTCGACTGGTACGCGTGGGGGGAGGAGGCACTGGAGCGCGCGCGGGCCGAGGACAAGCCGATCCTGCTCTCGATCGGCTACGCCGCCTGCCACTGGTGCCACGTGATGGAGCACGAGTCGTTCGAGGACCCGGCGACCGCCGAGCTCATGAACGAGCGCTTCGTGAACGATGGACGCTGTCGTCGCGCTCACCGGCCACGGCGGCTGGCCGATGACCGTCTTCCTCACGCCAGAGGGTGAGCCGTTCTTCGGCGGGACGTACTACCCGCCCGAGCCGCGCCACGGGCTGCCGAGCTTCAGGCAGGTGCTCGAGGCCGTCTCGGACGCGTACCGGGAGCGGCGCGGCGACGTGACGCGCCAGGCGTCGGCGCTCGTCGACGCGATTCGCGTCTCGGGGCAGACCGAGCCGTCGCGGGAGCCGCTCACCTCGGGGATCCTCGCGGAGGCGGTGCGCGCCCTACGCGCGCAGCTCGACCCGCAGTGGGGCGGCTTCGGCGGCGCGCCGAAGTTCCCGCCCGCATCAGTGCTCGAGTTCCTCCTGCGCCGGGACGAGGTCGACCCGGTGCGGAAGACCCTCGACGGCATGGCCGCGGGCGGCATGTACGACCTCGTCGGCGGCGGCTTCCATCGTTACTCCGTCGACCGGCGCTGGCTCGTCCCGCACTTCGAGAAGATGCTCTACGACAACGCGCTCCTCGCGCCCGTCTACCTCCACGCCTGGGTGGTCACCGGCGAGGAGCGCTACCGCCGCGTCGCCGAGCAGACGCTCGAGTACGTGCTGCGCGAGCTGCGGCTGCCGGAGGGGCAGCTCGCTTCGGCGCAGGACGCGGACACGGAGGGCGTCGAGGGCCTGACCTTCACGTGGGCGCCCGGCGAGGGAGCGCCGGAGGAGCTCCTACAGCCGTTCGAGCACGGGCGCTTCGTCCTACGTGGGGAGCTCGACGAGGAGACGCGCGCCCGGCTCTTCGAGCTCCGCGAGCAGCGGCCGAAGCCCCTCCGCGACGACAAGGCGATCGCGTCCTGGAACGGCATGGCCGTCGCGGCGCTGGCCGAGGCGGGGCGAAGGCTCGAGCGCGGCGACTTCGTCGCGGCCGCTGTCGATGCCGCCGAGTTCCTGCTCGGCCCGCTCTCCGGCGACGACGGGCGCCTCTTCCGAACCCACCGCGCCGGCCGCTCGAAGGGAACCGGCTACCTCGAGGACTACGCCCACGTCGCGAACGGGCTCTACGAGCTGCACGTGGCGACCGGCGAGGCGCGGTGGCTCCTCGAGGCGCACCGGCTCGCGGTGCTCGCCGTCGACCTCTTCGCCGACGAGGAACGCGGCGGCTTCTTCCTCTCGCCGGCGCACGGCGAGGCGCTCGTCGCGCGCACGAAGGACCTCGACGACCACCCGACGCCTTCCGGGAACTCGATGCTCGCCTACGTCCTGCTCCGCCTGGCGCGCATCTACGGCGACGACGAGCTCGAGCGACGGGCGGTGGCCGTCTTCCGCCTCGTGCGCGACGCGCTCGCTCGCGCGCCGACCGCGTTCGGACACATGCTGTGCGCGCTCGACCTCCACTTCTCGCCCCCGCGGGAGATCGCGATCCTCGGCCCGCCCGAGAGCGAGGTCGCCCGCGCCGCGCTGGCCGGCTTCGACCCGAACGCGGTCGTCGCGTTCGGCCCCGCCGACGGCGTTCCGCTGCTGGAGGGAAAGACGCTCGTGGACGGCCGCCCGGCCGTCTACGTCTGCGAGCGCTTCGCTTGTCAGGCGCCCGTGACGGAACCGGAAGAACTCGTCACGAAGACGTGACACTTCGTACCCCCGCGGCGAACGATGATCGGCCGTGGCGATGGCTCAGATCACGCAGGAGCAGGTCATCGAAGTCGCGACGGCCAAGATCGGTCGCGGGGAAGATCGAATCGAGCGCGTCTATCGCTGGCAGTTCGAGCAGGCTCTTGCAGTGGTGAGAGCGACGTTCGTGCTGGCGGGCTCGATCATCGGGGCGACGCTCACCGCGCTCATCCAACGAGCCGGTCCCGTTGCGCCGTGGCAGACCCTGATCGTCGCGGCGGCTTTTGCCGGCTCGGTCGGCACAGCCGTTTACCAGAACGCGCGGCAACGCATGCTGGAGACTGAGGAATGGACCCATTCACGCTTTTCCTGATCCTCTGCTGGATCGCGCTGTTCGGATTGGCGCTGCCGATGTTCGGGGATGCGTACCGGTTCCTCACGAGATCGAAGCGAGAGGCGGCCACGCGCGCCCGGCTTGCGCGGCTTCCGCCGCCGGAGGAAGCTCTGAAAGACGCGGATCGGGACAAGGTCGTGGCATACCTGCGCGAGCTTCTCGGCGACGGCGATGCAAGCGACGCCTTCCGCGACGAGGAAATCAAGGCGCGCCTCGATGAGGTCGTGCGGTTCGCGGAGCGCCGAAAGTCCGGCGGAGCCGCCGCGGCGTCCTAGTCGCCTTCTCCGTCGTCCGCGGAGCCGCTCCCGTCTCCGGAGGCCTGAGCGGAGTCAGGGTCCTCCGCGTCCTCGTCCGGCTCGGCCTGATCGTCGCCTTGCTCGGCCTGGTCGTCTTGCTCGGCCTGCTGGTCGTCGTTCTCGCCTTGCTGGTCGCTGCCCTGACCGGCCTGCTGGCTGTTCTGGCCAGCCTGCTCGTCGTTCGCGTCGCCCTGCTCCTCGTCGACCTCCGTCGCCTCGAGCGAGTCGTCGTTCTCGTCGACCGAGGCGGTCACGGTGACCTCGTCGCCGACCTTCGGCGGCGGCGCGGAGGCTAGGACGGCACGGGTCGCGTGGGCCAGCCTCATGCGGACGAGCATCCCGCCCGTCGCGAGGATGATCCGCCGCTTCTGCGAGTTGTACGCGCGCACGATCCCGTGCACGCTCACGCGGCTGGCGCGGCCCGTGACGCGGAAGCCGCTCCCGGCGAGGGTGCCGTTCCGGAGCTTGCGCGCCGCGAAGGAGATGCGCTGACCGACGTGGAACCGCTTGCCGTTGCGGGCGAACCGGGGGGCCGGCGCGTGCACGCGGACGACGTGACCCGCCGTCTGCGCGACCGCGATGACGTCGGCCTTGGCGTCGACCTTGACGACGATGCCGCTCTGGCGCGCGGCAGCCGCAGTACCCGGAGCTGCGAGCGCTGCGACGACGGCGACGAGGGAGAGCTTCTTCACGGAAATGCTCCTTTTGAAGGGATCTACCTCCAAAGAGCGGCCGCAGGCGCGAAAACGTCAATCCCTCTACGGGGTACAGCGGCCCGAGGGACGCACCGGCACCAGCTCGGCGTGCGACGGCGGGTCGAGCGCGACGAGCTCCGGGATCGTCACGGGCGTCAGGCCACGGTGTCGCACAGCACGAAGGATGCGCGGGAGCGCCGCGACCGTCCACGGGTGGATGTCGTGCAGGAGGACGATCGCGCCGGGTCGAAGCCCAGCGATCACGTTCCCGACGACCGCGCGTGCTCTCGCGCCCGGTCGCGAGTCGAGCGAGTCGACGCTCCAGCGGACGTCGACCAGGCCGAGGGCGTGCACCGCGGCGGCCTCGGCCGGGGTGCCGACGCCGTAGGGCGGCCGGAACAGGAGCGGCCGCACCCCGCCGGTCGCCCGGACGACCGCCGCCTGCGTGCGCAGGAGCTGCCGGATGACGTCCCGCCGCTCCAGGCTCGCGAGGCGCGGATGCGTCCACGTGTGGTTGCCCACGGCGCCGAGGAGCGACTCGGCGCGCACGAGCCCCGGGCGGCCGGCGGCGCGGCTCCCCACGACGAAGAAGGTCGCCCGCGCACGCGCCCGCCGGAGCAGCTGCAGCACGCGAGGCGTGTACGAGCTCGGCCCGTCGTCGAAGGTGAGCGCGACGTAGCGGCCGTGCCGGCCGCCGCAGTAGAGCGGGGTGGCGTCGCGTGCGAGCGCCTCCAGCTTGCTGCGTGCTCCGTCCTCCTTGCGCGGGCTCGTCCAGGCGGCGCACGGAACAGCGAGCGACAGCGCCAGGACGAGGACCGAAGCGCGGACGGGCACGGTTTAGGGTACTTCGGGCGGTGGCCGCGCTCCTCGAGGTCGAGAACGTCAGCCGGCGTTTCGGCGGGATCGTCGCCCTCGACGGAGTCTCGCTCGACGCGGGCGAGAACGAGATCGTCGGGCTGATCGGCCCGAACGGCGCCGGCAAGACGACGCTCTTCAACGTGGTGACCCGCCTGTACCGGCCGGACTCCGGCGCGCTGCGCTTCGCCGGCCGCAGCCTCCTCCGCACTCCGGCCCACCGGATCGTCAGGCGCGGCATCGCCCGCACCTTCCAGAACGTCGAGCTCTTCGACACGATGACCGTGCGCGAGAACGTGCGCGTCGGCGGGCGCTACGGGGACGAGGCGCTCGAGGTCGTCGGGCTCGCGCCGCTCGCCGGCCGTCTCGCCGCTTCGCTTCCGCACGACACGCGGAAGCGGGTGGAGCTCGCCCGCGCGCTCGCGTCGCGGCCGCGGATCGTGCTCCTGGACGAACCGGCCGGCGGCCTCGACCACGAGGAGGTGGAGCGGCTCGCGACGCTGATCAGGCGCCTCCGCACCGAGCTCGAGCTCGCCGTCCTCGTCGTCGAGCACCACATGAACCTCGTCATGGGCGTCTCCGACCGCGTCCACGTGCTGAGCTTCGGTCGGCGGATCGCCTCCGGGACGCCGGCCGAGGTTCGCAACGACCCGGCGGTGATCGAGGCATACCTTGGCTCCGCTGCTTGAGCTCGAAGACGTCGAAGCGCGCTACGGGGCCATCAAGGCCCTGCACGGCGTCTCGCTCGCGGTCGGCGAAGGCGAGGTGGTCGCGCTCCTAGGCGCGAACGGCGCCGGGAAGACGACGACGCTGCGCGCGGTCTCGGGGACGGTCCGCCGCTCGGGCCGGATCTCACTCGTCGGCCACTCGCTCGAGCGCCGCTCGCCCGAGGCGGTCGCGCGGGCCGGGATCGCGCACGTGCCGGAGGGGCGGGGGACCTTCGCCGAGCTCAGCGTCCGCGAGAACCTCCGCCTGGGCGCGTGGACGCGCCGCGGGCGACTGCACGGCGAGGAGGAGCGCGTGCTCGCGTACTTCCCCGCGCTGGCCGAGCGCATCCGGCAGCCGGCCGGGACGCTCTCGGGCGGCGAGCAGCAGATGCTCGCCCTCGCGCGCGCCCTCATGGCCCGGCCGCGCCTGCTCATGCTCGACGAACCGTCGCTCGGCCTCGCACCGCTCGTCGTCGCGAGCATCTTCGCGATCCTGCGGCACCTGAACGAGGAGGAGGGTCTCGCCGTCCTGCTCGTCGAGCAGAACGCGACGCTCGCGCTCGAGGCCGCGGCGACCGCGTACGTCCTCGAGGTCGGGCACGTCGCACTCGCGGGCCCGGCCGACGACCTCCGCGCCGACGAATCCGTCCGCCGCTCCTACCTCGGCTATTGAGGTGGCGCAGTTCTGGCAGCAGGTCGTCTCGGGGCTCGCGTCGGGCGGGATCTACGCCAGCCTCGCGCTCGCGCTCGTGATCGTCTACCGCTCGAGCGGGGTGATCAACTTCGCGCAGGGCGAGATGGCGACCTTCGCCACCTTCCTCGCGTGGACGTTCCTGCACCACGGGATCTCGTTCTGGCCCGCCTTCGCGCTGACGCTCGCGGTCGCGTTCGCGGGCGGCGTCGCGCTCGAGCGGGTCGTGATTCGACCGGTCGAGGGCCGACCGGTCCTGACGGTCGTGATCCTCACCATCGGCCTCCTGATCCTCATCAACGGCGCGACCCAGTGGATCTGGGGCGGCGCCGTGCGCAAGTTCCCGAGCCCGTTCTCGACGCGGCCGATCCACGTCGGGAGCGCTGCCTTCTCGATCCAGGACATCGGGATCGTCGGCGTCTGCCTCGTCGCGGTGGCGCTCCTCACGCTCTTCTTCCGCTTCACGAAGCTCGGCCTCGGCCTGCGCGCGGCGGCCGTCAACCCGGAGGAGAGCCGCCTTGTCGGGGTGCGGGTGGGGTGGATGCTCGCGCTCGGCTGGGGGCTCTCGGCGGCGCTCGGGGCGGTGTCCGGGATGATGGTGGCGCCGGTCGTCTTCCTCGACCCGAACATGATGCAGGGCATCCTGCTCTACGCCTTCGCGGCGGCGGTGCTCGGCGGTCTCGAGAGCCCGGTCGGCGCGGTCGTGGGCGGGCTCGCGCTCGGCGTCCTGCTGAACCTCCTCGGCACGTACTTCTCGACCTTCGGCGGCGAGATGCGGCCCACGGGCCTCTTCGGACGGACGGCGGTGCGCCGTGTCTAGACGGCTCGCGCTGAACACGGCCGGGTTCGTCGTCGCCGCGCTCGTGGTCGCCGTGCTCCCGCGCTTCATCTCGAGCTACCACGCTCTCGAGTGGGCGAACGTCGGCATCTACTTCGTCGCGCTCCTCGGGCTCAACGTCCTGACCGGCTACAGCGGCCAGGTCTCCCTCGGCCATGGCGCGTTCATGGCGATCGGCGG
This sequence comes from Actinomycetota bacterium, assembly GCA_005885565.1. Classification (GTDB taxonomy): domain Bacteria; phylum Actinomycetota; class Thermoleophilia; order Gaiellales; family Gaiellaceae; genus AC-50. The sequence continues at coordinate 10,761 of VAXK01000051.1, forward strand.
CTACACGAGCGCGATCCTGATCGCCCACCACGGCGTGCACGACGTCTGGACGATCCCCCTCGCCGGCCTCGTCGCGGGCGGGGCCGGCCTTGCGTTCGGCCTGCCGGCGCTCCGCTTGACCGGCCTCTACCTGGCGCTCGCCACCTTCGCGGTCGCCGTCGCGTTCCCCGCGCTCGCGCGCAAGTTCGAGCGCTTCACGGGCGGGAACGCCGGCCTCGTCCTCACGCTCCACACGAACGACTGGCTCTACTACCTGAGTTGGTCGATCGCCGGGGCCGGCCTCCTCCTCGGTTGGCTCGTGCTCGCGACCCCGATCGGCCGCTCCTTCCGAGCGCTGCGCGACAGCGAGGTCGCGGCGATCTCCTCCGGGATCAGCCCCGCGCTCTACAAGACGCTCGCCTTCGGGATCTCGTCCTTCTACGCGGGAATCGCGGGCTCGCTGGTCGCGATCTCGACCGCCTACGTGAACCCGCAGACGTTCCCGATCACGCTCTCGCTCTTCCTCGTCGTCGGCCTCGCCGTGGGCGGGCTCGGCTCGCTCCCGGGCAGCGTCGTCGGCGCGATCCTGATCCAGTTCCTCCCCACGTACGCGGCGCACGTGTCGAAGCAGGCGCCGCAGGTGATCGAGGGAGCGATCCTCGTCGGCGTGATGCTGCTCCTGCCGGGCGGCGCTGCCGGCCTGTTCCGGCTTGTACAGTCGTCGCGACAGCCGTGAAGGTCGCCGTCGCCGCAGTCGCCCTCCTCGTTGCAGCCTCCGTCGCGGGCGCGAGGCCGCTGGCGACGCCCGGCGTGAGCTCGAGCTCGATCCTGATCGGCGGCACCGTCCCGCTCACCGGCGAGGCCGCCGCGGCCGCCGGCGTGGCCCGCGGCGCCGACGCCTACTTCAAGTACGTGAACGCGAAGGGCGGCGTCTTCAACCGCAAGATCACGTACAAGTACCTGGACGACGGCTACGAGCCGCAGCGCACGTTCCTCGACGTCCGCCAGCTCGTGCAGCAGGACGGCGTCTTCGCGATCTTCAACTCGCTCGGCACGTCGAACAACTCGGCCATCCGCGGCTTCCTGAACCAGGCCGGCGTCCCGCAGCTCTTCGTCGCCTCGGGCGCGAGCACCTTCGGGCGCGACTACAAGAAGTACCCCTGGACGATCGGCTTCATCCCGACCTACTCGGGTGAGGGCAAGGTCTACGCGCGCTATCTCCTCGCGAAGAGACCGGGCGCGAAGATCGCCGTCCTCTACCAGGACGACGACTACGGCAAGGAGCTCGTCTCGGGCCTCCAGGCCGGGCTCGGCGCGAAGAAGAGCCTGATCGTCAAGAAGGTCGGCTACGACCCGAGCGCCTCCGACGTCCGCTCGGAGGTCGCCTCGCTGAAGGCCTCCAAGGCGAAGGTCTTCATGATCTTCGCGTTCGGCAAGTTCGCCGTGCAGGCGTTCATCACGGCGAACCAGCTCGGCTGGCACCCGCAGATCGTCGTGAACGACGTCGCCGCCGCGACGAGCCTCATGCAGCTCTCGCCGCCGAAGGCGACCGAGGGCGCGATCTCGATCGTCTTCGGCAAGGACCCCGACGCGCCGATGTGGAAGCGCGACAAGGGGATGAAGCTCTTCCGCTCGATCATGGCGCGCTACGCCTCGGGCCAGACCCCGAACGGCTACTACGCCGCGGGCATGGCCTCGGCGTACACGCTCGTGGATACCCTGAAGAAGGCCGGCAAGAACCTGACCCGAAAGAGCGTGCTGACCGCGGCCACGCACCTGAACGAGAAGACGAATCCGTTCGTCCTCCCGGGGATCAAGGTCCACACGACGCCGTCCTTCCGCTTCCCGATCTCGCAGGTGCGGCTCGAGCGCTGGCACAAGGGCCACTGGGTGATCTTCGGGCCGCTGCTCTCGGCCAAGCCCTAAGCTCACGGGCGTGGATGTCCGCGCCCTGCTCGACGCGCCGCTCGACGAGCTCTGCGCAGAGGCGCGGCGGCTGCGGGAGATCGGCCACGGGACGCTCGTAACCTACTCGCCCAAGGTCTTCGTCCCGCTCACGACGCTGTGCCGGGACGTCTGCCACTACTGCACGTTCGCGCGGCCGCCGCGGCGTGGCGAGCGCGCCTACCTCTCGCTCGACGAGGTCTTGGAGATCGCGCGTGCCGGCGCCGCGGCCGGCTGCCACGAGGCGCTCTTCACCCTCGGCGACAAGCCCGAGCTCCGCTACCGCGTCGCGCGCGAGGAGCTCGCCGCGCTCGGCTGCGAGACGACGCTCGAGTACCTCTCCCGCGCGGCCCGCGCGGT
>VAXK01000052.1 GCA_005885565.1 Actinomycetota bacterium
CGTGCGCCGGCTCGGCGTCCGCGCCGAGATCGCCGCGTACCCGCGGAACCTCGAAGGCGTGGAGCTGCCGCCGGGAACGAGAGCGCGTGCTGTGTCCGCCGCCGAGCTACGCGAGCTCTACGCGGGCGCGGCCTGCGTCGTCGTCCCTCAGCGGGGGCAGGAGTATCCGTACGGCTCCGAGGGGGGCGGCCTGACGTCGCTCCTCGAGACGCTGGCGATGGGGCGGCCGCTCGTCGCGACCGATCGGCCGATCCTCCGCGACTACGTGACGGACGGCGAGACGGCCCTGGTCGTGCCGCCCGAGGAGCCCGAAGCCCTTGCGGCGGCGATCCGCCGCGTGCTCGACGACGGCGAGCTCGCGCGGCGCGTCGGCGAGGCGGGCCGAGCCCGCGTCGAGGCGGAGCTGACGACGCGGCACTTCGCGGAGCGCATCGCGCCGATCTTACGAACCGCCGAGGCCTAGACCCTCTGCGTCATATCGATAGTCTCCGCTGCGTTATAGCGATACTATTTCCTGCGGCATATCGATAGGATTCTTGCCCATGCGAGATGATGCAGCGCGTGCCGTCTATGTCCCGCGCCTGATCGACCCGCTTCTCGACGACCTGCTGGAGGAGTTGCCTGGACTACTCGTCGTCGGACCCCGCGCCGTCGGAAAGACGACGACCGTCGCCCGCCGTGCCGAGACAGTCATCGCGCTGAGCGTCGAGGCACAAGCAGCGGCGTTCGCGGCCGATCCCGATTCTGCACTGGCCGGGCTGGACGAGCCGGTACTGCTCGACGAATGGCAGGAGGTGCCGAGCGTCTTCGGCGCCGTCCGCCGGGCAGTCGACGCCGATCCGCGCCCGGGGCGCTTCTTCCTCACTGGTTCGGTGCGCGCCGAGCTCGACGCCGAGGTCTGGCCCGGAACAGGTCGTCTCACCCGACTTCCGATGTACCCGATGACGATTCGCGAACAGCTCGGGCAGGTCGACGATGCGACGTTCTTCGACACGCTCGCCGCCGGCCAACCGCTGACGGTACCCGCCGACACGCCCGACCTCCGGGGCTACGTCGAGCTCGTCCTGAGGAGCGGCTTCCCCGTTTCAGCGCTTCGTCTGACCGGCCGCCGCCGCGAGCTTTCCCTCGAGGCATACCTCGACCAGCTGCTGACTCGCGATGTCGCCCAATTGGAAGAGAGCGCGACGAGGAGGCGTGACCGGCAGCGCCTCCTCCGCTACTTCGAGGCGTACGCGCTCAACTCCGGAGGAGTGCTGGACCACAGGACGATCTACGACGGCGCCCAGCTGAATCGGATAACGGCGAACGCCTACGAGGACCTGCTGACGAACTTGTTCGTCGTCGAACAGGTTCCACCATGGACGTCGAACCGTCTGAAACGGCTCGTTCGTCAACCGAAGAGATACGTGATCGACGCCGCCCTGATTGCGTCCGCGCTCCGGCTCGACGCGAACGGAATCATGTTCGACGGCGACCTTCTCGGCCGCGTCCTCGACACGTTCGTCGCCGCACAGCTACGTCCTGAGCTGGCGGTTTCCCGGACCCGGCCTCGTCTCTTCCATCTTCGGACGGAGCAGGGCCGACACGAAGTCGACCTCGTTGCCGAGCTCGGTGGACAGCGTCTGATCGCGGTCGACATCAAGGCGAACGCCGCGCCGGACGCCCGCAACGACGCGAAGCATCTGGTCTGGTTGCGCGACGAGCTCGGCGATCGTTTCGTCGCCGGCGTCGTGCTCCACTCCGGGCCGCGGATCTATCAGCTGAGCGAAAGGATCACAGCCGCGCCGATTTCGACGCTTTGGGGTTGACGCGCTGAGGTTTACCCGCCGCTTACGTGGTCACGCCTAGCGTCAGACCATGCGACGCTTGCTTATCCTGGCCGTCGCGGCCTCGTCTCTCGTGGGCGCGCCCACAGCGGCGGCGGCAAACTGCGGCACCGCCGTGCTCAAGGACTGGGCGGACGGGAAGCTCGACCGCGCGTATCCGGTCAAGTGCTACCAGGACGCGCTCGACGCCATGCCCGAGGACATGCGGAGCTACACGACCGCCCCGGACGACATCCGGCGCGCGCTCCTCGCGCGGCTCCGCGTCACCCGCACGCACCATGGCCAGCCTGGGGCTCGCCGGCGGGCCGTCGCGTCGGCGCCGCGAGCAACCGCGCGTGAAGCCCTGTCCGCCGCAGGCGTCACCACGCGGGCGACCGGAATCCCGCTGCCGCTCGTCGTGCTCGCCGCGATCGGCCTGGTCTTGCTGCTCGGCGGCTCGGGCGCGCTCCTCAGCCGCCGGGTTCGCGCCCACGCCGCCCGCGAGGGGCCCTGACTTAGCAACAGCCTGTTGCAAGGGTCGAGGGGGCCCGGCGGCGGGCGCTCGCGTTAACGTGGCGCGTCGTGCCGGCGCGTTCGGTTCCGAGTCCAGGCGTCTTCGGGCGAGGCGCAGCGGCCGTGCGCGCGACCGCGACCGCCCGGCCCGGGCCGCTCGTCCTCGCGCTGGCGATCCCGATCGTCTTCCTGCACATCCGCTATCAGCCGAAGGTGCACCTCGGCCTCGGCTCGACGACCGCCGGGATCGAGCTCTCGGACGTGGCTGTCCTCGCCGTGGCCCTCGCGGCCGTGTGGGCCGGGATCCGCGAAGGCTGGACGCCGCTTCGTCCCGGCCGCGCGATCTGGATCACCCTAGCGGCGGTCGTCGCGATCGTCTTCGTCTCGACCTTCTACGGCCTTGCGCGGCCCCCGCACTACCGCTTCCTCACGCATCTCGTCACGGCCGCGAAGTTCGCCGAGTACGCCGTCCTCGCCCCCGCCGTTCCGCTCCTCCTTCGCGCGCGCCGCGACGTCACGCTCCTCTTCTGGACGATCGCCGCCTGGAGCGCCGCCGCGACTGCCTGGGGCCTGCTCCAGTTCTCCGGCCTCGTGAACGAGTTCGAGGGCAAGCGGCCGCTCCAGCGCGAGCCGTCCTTCCTCGGCATCCACGACCTGGCGGCGCTGTCGGGTGCGGCGCTCGCGATCGGCCTCGCACTCCTCTCGCTCCGCCCCGCCACGAACAGCGAGCGCCTGCTCGGATGGATCGCTGGCGCGAGCGGCGCCCTCGGGCTGGTCCTCTCGAGCGCGGTGGCGGGAGCGCTCGGGATCGGCCTCGTCGCGGTCGCTGCGATCGTCGTCGGCGCACGGCGGCACGTCCTCTCGCTCGCCCGCGCAGCGTCCGTCGTCGCGATCGCCGTCGTCGTCGGCGCCGGCGTCCTCCTGATGCGAAGCGGCGACGTCACGAGCTTCATCCGCTTCCTCGGGATCGGCCACGAGCCGAAGCGGACGACCGACGTCGAGAGCTCCGTGCACCGTTCGCTGCTCGCCTACATCGGCGTGCGGATCTTCGCCGACCACCCGATCCTCGGCGTCGGGTGGCAGGGCTCCGAGGAGGAGGGCAACTACCGCCCCTACCTGGCCGCCGCCCACCGCCGCTTCCCCGGCGAGCCAGCCGTGGCGTTCCCCTCGCCGCAGCACGCGTGGGGCGTCCAGAACGCGTACCTCCAGACGCTCACGGACATGGGCCTCGTCGGCTTCGCGATCCTCCTCGCCCTCCTCGTCAGCGGGCTCGTCCTCGGCCTGAGGGCGGCACTGCGCGCCCCGCCGGAGATCGCGTTCGTCGCCCTCGTCGGCGTGCTCTGGATCTTGGTCGCGGCCGGAGTCTGGAACGGCCTCGGGCTCGTCGCCGGGATCCCGCTCGACGCGCTGACGTGGCTCTCCTTCGGCCTCGTCGCGGCGGCTGCCCGTGGCTGAGAACTGGCCGGGCGACTACCGGCGCCGCCCGCCGATCTCCTCGCCGACCTACGCGGTGCGCGCGCCGCTCGCGGCGTGGCTCCGCGACGAGGCGGCGCGCCGCCCGCGCCCCTACCGCGTCCTCGACGTCGGCTGCGGCGTGAAGCCGTACTTCCCGTTCTTCGAGCCCCACGCGAGCGAGTACGTGGGCGTCGACGTCGTCGAGAA
>VAXK01000091.1 GCA_005885565.1 Actinomycetota bacterium
TGATCTTGTCCAGCGCGGCCGTGGCGGAGAGGAACGTGTTGTAGAGCTGTGACAGCTGCTGCACGGGGTCGAAGAAGTTCTGCACGTAGAGCATGAAGGCGAAGAGCGTCCCGATCGTGACCTGGCCGCCGAAGTACAGGTGGCCGCCGTAGCCGAGCACGACGGCGAGCGCGATCGACGAGAGCAGGTCGACGAACGGGAAGTAGATCCCGTTCAGGACGACCGTCTCCTGGTTCGACTCGCGGTAGCGCTCGGTCACCTCGCGGAAGTTGCGGAGGTTCTCGCGCTCGCGGGTGAACGCCTGGACGACGCGCATCCCGGCGATGTCCTCGGCGAGCGTCGCCGTGACGAGCCCGAGCCGCTCGCGGACGGCGCGGTAGGCCCGTGAGGAGCGCTTGCGGAAGATCACCGTCGCGACGCTCATCAGCGGGATGACCGCAAGCGTCGCGAGCGCAAGCCGCCAGTCGAGGACGAACAGCAGGATCGCCGTGCCGATCAGCATGAGCGTGTTCTGGACGAGGCTGGTCACGCCGTCGGTGACGAGCTGGTCGATCGCCTCGACGTCGTTCGTCAGGCGGCTGATGATCACGCCCGCGCGGTTCCGCTCGTAGAAGCCGAGCGACAGCCGCTGGAGGTGTCGGAAGAGCCCGGTCCGGAGGTCGGCGAGGATGCGCTCGCCGACCCAGCCGGTCAGGTACGTCTGGACGTAGCTCATGACCCAGTTCAGGAGTCCGGCGACCAGAAAGGCGCCGACGATCCACCACAGCCGTGTTAGGTCGTGACGGCGGATCCCGTCGTCGACGGCGAACTTGGAGAGGAAGGGCGGCGCGAGCGCGGTCGCCGTCGCCGCGAGGAGCGAAATGACGGAGAGCGCGGTGCGCCCGCGGTACGGGCTCGTCAGCCGCGCGAGCGTGAGCAGCCTGCGCCGCGTGCGAGCCCACGACCAGTCGTCGACCTCGGCGCCGCGCTGCTGCGACAGGTGGCTTCCGGGCTGCCAGACCCTCACGCCGTCGCTCTTTCGGGTAGACGCGCGCGCGTTCCCCCACCCTGGGTGGGGAGTGGCCCGCCGCCCTCGGCGGCGACGCTACCAACCGAAGACAGACGCCTCTGCGCCAATTCCGCGCCGAAACGCCACATCAGGCGACTTCCTCCACGGCGGCCCGCGCCTCGACGGCGTCGGCGAACCGTCGCTCGAGCAGGCCGTGCTCGTAGATGTCGCGGTAGACCGGACTCGCCTCGAGCAGCTCCTCGTGCGTCCCGCGGGAGACGATCCGTCCCTCGTCGAGGACGACGATCTCGTCTGCGAGCGCGATCGTCGAGAGGCGGTGGGCGATGATCAGCGTCGTGCGGCCGCGCATCGCCTCGCGCAGCCCGAGCCGGATCCGCGCCTCTGTGGTCGCGTCGACCGACGCCGTGGCGTCGTCGAGGATGAGGATGCGCGGGTCGACGGCCAGCGCGCGCGCGATCGAAAGCCGCTGGCGCTGGCCGCCCGAGAGCGTGATCCCGCGCTCACCGATCACCGTGTCGTACCCCTGCGGCAGGCGCTCGACGAACTCGTGCGCCTGCGCGAGCCGAGCGATGCGCGCGAGCTCGGCGTCGTCGAAGTCACCGACGCCGAAGGCGATGTTCTCGCGCACCGTGGCCGAGAAGAGGAACGGATCCTGGGAGATGACGCCGATCGCGTGCCGGAGCGACGCGAGCTCGACGTCGCGGACGTCGACGCCGTCCACCGTCACCCGGCCCGACGTGACGTCGTAGAAGCGCGGTACGAGCGAGGTGAGCGTCGTCTTGCCCGAGCCGGTGTGGCCGATGAGCGCGATCGTGCTCCCGGGGGCCACGTCGAGGTCGACGTGCTCGAGGACAGGTCTGCCGGGGAGGTACTCGAAGGTGACGTCCTCAAAGCGGACATGTCCGCCGCCGGCGGGAAGCGCGCGCGCAGCGGGCGCGTCGGCGATCTCCTCGGGCTCGTCCATGACCTGGAAGATCCGCTCGCCGGAGGCGGTCGCCCGCTGGGCCTGCCCGATCCACATGCCGAGTGAGCGGAGAGGCGTGACGAGCATGCCGAGGTAGAGGTTGAAGGCGACGAAGCCACCGACGGAGAGGCTGCCGTGCGCGACCATGCGCGCGCCCACGAGCAGCACCGCCGCCTGCGCGACGAGCGGCACCCAGGAGATCAGCGGGACGTAGAGCGCGCGCTGGCGGTTCGCCCGCAGCGTCTCCTGGAAGACCGCCTCGGAGCGGGTACGGAACTTCGCCTCCTCCTGGGGCTCCTGCGCGAACGCCTTGACGACGTGGACTCCGACGATGTTCTCCTCGGCCACTGTGGACACGTCGGCGAGCTTCTGCTGCACCTCGCGCAGGGTCGGATGGGCGACGTGGCTGTAGCGGTAGGCGATGACGACGAGCACCGGCGTGATCGCGAGCGCGATCAGGGCGAGCTGCCACTTGAAGACGAGCAGGACGACGGTGACCGAGACGACGGTGAGGACGTTCTGGAAGAAGAAGATCAGGCCGTAGCCGAGGAAGAACCGCACGCCCTGGAGGTCGACGGTCGCGCGCGACATCAGCTGCCCGGTCTGGTGGCGGTCGTAGAACCCGAACGAGAGGCGCACGAGATGGGCATAGAGCCCTTGGCGCATGTCCATCTCGACCGCGAGCGCCTGCTTGCCGGAGATCAGCCGCCGCGCCGCCATGAGCACGGCGCGCGCGACGCCGAGCGTGACGATTACTGCGACGAAGAGCCACAGCTTGTGCGCGTCGTGCGGCCGGAGAGCGCCGTCGATGACGTGCTTCGTGACCCAGATGAGCGCGATCTGCGCACCTTGTGATGCGACCGCGAGGACGATCGAGACGACGAGCGACACCTTGTAGGGGCGGAGGAAGCCCAGCAGGCGCGCGAAGGTGTGTCGATACGCAGGCGATTCGGTCACGAGATCCCCGCCATCGAGTCTAGTCGCGCGCTCTGCTCGTCCCGCGCGGCCGGGTCCCGCGCGCGGCCGACCGTCCGGCGTCACAACCTCCCCAACCTCCCCCAAGGGGTCGCGAGACCCCCTGCGGTCAGCGTATCGGCGCCCGGTTCACGTGTCTGTGCCGGTTCTGCGCCGAATCGACGGCGCACTCGGCGAAAGCGGCCCCGCGCCGCGCAGGCGGTCCAGCTCGTCACGCACGAGCGCGGCCGCCTCCGCCACGAGCGCCCGGTTCGCCGGATCGTTGAGCCAGCCGCTCGCGCCGGACGGATGCGGGAGCGGGATCGCCACGGCGTCGCCGTACGTGAAGCGGCGCCCGACGCACTCGCCGAGCCGTACCAAGCCGAGCAGCCGCCGCGCCGCGAGACCCCCGACCGTCACGACGAGACCCGGCCGAAGCAACCGCAGCTCCCATTCGCGCCAGAAGGCGCACAGCTCCTGCTCACGCGGCGTGGGCGTCCGGTCGCCGCGCCCGCCTGGCGAGCGCCCGGGATAGCAGCGCGTAACCGAAGCACAGTAGAAGGTGCCGTAGAACTCGTCCTCGTCCATATCGAGCCAGCGGCGCAGCGTGCCGCCCGCACGGCCGCGCCACGGCCGGCGCTCCTCGCCTTCGACCCAGCCGGGCGCCTGGCCGAGGATGTAGGCGAGCTGTCCCTCGTGGCCGTGGACGACCGGGAGCGACTCGAGCGGAAAGCCCGCCTCGACGCACGCCCGGCAGGCACGCACGTCGCGTTGCAGCGAGCGCAGCGACCGGTACGAGGAGCGCCGGCGCGTCACGCGCGCACGGCGACGAACCACCGTCCCGCGTGGACGGTGCGCCCGCCGCCGAGCTCCCGCGCCAGGCCGTCCGCAGTGAAGTAGCGCTTGTAGACCTCCCACCGCGAGCCGTCCTTGAGCACGCGCTCCTCGACCTCGACCGGCTCGTGTCCCTCGCGGAGCGCCGAGTCGACGACGACGAGCTCGCCGGCCACGCGGCGTGTCTCGGCGAGGAACAGGCGCCGCTCCTCCTCCTCGAGGTGGCCGTAGAAGTGGCCGGTGAAGACGCGCTCGAACGCGCCGTCCGGACAGGGCAGCTCGATGCCGTCCCCGCGTACGAACTCGGCGGCGGGGACGCGGTCGCGGGCGATCTCGAGCATCGACTCGCTCTGGTCGAGGCCGACGACGTCGCCGGGCAGGTGCCGCGTCAGGAAGCCTGTTCCACAGGCGACGTCGAGGGTGCGTGCCGGCGGGAGCGCAGCGAGCGCCTGGGTCAGCGCGTCGACCTCCTCCCGCCATCCCGGCCGCTCGCGGTCGGCGTGCAGGCCGGTGCCGAGCCACCAGTCGTCGTACTCGGGCGCACGCCGGTCGTAGTACGCCTTCACGAGGACCTAGAGTACGGGCCGTGGAGCTGCCGCTCGAGTCCGTCCCGAACTTCTCGGAGGGGCGGGATCGCGACACGATCGCGGCGATCGAAGCGGCGCTCGCCGCGCGTGCCGATCTGCTCGACGTCCATGCGGACGCCGACCACAACCGCTCGGTCTTCACGCTCGTCGGCTCCGAGCGCGAGCTCGGTGACGCGCTCCTCGGCGGCATCGCTTGCGCGAAGGAGCGGATCGACCTGCGCCGTCACGAAGGGGCGCATCCGCGCA
>VAXK01000092.1 GCA_005885565.1 Actinomycetota bacterium
CCGAGCGCGATCTCGCCTGCGCCGGCGGTCACCGCGGTGAGGGCGCCGGCACACATGCGGTCGACTGCGAAGCCGGGCACCGTCTCCGGGAGCCCGGCCAGGAGGGCCACGTCTCGCCCGAGGGTCAGACCCTGGTCGCCCACCTGAGCCGTGGCCGCGAAGGCCACGTCGTCGATGCGCTCGGGCGGCAGCTGCGGGTTCCGGCGGAGGAGCTCGCGCACGACCTTGACGGCCATGTCGTCGGCCCGCGTCCGCCAGAAGACCCCCTTCGGGCCCGCGCGGCCGAACGCCGTCCGCAGGCCGTCGACGTAGTAGACCTCGCGGCTCACGCCGCCACAGACCGGGCGTCGAGCTCTGCGCGGAGCTCGGGGAGATGCTGGCAGTCGGCCTCGAGTACGTCGCGGTGGTACTGGACGAGCACCCAGCCCGGCATCGCCAGCTTGCCGTCGGCGCAGAGGGCGACGAGCGTCCGCAGCGGCCCGAGCCCGTCGCCGGGCGCGTAGATCGCCTCGTCGGGCTCGCCGTCGTACTCCGGCCGCCGCTCGGACGCCGGCAGGTAGGGCAGGTTCGCGACGACGAGGTCGACCGAGCGCGGAACGGGCTCGAGGAGGTTCCCGTGCAGGACGTGGACGCGTGAGCCCACGCCGTACCGCTCCGCGTTCGCGCGCGCGAGCTCGACGGCGGCCTCGCTCGTGTCGGTCGCCCAGACGTCGAGGTCGGGTCGTGCGACCGCGAGCGAGACCGCGATCGCGCCGGAGCCGGTGCCGACGTCCGCGACGCTCGCCGCCCGGTCGTCCAGGCGCTCGAGCGCCGCGTCCACGAGCGGCTCGGTCGACTGCCGGGGGGTGAAGACGAGCCCCGGGGCAGTCAGGAGGTCGAGGCCGTGGAAGGTCGTCGTCATCGGTGATGATCCGCGCGTGGACTGGGAGCGGCACGTCGAGCGCGAGGTTCAACGTTATCGGGACGGTGATACGCGCCTGCCGGACGAGACGGATGCCGACGCGCGCCAGCGGCAGCTCACGCGCATGGGCAATGCGGCCGGCGGCGCGGGGCTCGCGCTCCTCATGGCCGGACGTCGCGAGGAGGCCGCAGACTGGTTCGCCCGCGCCGCCGAACGCTATCGCGAGAGCTTCGACGACGCTCCGCCCGGAAGCTGGGGTCGGCCGATCGGGATGATCAAGAGCCGCGTCCTCGCCGGCGACTGGCCGGCGGCCGAGCGCGAGGCGCGGTTCGCGCTCGAGCAGGGCGCCGCGGACGCCGAGTCGCCGATCGGCCGCTACGCGGCCTGCCTCGCGCTGCTCGTGCTCGCACGCGACGCGGAGGCGCGGCCGCTCGCCGACGCGCTCCGCACCCAGGACGGCTTTCCGCACGACGTGGGCGACGCGCTCGCGACCATCGCCGCCCGCGACCGCGTCGGCTACGTCGAGGCGGTCGAGGGCGTGCTCGAGTCGTTCGAGACCCGCGACGAGTACCTCGAGGACATGCCCGTCGCGGACACGGTGATCGTCCTCCAGGCGCTCGCGACGCGGCGCGACCTCGCCGCCGGCCTTTCTTCCCCGCTGCTCCCTTAAGCCGCTTCGCTCGCCGAGGGCGGCGGGTGCGAGAAGAAGGTGACGAGCAGCGGGTCCTTCGACTCGTCCTCGAGCTCGGCGGCGCGCTGGACGAACTCCCGGAAGAGCGCGCGCACCTCCTCGGGATCGAGGCGGACGTTGAGCTGGGCGCTGCGGAAGGCGCCGGTGGACGCGAACTCGCTCCAGCCCTGGCGCACCTGGTCGAGCATGGCCTCGCGCGCGTCGTTCGCCGCGCCGGTCGCGATCAGCTCCGGCGCGACGCGGACGTGCCGCGCGACGGCTCGGTACGGCTTTTCGCGTCCGCCGCTCCGCTCGGCGAGCTCGATGAGCCCGGCGTTCAGCAGCATGCGGACGTGAAAGTGCAGGTGACCCGGGTCGACGCCTAGCCGGTTCGCAAGCTCGCGGTTCGTCAGCACGTCGGCCTCGTCGGCGCCGAGGGTCTCGAGGACGCGCAGCCGGAGCGGGTGTCCCAGCGCCTTCAGCTGGTCGGGACGTTGGATCTCGAAAATCTCGCGCACGCTGTCTAGATATAGGACTGACGGCAAAAAGTCCAGCAGGCCGCTTCCAATCCTAACTTCTCGATAGAGCCGAAGCCGCCGCGCGATCAACGATGGCAACGGAGATCCCGTCGCGGGCGCGCACGAGGCTCCCAGGCGTCCGTTCGCTCGGCTCTTCGACGAAGGCGGCGCGCGCCGCCTCGGCCTTCGCCTCACCGGTCACGAGGAACAGCACGGAGCGCCCCGAGGAGAGCACGGGAAGCGTGAGCGTGACCCGGGGGACGAACGGCTCGTGGCCCGCCTCCGCCGCGACCACGCGCCGCTCGCGCTCCGCGAGGGTCGGCGCGCCGGGGAACAAGGATGCGACGTGCCCGTCCGGGCCTAGGCCGAGCAGGACGAGGTCGAGCCGCGTCTCCCCGAGCTCGCGCTCGTACTCCTCCGCCGCCTCGGCCGGGTCGAGCTCGCCGCGGATCCGGTGGACGCGCGGAGGGCGCGAGAGCCGGTCGAGGAGCGACTCGCGCGCCAGCCGGTAGTTCGAGCGCTCGTCTTCGGGCGGCACGCAGCGCTCGTCTCCCCACCAGGCGCCGGCGCCGCTCCAGTCCGGCTCGCGCAGGGCGGCGAGCTCGTAGGCGTGGCGCGGCGTCGAGCCTCCGGTGAGCGCGATCTCGAGGCCGGTGCGAGCCGCGTCGGCGAGCCGGTCGGCCGCCGCCTCGGCCGCGGCCTCCTCGTCGTCGAAGACGAGGATCTCGATGTCGCGCCCGTTCACGGGGCTCCCGCGGCCAGCTCGCGCGAGCGCTCCATCGCCGCCTCGATCGCGTTGAGGAAGGCGGCGCGCACGCCCGCGTTCTCGAGCTCGCGGATGGCCCGGATCGTCGTGCCTCCCGGCGACGTGACCGCCTCGCGCAGCTCGACCGGGTGGATGTGCTCGTCCCGCAGGAGCTTCGCGGTCCCGAGCATCGTCTGGACGACGAGCTGCGTCGAGATCTCCCTCGAGAGGCCCAGCAGGATCCCCGCCTCGACCATCGCCTCGGCGAGGAGCGCGAAGTAGGCGGGGCCGGAGCCGGACACCGCCGTGACGGCGTCCATGGCAGGCTCCGAGACCCGCACGACCGCGCCGAGGTGAGAGAGGACGTCCTCGGCGATCGCCAGGTGCTCGTCGCCCGCGTGCGCGCCGGCGCAGAGCCCGGCGATCCCCTCGTGGACCGTCGCCGGCGCGTTCGGCATGGCGCGGACGACCGGCACGTCGGGCGCGATGAGCTGTTCGATCGTGGCCGTGGGAATCGCGGCAGCGACGGACAAGACGGTTTGGCCGGGATCGAGCAGTCCACCGATCTCGCCGAGGAGCACCTCGAAGTCCTGCGGCTTTACCGCGATGACGACGAGCGCCGCGCCGGCGACCGCCTCGGCGTTCGAGAGCGTGGTGGCGACCCCATACCGCTCGGCGATCTCGGCGATCCGCTCCTCGCGCCGTCCGGAGGCGACGATCTCCCCGGGCGCGCGCCAGCCGGCGCTGAGCAGCCCTGCGAGGAGGGACTCGCCGATCTTCCCCACGCCGAGGATCGCGACGCGTCGCGGGTCGAGCGCCATGGGAGCTGAGTCTAGGCGGCGCGCTTCGCGGGCAGCGGTACGAGGCCGTGGCCGAAGCCCGCGATGAGATAGACGCTCGCGAGGCCGGCCCACTCCCCGTACGGCTCGAGGAGCTCTGCCGTCTCCGACCCCTCGACCCAGCCGCCCCCGCGGAGCGCGGCGACGAGCTTGACCAGGCCGAGGTCGCCGACGAGCCCGCATTCGTGGCGGCCGAGCCCTTCGAGGCAGACGACCCCTACCGACCACGGCCCGAGCCCGCGCTCGCGAAGGAGGCGGGCCTCGACCGCGGCGGTGGGAAGGACCCGCAGGCGCTCGAGGTCGAGCTCCCGGCACAGCCGGACGAGCGACGCGGCGCGGCGGCTGTGCAGCCCGAGCGCGCGCAGCCGCGCGGGCGCGACGGCGCCCAGGGCGGCGGCGGTCGGCGGCGCGCCCGCGCTGACGCGCCCGATCACGCGCCGCTCGATCATGCGCGCCTGCTTCGCCGTGATCAGCTGGCCGCAGAGCGCCCGTAGGAGCGCGTGCGCCACGGTCGTCACGCGGATCTGCCGGAGCCCGCGGAACTGCCGCGCCGTCTCTCGCAGGAGCGGATCGTGCTCACAGCGGCGCAGGAACGGCGTGTGGGCGTCGTTGATCGCGAGCGTAAATCGCATCCGCTCGAGCCCTTCGGTCGACTCCGCCCGGATGCACACCGTTCCGTCGGGACGCTGCCAGGCGCGGACACGCTCGACGCCGGCGGACGTCGGCACCGCGGCGTCGAGGAGTCCGTCGCGGAAGCTGCGCGTGGCGTCACCGGCCCGGCGGGCCGTCAGTGCCAGCGAGTAGGGGCCTCGTGGACGGAACGAGGCCTCGAGCGTCAACGGCGGCGGGGAGTCTCCGTGTTCTCGCCGCGGACGGCGAGGTCGGTCGCGCGCTCGAGCACGTCGAGCGCTTCGGCCTCCCGCCCCGCGTTCCGAAGCATGCG
>VAXK01000093.1 GCA_005885565.1 Actinomycetota bacterium
TCGAAGAGCGTCCGCGCCTCGTCGAGCCGTCCCTGGAGCGCCAGGTTGTCGACGAGCCAGAACGTGCACGGCAGGAACACGCCCTCGCCGGGCGGCAGGCCGTCGATCGACGCCGTCTCGTCGTCGGCCCGGTAGCGCTGGACGAAGCCGTCGCGGACGAGCTCGCGCTCGATCGCCGCCACCGTCCCGACCATGCGGGGGTCGTCGGCCGGGAGGAAGCCGACGAGCGGGATCACGAGCAGGCTCGCGTCGAGCCGCTTCGCGCCGTAGAAGCCGACGAAGGAGTCGAGCTCGGTGTCGAAGCCCTCGCGGAGCACCTCCTCGTGGATCTCCGCCCGCACCTGGCGCCAACGCTCGACGGGCCCGGTGCGGCCGAAGCGCTCGACCGCCTGGACGCCGCGGTCGAAGGCGACCCACGCCATCACCTTCGAGTGCGTGAAGTGCCGCCGCGGGCCGCGCACCTCCCAGATGCCCTCGTCCGGCTCCTTCCACGCGTGCTCGAGGTGACGCAGGAGGTGCCGCTGAAGCGCCCACGCCTCCGGCGAGCTCTCGAGGTCGTGGGTGCGTCCCTGGTGCAGCGCGTCCATGACCTCGCCGTACACGTCGAGCTGGAACTGGCGGATCGCGGCGTTTCCCTCCCGGACCGGCTTCGAGCCCTCGTAGCCCGGGAGCCACGGCAGCTCGAGCTCCGTCAGGCGGCGCTCGCCGGCGACGCCGTACATGATCTGGATGTCGGCCGGGTCGCCGGCCGCCGCGCGGAGGAGCCAGGTCCGCCAGGCACGCGCCTCGTCGAGGTAGCCGCCGTTCAGGAAGGCGAGGAGCGTCAGCGTCGCGTCGCGCAGCCAGCAGAAGCGGTAGTCCCAGTTCCGGACGCCGCCGAGCTGCTCCGGGAGCGAGGTCGTCGGCGCCGCGACCATCCCGCCGGTGGGCGCGTAGGTGAGCGCCTTCAGCACCACGAGCGACTGGTGCACCGCCTCGCGCCACTCGCCCCGGTAGCTGCACCGGTCGGCCCACTCGTCCCAGTACCGGCAGGTGTCCTCGAAGGCGGCGTCCGCGTCGACCGGCTCGGGCGGATCCTCGTTCGACGGGTACCAGGTGAGGACGAACGGCACGCGCTCGCCCTCGCGAACGGTGAAGTCCGAGATCGTCCGCATGTTCTCGCCGCGCGTCTCGGCCGGGGATCGGAAGCAGAGCGCGTCCGGGCCGGCGACCGCGATCCGGCAGTCGGCCTCGGGCAGCCGCCGCACCCACGGGACGATCGAGCCGTAGTCGAAGCGGATCACGAGCTCCGAGCTCATCTCGACCTCGCCGCGGAGGCCCTCGACGATGCGGACGATGTCCGGCGCCCGGCCACGCGGAGGCATGAAGTCGAGGACGCGTACCGCGCCGGTGTCGGTCTCCCATTCGGTCTCGAGGACGAGCGTGTCCGGCCGGTAGCGCCAGCCCGCCTGCCACGCCTCGCCGCGCGGGGCGAGCGCCCAGCGCCCGTGGTCGGGCGTCCCGAGCAGGGCGGCGAAGCACGCGCCCGAGTCGAAGCGGGGGAAGCAGAGCCAGTCGACGGAGCCCTCGCGGCTGACGAGCGCGGCCGTCTGGAGGTCGCCGACGAGCGCGTAGTCCTCGATGTGGGCCACTCAGCGATCCTCTATTTCCAAGGCGAAGCGGGGGAGGCGCTTGAGCACCGCGCGGTTGAACGTCGTCTCGTAGTGGTCCGCGGCTTCGTCTTCGAGCGTCGAGGCGTAGCCGTCGCGGAGGTCGGCCAGGAGCTCGGTGGCCGTCTCGACCAGGTCCACGTAGTCACCGTACCGCTCCTCGGCCTCGGTGCGGTCGGCCCGGTCGTAGGCGCGCTCGGCGGCCATGCAGTCGGCGATCAGGCCGGCGTGCTCCCGCTCGAAGAGGTCGAGCTGGCGCGAGACGACGTCGGCGAAGCGCTTGCGGAAGATCACGCGAGCTCCCGGTAGAGCTCGAGGTGGGCGGCGGCGGCGCGGTCCCACGTGAGCTCCTCGCGCGCGCGGCGCGCGCCCGCCCGGGCCGCCTCGAGCGCGGTGGGGTCGTCGAGGAGCTCCCGCGCGGCGGCGGCGAGCGCCTCGACGTCGCCGGCCGGAACGACGCGGCCCGCCCCGAAGCGCCGCACCGGCTCGGCGATTCCGCCCACGTCGTAGGCGACCGCCGGCACGCCGGCGCCGAGCGCCCGCAGGAGCGCCCCGCTCTGGTCGAGCTCGGGCCGGTACGGGAAGAGGGCGAGCGTGGCCTCGCCGAGGGCGCGGTCGGCCTCCCGCTGTGGCAGGTAGCCGAGCCGCCAGTCGACGTCGAGGCCGCGGGCGCGCTCGCGGTAGGGCTCGACGGGCTCCAGCGGGTCGCCCGCGACGAGGAGCCGCGTCCCGTCGAGCCGCCGCAGCGCCTCGATCGCGTCGTCGAGCCCCTTGTACGGCCGGATGACGCCGAAGCAGAGGAGCGTGCGGCCGTCGTCGGCGCGCGGCGGGTCGCTCGGGAAGACGGGGTGGGGGATCACGCGCAGCCGCTCCGCCTCGACGCCGAGCCCCGCGAGCGTCTCGCGCCCCCGCTCGCTGTGCACGACGACGCGCTCGTACCGCGCGAGGAGCTCACGCCACAAGCGGGTCCTCTGCGCCGTCCGCCGCGGCAGGAGGTCGTGCGCCGTGAAGACCGCCGGCACGTGGAACCGCAGCCGCCGGTCGAGCTGCGGCCACGCGAGCCACTGGAAGTGGAGGATCCCGGCCCTGACGCGCCCGAGCTCGAACAGCACGCCCACGTGCTCCAGTGCACGAAGGGGGAGGCGCATGCGGGAGCGGCCGAAGAGACGCGACGAGAGCGGGTAGAGCCGCTCGTCGCGCTCGTAGTTCTCCGGAGCGGGCGTCTCGCCGAAGCGGAAGCGGGAGGTCAGCAACCGGACGTCGGCGCCGGAGCGGCCGAGCGCGGCGGCGAGCTCGTGGTCGTACTGCGGCGTAAACGCGGGCGGGTCGGCGAGGACGATCTGCACGGCCGCAAGCCTAGACTTGCGCCCTTGCTCGTCCGGACCTGGAACCTCTTCCACGGCAACGCGAAGCCGCCGGAGCGAGCGGCGTTCCTCGAGGCGATGATCCGGCTCGCGGCCGCCGACCGACCGGACGTGCTCTGCCTCCAGGAGGTGCCGGTCTGGGCGCTCGAGCGGCTCGGCGACTGGAGCGGGATGAGCGCCGCCGTCGGCGTCGCCGCGCGGCCGACGATCGGCCCGCTGCCCTCGACCGCGGAGATCGGCCGCGTCCTGACCTCGCTCGACCACGGCCGACTCCGGTCGGCCTTCGCGGGCCAGGCGAACGCGATCCTCGTCGGCGGCGGCCTCCGCATCCGCGACGAGCGGACCGTCGTGCTGAACTCTCGACGGTTCCGGCGGGCGCAGGCACGGTGGCTCGGCCTCGACCTCGTGGCGCGGCTCGCCTGGGCGAAGGAGCGGCGCGTGTGCCAGGCGGCTCGCGTGGCCGCCGACGACGGCGCGACGCTCGTCGTCGGCAACCTCCACGCGACGAGCTACCGGCCCGACCAGCGACTCGCAGACGCCGAGCTCCTCCGCGCGGCGTGGTTCGTCGACGCCGTCGCGGTTCCCGGCGAGCCGGTCGTCCTCTGCGGCGACTTCAACGTCACAGCCTCGCGCTCGCGGACGCTCGCCGACCTCGCGGGGCCCGAGTGGGGGTTCTCGGCCGCGGGGGAGGGCATCGACCACGTCCTCGTTCGCGGCGCCGAGGTTGGTCCCGCCGAGCCGTGGCCGCCGGAGCGGCGCCGCGTCGGCGGCCGCCTCCTCTCCGACCACGCGCCGGTCGAGGTGCGGATCGGATGACCTACGAGGAGGCGCGCGCGCTGTTCCCGGTGCTGGAGCGGTTCGCGTACCTGAACGCCGGCACGCTCGGCCCGCTGTCGCGGGCGACGATCGCGGCGATGGAGGAACGGACCCGCCGCGACCACGAGCTCGGCCGCGGCGGCAACGCCTGGTTCGCGAGCGTGATGGCCCTCCGCGCGCAGGTGCGGACGCGGCTCGCCGCTGCGGTCGGCACGACGCCGGAGCGGATCGCGCTCACGAGCTCCACGACGGACGGGTGCAACATCGTCCTGTCCGGGCTCGGCCTCGGCGAGGGCGACGAGGTGGTGACGACCGACGCGGAGCACCCCGGGCTGCTGGCGCCGCTCGGCGCGAGCCCGGCGCGCGTCCGCGTCGCGGAGGTGACGACCCGGCCGACGTCCGAGGCGCTCGAGGTGATCCTGGCGCAGGTGACGCCGCGCACGCGGCTCATCGCGCTCTCGCACGTGCTCTGGACGACCGGCCAGATGATGCCCGTGCACGAGCTGAAGGCGGAGACGGGCCTGCCGCTCCTCGTCGACGGCGCCCAGTCGGTGGGCGCGATCCCGGTTGAGATGGGCGAGCTCGACTTCTACACCGTCTCGTGCCAGAAGTGGCCCTGCGGGCCCGAGCCGACGGGCGCGTTGTACGTGCGCCACCCGGAGGCGCTGCGGGT
>VAXK01000063.1 GCA_005885565.1 Actinomycetota bacterium
GC
The DNA here is from genome assembly GCA_005885565.1 of Actinomycetota bacterium. Taxonomy (GTDB): domain Bacteria; phylum Actinomycetota; class Thermoleophilia; order Gaiellales; family Gaiellaceae; genus AC-50. Next base: position 3 of record VAXK01000063.1, read on the forward strand.
GGTCCGCGTATCCGATCTGCACCTTCACGTACGTGATCCTGCCGCTGAAGACGAGCAAGGCCGCCGATCTGCGGAAGTTCGTCTTCTGGGCGCTCACGAACGGCCAGCAGTACGGGCCGAGGCTCCGCTTCGTGCCCATTCCGAACAAGGTGCTCGGCGCCTCAGAGAAGACGCTCAAGCGAGTGCACAGCTAGTTGGCGACGACCTCGCCGTCTCTCGCCCGCGCCGCCGAGCTCCGGCGGCGCGGGCGCTTCCATCCGGGTGACGCCGCCCTCCACGGCGTCACGCTCGTCGCAGCGCTCGGGGCGGTGGCCTTGCTCGCGCTCATCGCCTGGAAGGTCGTCGACCAGGCGCGCCCGGCGATGCACCGGTTCGGGCTGCACTTCCTCGTCTCGAACACCTGGGACCCCGGCATCCACCAGGTCTTCGGCGCAGCGGCGTTCATCTTCGGCACCGCCGTCACGTCGCTCGGCGCGCTGCTTATCGCAGGACCGCTGTCGATCGCGATCGCGCTCTTCCTGACCGAGCTCGCACCCCGCTGGCTGCGTGGCCCGATCGGCACGCTGGTCGAGATGCTCGCCGCGGTGCCGAGCGTCGTCGTCGGCCTCTGGGGGATCCTCGTCATGGGCCCGTTCGTCGCGAACCACCTCGAGCCGTGGCTGAAGCACACCTTCGGCTTCCTGCCCCTCTTCGGCGGCGATCCGTCGATCTTCGGGCTGCTCCCGGCGATCCTCGTCCTCACGATCATGATCACGCCGATCGTCTCCAGCGTCTCGCGCGAGCTCTTCCTCGGCGTGCCGCAGGACCTGAAGGAGGGCGCCCTCGCCCTCGGGACGACGCGCTGGGAGATGATCCGGGGCGTCGTCCTGCCCTACGCGCGCTCGGGGATCGCGGCCGCGCTCATCCTCGGGCTCGGGCGCGCCGTCGGCGAGGCGATCGCGGTCACGCAGGTGATCGGCGGCAACGTCGCGATCCACTGGTCGCTCTTCCGCCCGGGCGACACCCTCGCGAGCCGGATCGCGAGCCAGTACCAGGGCGCGACGACGAAGCTCCAGGTCGGCTCGATCGCCTACCTCGCGACGATCCTGCTCGTCTTCTCGCTCCTCGCCAACGTCGCGGCCCAGGCGATCGTCCGCAAGGTCGCGCGCCGCCAGCCGGTGATCCGATGAGCGCCCTGTCCGCGAACACCGACGGGCTGCGCCGCCGGCGGGCGGTGAACCGGCTGATGGAGGCGATCGCGACGGCGGCCGCCTTCGCGGCGGTGGTCGTGCTCGGGATCATGGTCGTCTCGGTGGCGCGGAGGGGCGGCGCGGCGATCGACCTGAACCTCTTCACGAAGACGCCGCATCCGTTCAGCTTCACCAACCAGCCGTCCGGGCTCGCGAACGCCTTCGTCGGCACCGCCGTGATCGTCGGCATCGCGACCGCGATGGCGGTGCCGGTGGGCGTCCTCTCGGCGATCTACCTCAACGAGTTCGCGCGGGCGCGCGTCGCCTTCCTGATCGCGCTCGCGCTCGACGTCCTGAACGGCGTCCCCGCGATCGTCGTCGGCATCTTCGTCTTCGCGCTGATCGTCGTCCACCACGGCCAGAGCGCGCTCGCCGGCTCGTTCGCACTCTCGATCCTGATGATCCCGCTGATCGCGCGCGCGACGCAGGAGGTGCTCGCGCTCGTCCCGCAGGCGACGCGGGAGGGCTCGCTCGCGCTGGGCGTCAGCCGGTGGCGGACGACGCTCGGGGTCGTGCTCCCGCAGACGATCGGCGCGATCGTGACGGGGACGACGCTCGCCGTCGCCCGCGTCGCCGGCGAGACGGCGCCGCTCCTCTTCACGTCCTCGATCGTGGGCGACCGGCTCCAGTGGAACCCGCACCTCGCGCTCGCCTCGGTGCCGCTCAAGATCTTCGAGTACTCCGAGTCGCCGGACCCCGCGGACCACGCGCGCGCGTGGGCGGCGGCACTCGTCCTGATCAGCTTCGTGTTGGTGGCGAGCATCACCGCTCGCGCGCTCGCCGCGCGTAGCCGGCGGCGGATGGGTCTTCATCGTTGAGAATGGCGACCGCAGTGACGATCCAGCCGGAGCGCCGCGTCGACCTGACGCCGCAGGCGACGCTTCCGCCGCCCGAGCGCCGCGAGACGGTCTTCGACATCCGTGGGCTGACGGCGCGCTACGGGGGCGTGCCCGCGATCTCGGACGTGAGCATGGAGATCTACGAGAACCTCGTCACGGCCGTGATCGGGCCGTCGGGCTGCGGCAAGAGCACGTTCATCCGCTGCCTGAACCGCATGAACGACCTCGTGCCCGCCTTCCGCGCGGAGGGGGAGATCCTCTACCACGGGCTCGACCTCCACGGGCCGGGGATCGATCCGGTCGCGGTTCGACGGCGGATCGGCATGGTCTTCCAGAAGCCGAACCCGTTCCCGAAGTCGATCTACGACAACGTCGCCTTCGGCCTGCGCGCGCTCGGGATGAAGGACGGGCTGGACGGGCGCGTCGAGCACGCGCTCACGCAGGCGGCGCTCTGGGACGAGGTGAAGGGGCGGCTCAAGATGAGCGCGCTGGAACTCTCCGGCGGCCAGCAGCAGCGGCTTTGCATCGCGCGCGCGATCGCCGTCGAGCCCGACGTCGTCCTGCTGGACGAGCCGGCGTCGGCCCTCGACCCGATCGCCACCTCGTCGATCGAGGACCTCATGCACGAGCTGAAGCGCGACTACACCTTCGTGATCGTCACGCACAACATGCAGCAGGCAGCGCGCGTTGCCGACATGACGGCCTTCTTCAGCCTCTCGCCTGCGGGCGAGGACGGCCGCCGGAGCGGCATGCTCGTCGAGTACGACGCAACGCAGAAGATCTTCACCACTCCGGCCGACCGCCGCACCGAGGACTACGTCACCGGCCGCTTCGGCTGAGCGCCGCGGGACGGCCATGGCCGTCCCGGCCATGTCCCGGTGGCAGCCACCGTCACGAAAGTGCGACGCGGTCGCCGAGCTCCGCATCACAGCGAGCCCCGGACCGCCGTTCCGGTGGCAGCCACCGTGACGGAAGACGCGCGCCGCACTGTCCGCTTCGGCCTGGTTTCGGTCTCGTGACCGCGGGTTTGTCGCGGCGCGAAACCGGCGATGAAGAGCCGGACTCCCCAGGGACACTTGTAATCGGAGCCGCGAACCCTCACCATGCCCGCGCACATGACGTTCGCCGTCGTCGCCCAGCGTTCCACGCCGACGAATCTGGCGCTCGCGAGCTGCGCCGTCCCAGGCGTCGAATCGCTCCTCCTGACGCCGGCCCAAGCGGTCACCCGACTCGAACCCGGGGACCTCGCGCTCGGACGCCTGGACGTCCTGCACTCGCTCGACGGCATCGAGCCAGGCACCTGGGCCTTCGAGGCACTCGAGGAGAACGGGTGCCGGCTGCTGAACCGCCGGGACTCGATCCTCGCCGCGCACGACAAGCGACGGACTGCGGACGTCCTCGCCGCCGCCGGCCTGCCTCACCCCGCGACGCGAGTCGTCCGGCACGGAAGCTCCGCCGACGTCGACCTCGAGCCCCCGTTCGTCGTCAAGCCGCCGTTCGGAAGCTGGGGCGAAGACGTCCTCCTGTGCCCGGACCGCCAAGCCCTCGCGGCATGCCTCCGCGAGCTCCGCGACCGACCCTGGTTCAGCGCGACAGGGGCAGTCGTCCAGGAGCTCGTGCCGCCGATCGGCCACGACCTCAGGCTCGTCGTCGCGGGTCGCCGCGTCGTGGGCGCGGTCGAGCGGGTCGCCCCCGCCGGCGAGTGGAGGACGAACGTCGCGCTCGGCGGCATCCGGCGCCCGGTCGTGCCGCCGCCGCGCGCGTGCGACCTCGCCGTCGCGGCCGCGACCGCCCTCGGCATCGACCTCGTCGGCGTCGACCTCCTGCCGGTCGGAGCCGGCGAGTACGTCGTGATCGAGCTCAACGCCGCCGTCGAGTTCACGCCCGAGTACGCGGAGGAGGACGTGTACGCCGCGGCCGTGGCCGCGCTTCTCCACGCCTCTGCGGGCGTCGAGCCCGAGGACGAAGCGGCAACGGCCGACCTCGTCCTCTAGGCGAAGAAGGACCGCAGCTCCGCGTACACCTCGTGCGGCGCCTCCTCGGCGAGGAAGTGCCCGCAGTCGATCGCGCGGCCGCGCACGTCGCCGGCCCAGCGACGCCACACCTGGAGCACGTCGAACCAGCGCCCCAGCTCGTCGCGCCCGGCCCACAGCGCGAGCACCGGGCAGGCGATCCGCCGCCCCGCGGCGCGGTCCTCCTCGTCCAGCTCGTGGTCGATCGTCGCGCCGGCCCGGTAGTCCTCGCACATCGCGTGGATCGTGTCCGGGTCGCGGACGGAGCGGAGGTAGTCCGCCAGGGCCTCGGGATGGAACCGCGAACGGTCGCCGCGGAAGTAGAACTCGTCCGGCGAGGCCGAGATCAGCCGCTCCGGGAACGGGTGCGGCTGCGCGAGGAAGAACCAGTGCCAGTCGACGAGCCCGAGCTCCTTGTCGGCGCGCCGCCACATCTCGGCCGTCGGGACGATGTCGAGGACGGCCAGCTTCGACACCCGGTCCGGGTGGTCGAGCGCGAGGCGGTACGCACACCGGCCGCCGCGGTCGTGGCCGCAGACGCCGAAGCGCTCGAACCCGAGCTCCCCCATCACCGCGACCATGTCGCGCGCCATCGCGCGCTTCGAGTACGGCTCGTGGTCGGGCGTCGTCGGCGGCTTCGAGCTCTCGCCGTAGCCGCGCAGGTCGGCCGCGACCACGGTGTGCTCGTTCGCGAGCCGCGGCGCCACCGCGTGCCACATCGCGTGCGTCTGCGGGTGCCCGTGGAGCAGGAGGAGGGGCGGCCCGCCGCCGCCGCGGCGCAGGCGGATCGTCGCCTCGCCCGCGTCGATCGTCGTCAGCTCGAAGCCGTCAAACACCGCTGAACGTGCAGCGAACCTCGAGCCCGTGCGGCCGGACGTTTTGCGCCTCGACGGTGCCGCCGGCCGAGGTGACGACGTGCTTGACGATCGCAAGCCCGAGGCCGGTACCCCGTGAGGCGCGCGCCTGGTCGGCACGGTAGAAGCGCTCGAAGATCCGCGGCAGGTCCTCGTCGGCGACGCCGCGACCGTCGTCGGTGACGGTGAGGACGATCTCGTCCGCCCGCAGCCGGACCGCGACCTCGACGTGCGCACGGTCGCCGGCGTAGCGGATCGCGTTCTCGAGGAGGTTCTCCACGACGACCCGCAGCATCCGCCGCCGCAGCGGCAGCTCCAGGTCGGGCGCCGCCTCGACCCGGATCTCGACCGCCGCGCGCGCCGCACGTTCCGCCAGCCGGTCGACGACCTCGTCGAGCACCAAGCGCACCGGCGTCGAGCCGAGCGCGACCACCTCGCGGCCCGTCTCGAGCTCGCTGAGGAAGAGCACCTCGCCGATCAGCTCGTCGATCTGCTCCACCTCGCCGCGCGCCTGCTCGACCAACGCGAGAGGGTCGGCGTCCGGGAGCGAGGCCGATTCGAGCAGCGCCAGCAACCGCGCCAGCGGCGTGCGCAGCTCGTGCGAGACGGCCGCGGTGAAGCCGGCGCGGAGCTCCTCGTAGGCGGCGAGGTCGCCGGGCGCGCTCAGGTAGAGGAGGGTCTCCTGCCGCCCGTCCACCTCGTACACGACCGCGAGGGGCGTCGTGCCGCGCTCGAGCCCGACGAGCTCCGGCGGCAGCGGCTGTCCCTCCTCGAGCCCTTGGAGCGACTCGCGCGCGCGTCGGCTCGCGCCGATCACGCGCTGCTCCTCGTCGAGGACGACGACGATCTCCCGGCTCTCCTCCACCAGCATGCGCCCACGCTCGGCTTCGACGCGCAGCTCGTCGCTCCCGCGCACGTTCACGAGTTCTTCACCAGATCGTCACCAGCGGTCCGCCCCGGAGGCACTCGGCGGTCATTATCGTGGCCGCGAGATGGCCAAGGTGCTCATCGTCGAGGACGACGAGGTCATCGGCCAGGGCATGGCGCGGCACCTGGCGGCGGCGGGCTTCGACCCGCTCTGGGTGACGAAGGGCGAGCAGGGCCTCGCGCGGCTCCGCTACGAGCGGCCCGACGTCTGCGTCCTCGACCTCATGATCCCGCAGACCGACGGCTGGAGCATCATCGAGGCGGCGCGCGGCGACGGCATCGGCACGCCGATCATCGTCGTCAGCGCGCGGGGAACCGAGCACGACCGGATCCACGCGCTCGAGATTGGAGCCGACGACTACCTCGTGAAGCCGTTCTCGATGAAGGAGCTCGTCGCGCGCGTGCAGGCCGCGGCGCGGCGCGGCGTGCGAGCACAGGAGTCGGCGCGCGGCGAGCCGATCGAGATCGAGGAGCTCCGCATCGATCCCGACCAGGTCGAGGCGTACGTCGACGGCGACGCCGCCGGCCTGACGCCGACCGAGTTCCGGCTCCTCTACGCGCTCGCGCTGGAGCGCGGCCGGGTCGTCACGCGCGACGAGCTGTTGCAACGCGTCTGGGGGCGACGGGAGACGCACCGCGACCGCACCGTCGACGTCTTCGTCCGCAAGATGCGGGAGAAGATCGACCGCCGCGCGCCGCGGCACACGTTCATCCAGACCCGCTACGGCGTCGGCTACAGGCTGGACGCCGTCCCGAAGTAGCCACATAGTCCCTCCACCGGGCCCGAACCCAAGGAGGGAACACGATGCAGGCGCTCATGAAGGAGTTCCGGACGTTCTTGCTGCGCGGCAACCTCGTCGACATGGCGGTCGGGATCGTGATCGGGATCGCCTTCGCGGCTCTCGTCACCGCGCTGGTCACCGACCTGATCACGCCGATCATCGCCGCGATCGTCGGCAGGCCCGACTTCTCGACGCTCTCGTTCACGATCCACAAGAGCCGCTTCCTCTACGGGGACTTCTTGAACGCCGTGATCACGTTCCTGTCGATCGCGGCAGCGGTCTTCTTCTTCGTCGTCAAGCCGGTGAACATGCTGATGGCGCGCCGGAAGACGGAGCCGCCGGTCGACGAGACCGTTCGCCAGTGTCCCGAGTGCCTCAGCGAGATTCCGAGGGCCGCCCGCCGCTGCGCGTTCTGCACGGCGCAGCTTGCTCCAGCGGCCTAGGAATCACGTACGAGCGGCAGTCCGGTGGCGACGGTGCGGCGACCGGCGACGTCGTAGACGACGTCCACGGTGTCGTTCTGCCGGTACGTCCCCGCAACCCCGAGGAAGAGCGACAGCCAGCGCCAGAACCCGAGCCGGCCCTCCCGCGCCAGCGGGCGCTCGAAGACGAGCGCGCCCGGCTCGTGCCGGAAGTCGCGCCCCTCGACCTGCCGGACGCCGTTCAGGAAGACCTCGAAGTCGCCCGCGACACCCGGCGGCAGCTGGACCCGCGTGCGCTCCGGCATCTTCATAGACTACGACCGCTTTGCGTGCCCGCCGCAGGCTGATCGCGCTCTGCCTTGCCGTCGGCACAGCACTCGTCTTCGTCGCTGCGGCCGCGGCCGGAAACGGCGGCTTCGCCCCCGAGACGCCGTACTCGCCGAACGCGGGCCGGATCAACGACAGCTACAAGCTGATCGCCCTCTTCACCGGGATCATCCTGATCCTCGTCGAGGCGGCGCTGATCGCTTTCGTGATCCGCTACCGCCGCCGCGGCCGGCCGCGCGACGCCGAAGGGCCGCAGGTCCGCGGGCACACGCGGCTCGAGCTGATCTGGACGGCGATCCCGGTGCTCGTCCTGGCGGCGATCGGCGGCTACGTCTTCTACAAGCTGCCGGGGATCAAGGACGTCCCGAAGGCCCGCGCCGCCGGGCAGCCCGTCGCCGTGCGCGTCGACGCGCACCAGTTCTACTGGCAGTTCACCTACCCGAACGGCGCCGTGTCGATCGACGAGCTCCACGCGCCGGTGAACAAGGTCGTCACCCTCACGATCTCCTCGCACGACGTCGACCACAGCTGGTGGATCCCCGAGCTCGGCGGCAAGTTCGACGCGATCCCGGGGAAGACGAACCACACGTGGTTCCGCACCAACCGGCTCGGTACCTATCGCGGCCAGTGCGGCGAGTTCTGCGGGATCTTCCATGCTGCGATGGCCGCTCGGGTGGTCGTGGAGCCGCAGGCCGCCTACCGGCGCTGGCTCTCGACCCAGGCGAAGGCGCAGCTCGGCCGCTCGGAGTGGGTCGGGGTCTGCGCGAAGTGCCACGGCCTGAAGGGCCAAGGCGACTACGGCCCGACGATCACGGCGAGCCCCATCCTGACCGACCGCAAGCAGCTCGAGACGATCGTCCGCAACGGCCGCGACATGCCGAAGGTTCCCGGCATCATGCCGCCGGTCGCCGACGGCTGGACGAAGCAGCAGCTCGACGCGCTCTTCGCGTACCTCGGAAGCCACGTCGTCGGAGGAGGCGCCGGTGGCGGCTAGGGACACGGCCCTTCCGACCCGAATCCCGTGGACGCAGGGCCGCGTCGCGAGCTGGGTCACGACCATCGACCACAAGCGGATCGGGATCCTCTACATCGGCACGAGCCTCGTCTTCTTCCTCGTCGGCGGGATCCTCGCGCTCCTCATGCGCGCGCAGCTCGCGACGCCGCACGAGCACTTCGTCACGCGCAACTCCTACAACGAGCTCTTCACGATGCACGGGACGACGATGATCTTCCTCTTCGTCGTCCCGATCCTCGCGGGCTTCGCGAACTTCCTCGTCCCGCTCATGATCGGCGCGCGGGACATGGCCTTCCCGCGTCTGAACGCGCTCTCGTACTGGCTCTACCTGCTGGGCGGCATCGTCTTGATGTCGAGCTGGTTCGCCGCTCGTGGGGCCGCAAACGCGGGCTGGTACAGCTACGTGCCGCTCTCGGAGAAGTTCTACTCGCCCGGCCACGGCCAGGACCTCTGGATCCTGGCCATCCACCTGACCTCGATCTCGTCGATCCTCGGCGCGATCAACTTCATCGTGACGATCCACAACATGCGCACCCGCGGGATGAGCTGGATGCGCCTCCCGCTGTTCGTGTGGACGATCGAGATCTACGCGATCCTCATCCTGATCGCGCTCGCCGAGCTCGCCGGGGCGCTGACGCTCCTCCTCCTCGACCGCCAGGTCGGGACGCACTTCTTCCTGCCGAAGCAGGGCGGGAACGCCGTCCTCTACCAGCACCTCTTCTGGTTCTTCGGGCACCCCGAGGTCTACATCATGGTGCTGCCCGCGATGGGGATCATCTCGGAGGTCATCCCCGTCTTCTCGCGCAAGCCGATCTTCGGCTACAAGGCGATCGCGTTCTCGACGGTCGCGATCGGCTTCTACTCGATGCTCGTCTGGGCGCACCACATGTTCTCGGTGGGCCTGCCGACGTACCTCAACGTCTTCTTCATGCTCTCGTCGATGACGATCGCCGTCCCGACCGGGATCAAGATCTTCAACTGGATCGCGACCACCTGGCGCGGCAACCTCATCTTCGACACGCCGCTCCTCTTCGCGCTCGGCTTCGTCGGCCTCTTCACGATCGGCGGCCTCTCCGGGATCTTCCTCGCCGCCTTCCCCGTGGATTGGCAGGTGACGGACACGTACTACGTCGTCGCGCACATGCACTACGTCCTCTTCGGCGGGACCGCCTTCGGAGTCTTCGCGGGCCTCTACTACTGGTGGCCGAAGATGTTCGGCCGCGTGCTCGACGAGCGACTCGGGAAGGCACACTTCTGGCTCACGTTCGTCGGCTTCAACCTCACGTTCTTCCCGCAGCACATGCTGGGTCTGCTCGGAATGCCGCGCCGGATCTACACCTACGACCACCACGGGCTCTGGGAGGCGTACAACCTGATCTCCTCGATCGGCTCCGGGATCCTCGCCCTCGGCGTGCTCGTCTTCCTCGCGAACGTCGTGAAGACGGCGCGCGTCGGCCGGCGAGTCGGCAACGACCCCTGGCTCGCGGACACGCTCGAGTGGTACACGACCTCACCGCCGCCGGACTGGAACTTCGAGCGCGTCCCGTTCGTGACGAGCGCGCGGCCGCTCCGCGACCTGCGGCGGCGGCTCGCGGAGGTGCGATGAAGGACGCGCCCGCTCCGGGCTTCTGGCTGCGGCTGACCGCGCTCGCCGCGACGGCGGCGACGCTCCTCGCGGTGGTGAGCGGAGCGGCCGGGCTCGACACGGCCCACCGGGCGCTCGCCGCACTCGCCGTGCCGCCGCTCGCAGCACTCGTCGTCGCTGCTTGGCTCGTCCACCGGCGGCTTCTCGTCCCGAGTCTCGCCGCCCTCGTCTTCTTCGGCACCGCCGCCGCGGTAATGCCGCGGCCGCTCCACATCGCCTTCGCGGCGCTCGCATTCGCGGCGTCCGCGTGGGCCGCGGGCCGCTCGTTCGAAGGCGCGGCCGCCTCACGCGCGAGCGCGCGCGACTACCTCACGCTGACGAAGCCGCGGATCATGAGCCTGCTCCTGCTGACGGGCGCCGCCGGCGCCTTCGCGGGCGCGCACGGCCGGCCCTCGCTCGCGGTCGTCGCGCTCACGCTCGGTGGGCTCGCCCTCGCTTGCGGCGGCGCCAGCGCGCTCAACCACGTCCTCGACCGCGACATCGACCGGCTCATGGGCTCGCGGACGCGCGAGCGGCCCGTCGCGGCGGCGCGCGTCCCCGCCTCGCGCGCGCTCGAGTTCGGCCTCGCGCTCTCCGCGTTCTCGTTCGTCCTCCTCGCGTCGCTCGCGAACGTGCTCGCCGCGCTCCTCGCCCTGGCCGGGAACCTCTTCTACGTCCTCGTCTACACCCGCTGGCTGAAGCGCTCGACGCCGCAGAACATCGTCGTCGGCGGAGCGGCCGGGGCGGTGCCGCCGCTCGTCGGCTGGGCGGTCGCGACCGGGCACCTCGGCCTCGCCGCGCTCGTCCTCTTCGGCCTCGTCTTCCTGTGGACGCCGCCCCACTTCTGGGCGCTCGCGCTGCTCATCGAGCGCGACTATGCGGCGGCTCGGATCCCGATGCTCCCGGTCGTCCGCGGCACGCGCGAGACCACGCGGCAGATCGTCCTCTACTCGCTCGCGCTCGTCGCCTTCTCCCTGCTCCCGCTCGCGTGGGGCCAGTTCGGGATCGCGTACGCGCTCGCCGCCGCGGCGCTCGGGGCGTGCCTCCTGTGGCTGGTGCTCGCCCTCCGCCGCGACCCGACCCGGCGCCGCGCCGGCCTCCTCTTCCACTACTCGCTCCTCTACCTGGCCCTGCTCTTCGTCGCCGTCGGCCTCGACCCCCTGCTCGGATGAGCGAGCCCGTCCCGCAGCCGCCGACCCCGAGGACGTCGTACCCGCCGGTCGAGGTCGACGCCGAGCTCGCCCGGAAGAACGCCGTGCTCGGCCTCGTCCTCTTCGGCCTCGTCCTGCTCGTCTTCGGCGGGACGATCGGCGTCGCCCTGCTCTACCTCGCGCTCGACTGAGCGAGCTCGAGGGGATCTTCCTCGCGCGGCCCGAGGCGCCGCCGACCGGCATTCCACTGGCCGTCAAGGACCTGTTCGACACCGCCGGCCTCACGACGACGTACGGCTCGATCCTCTTCGCCGACCACGTCCCCGACCGAACGGCGGAGGCGGTGCGGCGCCTGGAAGCCGCCGGCTACGGGATCGTCGGCAAGACGAACCTGCACGAGTTCGCCTACGGCGTCACCTCCGAGAACCCGCACTTCGGGACGGTCCCGAACCCGCTCGCGCCCGGTCGGATCGCCGGCGGTTCGAGCGGCGGCTCGGCGGCCGCCCTCGCCGCGGGCCTCGCCGAGGCGGCGCTCGGCACCGACTCGGGCGGCTCCATCCGCATTCCCGCCGCCTGCTGCGGGATCGTCGGCTTCAAGCCCACGTTCGGCCTCGTGCCGCTCGACGGCTGCTTCCCGCTCGCGCCGAGCTTCGACCACGCAGGGCCGATGGCCCGCTCGGTCGCCGACTGCGCCCACATGCTCGAGCTCCTCGCGCCCACGTTCTCACCGCGCGGGCCGGTCGCGCCCGACGAGGTGCGCCTCGCCGTCGCGTGGCTCGACCGGGCCGACCCGCTCGTCCGCGCCCGCGTCGAGGAGGTCGCCGCCCGCTTCCCGCGCCGCGAGGCGATCGAGCTCCCGCGGCCGCGCAGCGTCGACGCGCTCTTCAAGCGCGAGATCGCAGACGTCCACCGCGGCCTCTTCCCGGAGCACGCCGAGTCGTACGGCGAGGACGTGCGCGAGAAGATCGAGGAGTGCCTCCGGATCTCGGAGGGCGAGGCGGAGGCCGCGGCGCGCGAGCGCGAGCTCTACCGCGAGCGGTGCCTCGAGGTCGTCGAGGGCTTCGACCTCCTGCTGACGCCGACGCTCGCCTTCGTCGCGCCGGAGGTCGGCCGCATCACGAACGCGAACCGCGACGACATGACCCGCTTCACGTTCCCCTTCAACGCCCTCGGCTGGCCCGCGCTCGCGCTCCCCTGCGGCCCGGCCGAGGACGACCTGCCCGCGTCCGCCCAGCTCGTCGGCCGGCCCGGCGAGGACGCGCTCGTCCTGGCGGTCGGCGCCTCCCTCGATCGAGGGACGCCAGCGCGTTCCTAGGTGCCGACAAACCGGGGGAGCGATGGTCCTCGTTCGCCGCTCCCTGCTGCTGCTTGCGGTCCTCTGCGTCGCCTCCGGCGCGCAAGCCGCCAAGCGGCCCCTGCGCCCGCCGGCGACCCCCGCGGCCCTGCGCCCGTTCCTGCTCAGCCCGGGCGAAGCGCCGACGCACACCTTCCCGCGCACGCCGTCGTTCGCGTGGAACCCGGTCCGGAACGCCGGGTTCTACGAGTTCGAGCTGGCCACGAGCGACACGTTCAACGAAGGCCAGATCGTCTTCGCGACGAACACGCTCAAGGCGCCGACGGTGTCGATCCCAGTCGCGCTGCCGTGGCTGACCGGCCGACCGTACGCGCTCTACGCACACGTGCGCGCGATCGCGCCGAGCGGCGCGACGAGCCCGTGGAGCACCCCGTTCGGCCTGAACAGCTTCCCGGCAAGGAGTACCCGGGCCTCGTCCAGTGGACGCCGGTCGACGGCGCGAGCGCCTACGACGTCTGGTTCGACGAGCCGAACAAGATCGTCCGCACGAAGACGAACGCGGCCGACGAGCGCGAGTACTACACCTTCCACCAGCTCTCGCCGTGGCCCGACGTCGTGCACTGGCGGGTCCGGGCCGTCCGCAAGACCTACGGCGACCTGCCGAACCGGCTCCCCACTGTGACCTACGGCCCGTGGAGCGCCCTCCAGACCTCGGTGAACCCGCCTCTCGCGACGGGCCCGATCCAGGACGTCGCCGCCGTCTCGGACACGACCACAACCGACACGCCCACCGTGCACCGGCTCACGCCGGCTTTCGCCTTCCGCGGGAACCAGGTAACCGCGAACCCGGACATTCCCGGCAAGCCGGCGCCGCTCTACCGCGTCTACGTCTTCAGCGACAGCGACTGCGTGAACGTCGTCTTCAAGGGCGCGCTCGTCGGCAGCCCCGCCTACGCGCCGCGCATGACCGGCCCGCTCCAGTACCCGACGCAGCGCGAGACGCTCTTCTTCGCGCCGCAGGGCTACCTCGGGGACGGCCTCGAGGGCAAGACGTTCATGGCCGACAGCTCGAGGATCCAGACGACCGAGTCCGACAAGCCCCAGATCCCGCCCGCGACGCCGCCGACGGTCCCGGACCCGTCGGAGACCGCGCCTCCGCCAGAGGCGACGCAGCCGCTCCCCGGAACGCCCGTCGAGACCGGCGCGCCGGTCGACCTCTGGGACAGCGGCTGGCCGAACGGCCGCTACTACTGGACGGTCGTCGCGGCCGAGCCTCGCCTCGGCTCGAACCTGACGACCTACCTCTCGGCGCCGGCCCACGCCGGGGACATGTGGGTCTCGGTGAACTCGAGCCTCGGCTTCGGCGGCCAGGCCCAGGTCGGAGACGGAGCCACGGCCGAGATCGTGCCCATCGACAAGGTGCTCGGGAACGTCGTCACGCTGAAGGCGCCGCTCCTCTACAGCCATCCGGCCCACGAGCGCTTCTTCATCCCGAGCGACGCCGTCGAGTACCACGACCTCGAGATGCCGCAGGACGCCTGCGCGCAAGGTCGCGTCCAGGCGTTCGGCAAGACGAACGAGCCCGCGGTGACGACGGCGGGCGCGCCGTACGTGACGGGCCTCTCGCCGACCGGCCGGCTCGTCCAGGCGACCGGTGCGCGCCCCGCCTTCTACGGCTCGCCGCTCGTCCTGTGGAAGCCGGCGCTCGGCGCCGACGAGTATCAGGTGCAGTGGAGCCCAAGCCGCTACCCGTGGCGACCGGTCGACCCGTTCACGAAGGAGCGCTACGAGAAGCTCACCTTCGCGACCTCGGCCCTCCTCGACCGCGCGGTGATCGGGCAGAACGGCACCACGCGCGGCCCGCTGCCGCCGGGCGTATGGTGGTACCGCGTGCGCGGGCTCGACTTCTCGCTGCCCGGCACGGCGCGCGCGATGTCGTGGTCGAAGCCCGTCTCGGTGCGGATCACGAAGCCGAAGTTCTCGGTCGTCGGGCGCTAAGCTCCCGCGATCGCAGATCGCGCCTTCCCCGTGGTCTTCGCGGCGGACGTCTCCGCCACCGCTGCGTTCTACGAGAACCTCGGCTTCGAGCGGCACTTCCAGCTCCCGCCGGAGGGGCGCGCCGGGCTATGTCGGGCTCCGCCGCGGCGCCTACGAAGTTGCGGTGGTCGCGGCCGGCTGGCCCCGGGAGCAGTACGGCCTCTCGGTCGGTGAGGGCGTCCGCTTCGAGCTCTTCGTCTACGTGGACGAAGTCGACCGGTCGTCGAGCAGCTGCGCGCCGTGGGCGCGACCGTGCTCCGAGACCCTGCCGACATGCCGTGGGGCGAGCGCGTCGCCTACGCGACCGACCCGGACGGGAACCCGATCGCGCTGGCTCAGGGATAAGCTCGCCCATCGACCCCGATCTCGCCTTCGCGCACGAGCTCGCCGACCTCGCCGACTCGCTCTCGCTGCCGCGCTTCCGTGCCGCCGACCTGCGGGTCGACGAGAAGCCCGACCTGACGCCGGTCTCGGATGCGGACCGGGCAGTGGAGGAGGCGCTACGGGCGGCGATCGCCGAGCAGCGGCCCGGCGAGGGCTTCCTCGGTGAGGAGAGCGGCAGCGAGGAGGCGGACACGCGCTGGGTCGTCGATCCGATCGACGGCACGCGGAACTTCGTCCGCGGGATCCCGATCTGGGCGACGCTGATCGCGCTGGAGCGCGACGGCCGGGCTGTGGTCGGTGTCGTCTCCGCGCCCGCCCTTCGCCAGCGCTGGTGGGCCGCACGCGGGGAGGGCGCGCACCGCGACGACAGCCGGATCCACGTCTCCGCGATCCGCCGGATCGAGGACGCGACGTTCTGCTACACGAGCGCGCGGGACTTCGCGAAGCGGGGCCTCGCCGATCGCTTCTTCGCGCTGGCGGAACGAAGCTGGGTCGCGCGCGGCTTCGGCGACTTCTGGATGCACATGCTCGTGGCGGAGGGTGCCGCCGACGCGGCCGTGGACGGCAGCCTGCAGCGCTGGGACACGGCCGCCGTGGAGGTGATCGTCGAGGAGGCGGGCGGCCGCTTCAGCGGCCTCGACGGCCGGCCGCACGAGCCCGGCGGGGCGGCCCTCTCGTCGAACGGCCTGCTCCACGACGCGGTCGTCACCGCCTTCGCGCGCTAGGAAGCCGGCCTCGGCTGTACGCGCGGGAGTAGGTGCCGATGGCGCGAGAAGCTTTCGCTCATTACGTCCGGCCCTCGACAAGCTCAGCAAGCTCGGCAATGCGCCGATCGAGTTCGGCCTCGGTGGCCGCGGCCTGCCGCCGGATGTCCCGTTCGTCGCGCATCAGGGCCGACCACTCGTAATCTCGATCAGCTAGAACCCGGCCGTCTCGGAGAATGTCGACGAGCAGGAGAGGCGCACGTCGCCCGGTGGTCAGCGAGACAACCTGGACGCGGCGATCCATCTGCTCCGTGAGCGCTACAGCAAGCATGGCTGCCGAATGAATCTCTTCGCGAGCGAACGAGACCAGGAGATCGAGATCGCTTCCCAGGCCATCGTCGCCGCGGCCAACCGAGCCATACATCACCGCCAGCCGCACGTTGGGGGTTGCGCGGAGCAGCGAGACGAGCTTCGACACGACCTCCCGCTCCGTCTCGACGTGGTCGCGCTCCCTCATGCGCCTGAATGCTCGGCCACGTCACGAACAGCCTCCTCGTAGATCCGGTCCCGGCCGAAGCGATCCAGCTCGTCCGAGAGGAGCTCGGCCGGGGGCGGAGGATCGCCCGGCGGGAAGGGCGCCGGCTCGCCGTCGATCTCGACCCCCACCAACCGATCGGACAAATCGTGCTCCAGCTCGAGCTCACGCCCGAGGCGCGAGCGCAGCCACCCCGCCAGGAGATGCGCCTGCGCGGCCGTGCCCGACACACGCAACCGCCTCACCTCCGCGATCCCCGGCCAGAGCGACGCGAGCTGCGGACGCCACCGGCTCGTCCGTGCCCACGCGATGTCGGAGACGGCTACCCGGTCGAACAAGTCGACCAGCTGCGCATACGGCGCTGGCAGCCCCGGCCACTCCGTCGAGTCCACGATCAGCCGGTCGACCACGTCGACCAGCTGCTCGAACGGCTGCTCGCCGAACGGCGGCATGCCGCGCCAGCGCAGGAAGACGGGCAGGTCCGGGATCAGGAGCGGCTGGACGACGCTCGCGGGCGCCTCCGCGCGCCGACCGCGGAGCCGGATCCGGATCGTCTCCACGCAGACCGCCCGCCCGTCGCCGACGGGGTAGCACTCCACCTCCGCGACGCCGTCGAGACCGTCGTCCGCGTCCGGCTCCGGCACGAGCACGATCGTGCGCGACGGATGGCGCTCCGCGAGGCCCGCCAAAACGTCCTCCGCCGCGGCCACCCACTCCTCGGGCACCCAGGCGATGTGCGTGAGCACGCTCGTCCGCTGGAAGGGAGCGCCCGTCTCGCGGTCGACCCGGAGCGCGCCGAGCTCGTCCTCGATCGCCTGGACGGAGGTCAGTGCCGTCGCCACGACCTGCCGTCCCGCTCGATCAGCTCGTTCGCGGAGTGCGGCCCCCACGACCCGGCGGCGTAGTTCGGGAAGGCCGGCCGGTCGCGCGCCCACGGCGCGACGATCGCGTCCACCAGCGCCCACTGCTCCTCGACCTCGTCCGTCCGGGTGAAGAGGGTCGCGTCGCCGCGCATCGCGTCGAGGATCAGCCGTTCGTACGCCTCGGGCATGCCGGTTCGGAACGCGCCTCCGTAGAGGAAGTCCATGTGCACCGTCCGGATCGTCATCCCGAGTCCCGGCACCTTCGCGCCGATCGCGAGCGAGACGCCCTCGTCGGGCTGGATGTGGATGAGCAGGACATTCGGGCGCAGGCCTTCGGCCGCGGTCTCCTCGAACGGCGGGTGCGGAGCGCGCTTGAACTGGATCGCGATCGTCGTCTCGCGGCGCGCGAGCCGCTTGCCCATCCGGACGTAGAACGGCGTGTCCGCCCAGCGCCAGTTGTCGGCGTAGAGCTTGGCGGCGACGTAGGTCTCGGTCATCGAGTCCGATGCGACGCCCTCCTCCTCGCGGTACGCGACGACCTCCTCGCCCTCGATGAAGCCGCGCCCGTACTGGCCCCGCACGACCGACTTCGGCCCCGGGGTGTGGAGCGAGCGCAGCACCTTCACCTTCTCGTTCCGGACCGACTCCGCGGTGAAGTCGATCGGCGGCTCCATCGCCGTCAGCGCGAGCAGCTGGAGCAGGTGGTTCTGGAAGATGTCGCGGATCGCGCCCGCCTGCTCGTAGTAGCCGGCCCGGCCCTCGATCCCGATCGACTCGGCGACGGTGATCTGGACGTGGTCGATGAACTGACGGTTCCAGATCGGCTCGAAGATGCCGTTCGCGAAGCGCAGCGCGAGCATGTTCTGGACCGTTTCCTTGCCCAGGTAGTGGTCGATCCGGAAGACCTCGTGCTCCTCGAAGTGCTCGCGGATCACCTTGGTCAGCTCGCGCGCCGAGGCGAGGTCGTGCCCGAACGGCTTCT
>VAXK01000064.1 GCA_005885565.1 Actinomycetota bacterium
TCGCGACTGCGCCGCCGGCGCCGTGCACCGTCGTGCTGACGACGTCGGCCAGCGCGCTCGGAATCAAGAACGGGGCGGGCATGTACTCCATAACGGGCCTCTCGACGTTCTTCGGCGGCAGCGACCAGCAGACGCCGGTTCTCCTGCGCCTCGAGGAGGGCAACTCCGAGCAGTCCGACGCGACGGCGCCGTTCGACGTGAACGGCACCGGCACGACGAAGTAAGTCTCCGAACGGAGGGCGGGGGTCGCTCCGGCGGCCCCCGTCGCCCCTCTGCGACGATGCGGCGAGTGGTCCTCGCGCCGCTCGCCGCCGCCGCGCTCATCTGCCTCGACCCGGGCCACGGCACGCCGCCCGCGATCGGTGCACAGACCGAGCCGATCGGGCCCGGCTCACACGTGACGAAGATCAAGGACGGCGGCGGCACCGCGGGCGAGGCCGCGGTCAACCTCGCGATCGCGAAGCGGACGCGGACGCTCCTCCTCCACGCGGGCTACCGCGTCGCGATGACGCGAACCGGCCCGACCTTCAGGTACGGGAACGGCGGCAACATCGCGCGGGCGCAGTTCTGCAACGTGCGCCACGCGGCCCTGATGCTCCGCCTGCACGCCGACGGAGCGGTGAACCCTCGCGCGCACGGGATCTCGACCCTCTACCCGGCCTTCCGCCGCGGCTGGACGGACGACATCTACGCGCAGAGCTTGCGCGCCGCGCGCCTCGTCCAACGGAGCCTCGTCCGGGCCACCGGCGCCGCGGATCTCGGCCTCGTGCCGCGCAGCGACCTCACCGGCTTCAACTGGGCGAACGTGCCCGCGATCCTCGTCGAGGCGGGCTTCCTCACGAACCCGACCGAGCGCGTCCGGCTCGAGTCGAGCGCGTACCAAGAGCGTGTCGCGCGCGGCCTCGTCGCGGGCGTCGAGGCCTACGTGCGGCCGGGGCGGCGCCTCATGCGCTCCGCGGTGCGCCGACCTTCGTCGTGGACCCGCCTGCGCCGGTCGTCCACCTCGGGCGCCGGCTCGGCACGGTCGACCGGCGTCTCGGCCGCCTCGAACTCCTCCCGCTCCTCGACCATCGTGCGCGACTCGGCCAGCTTGCGCCGAAGCTCCTCGGCCCGCGGGTCGTCACGCGGCTCGGGCGGCCCCTCGACGACGGGCGCTCTGCGGCGCGTGACGACGAGCCGGTAGAGCCCGAAACCGGCCACCGCGCCGGAGAGCAGCGTGAGCGGGCGGCGCATCGGCCGATGCTACACTGCCGCCTCTTCCTGCCTCGCCTCGCGCCTCCCGTTCCCGAGCGGCGCCTGCCGGCGAGGCCGCCTGAGACCGAGGGAAGGAGGTTCGGGAACGTGACCGCGTACGAGATCCTGCTCATGCTCGACCCAGAGCTCCCGGAGGAGCGCCAGGCCGAGGTGGTCGCGCGTACGCGCGAGCTCGTCGAGCGAGGCGGCGGGACGTGGGCGAACCAGGACGTGTGGGGGCGGCGCAAGCTCGCCTACGAGATCGGCCACAAGGGCGAGGGCGTGTACCACCTGCTCACGTTCGACGCGACCCCGGAGACGCTCGACGAGATCTCGCGCGTCCTCAAGATCACGGACGGGGTCATGCGGCACATGGCCGTACGGCAGGTGCCGGGGTCGCACGCAAGTGCGCGCCCGGCGCCCGTCCACGAGGCGGAGTAGGCTCGGTCTCGAGCGTCAGCGAGCGAGAAAGGAACACCATGGCGAACATCAACCGAGTCGTCCTCGTCGGAAATCTCACGCGCGATCCCGAGCTGCGGCACACGCCGAGCGGGACCGCGGTCTGCAAGCTCCGCATCGCCGTGAACACGCGCCAGAAGGACCAGGCCACGGGCGAGTGGGGCGACAAGCCGAACTACTTCGACGTCACGGTCTGGGGGAACCAGGGCGAGAGCTGCGCGCAGTTCCTCTCCAAGGGCCGCCCCGTCGCGGTCGACGGCCGCCTCGACTGGCGCGAGTGGGACGCCCAGGACGGCACGAAGCGGCAGGCCGTCGAGATCATCGCGGACAGCGTCCAGTTCCTCGGCAGCCGCGAGGGCGGCGGCGTGGGCGAGCCGCAGTTCGTGCCCGCCGCGGCCACGGCCGCAACCGACACCGCCGACTTCGGCGCGGGCGGCGCCGACGACGACATCCCCTTCTAGGAGGACGAACGAATGGCGCAGCTGAAAGACCGCGACCAGACCCGGCGCAAGCGTGCGCCCGCCTCGGCCGCTCCCGGCCGGCGGAAGAGCTGCTACTTCTGCAAGGAGAAGGTCGAGGAGGTCGACTACAAGAACTACAACCAGCTCCGGCGCTACGTCTCGGAGAAGGGAAAGATCCGCTCGCGCCGCATCACGGGCGCGTGCCGCCGTCACCAGCGGCAGGTCGCGGTCGCCGTCAAGCGCGCCCGCGAGATGGCGCTCCTCCCGTACGTCTCCGACTCGAGGTGAGGCTGGCGTGGAGGTGATCCTGCTCAGCGACGTCGAGAAGGTCGGCCTGCGGGGCGACGTCGTCGACGTCGCGCGCGGCTATGCCCGGAACTTCCTCCTGCCGCGCCGGCTGGCCGAGGCCGCGACGCCCGCGCGCGTGGGCGAGCTCCGCAAGCGCGATGCCCAGCGCGCGCGGCACGAGGCGCGGACGTCCGAGCAGGCGCAGGAGATCGCCGAGGTGCTGGGCAAGACGGTGCTCCGCTTCGACGTGAAGGCGGGGCCGACGGGCGCGCTCTTCGGCTCCGTGACGGCGACCGACGTCGCCGACGAGATCTGGCGGACGCGGAAGGTGCGCGTCGACCGGCGCAAGATCGACCTCGCCGACCCGATCAAGCGCATAGGCCGCTACCAGGTTCCGATCGACGTCTTCACCGACGTGCGCGTCGAGGTGAAGACCCTCGTCGTCCCCGAGGGCGGCGAGCTGCCACCCGAGGAGGAGCTCGAGGCGGCCCGCGAGGCCGAGGAGGCCGCGGAGCGGGAGGCTGCCGAGCGCGAGGCGGCCGAGCACCGCGCTGCGGCCGAGGCGCTCGCAGCCGTTGAGGCCGAGGAGGCCGAGGTCGCTGACGAGGCCGAGGCCGCGGAGGAGGCCGAGGGCGCGGAGAGTCCGGACGGCGAGCCGGATCTGGAACAAGAACGCGCCTAACTTTCCACAGTTCGTCCCCACGGCTGTGAATTGCCGCGGAAGTTTCCGCTCCTAGCGAAGTTTTCATCCACCGAATCCGTCCGCCGGGTCAGCGAACATGTGTTCCGTTATGCCCGCGTTGCCCCGTCTTCCACAGGCGCGTCTCCTTCGGACGAGACCTTTGTACACACCGTTGAACCCTGCCGCCGAGGGGCGTTCACTACCCGTTTGATGGTCCAGGCCCCTCCCCTCTCGCAGACCGCCCCGGTTCCCCCTCAGAACCTCGAGGCCGAGGAGTCCGTCCTCGGGGCCATGATGCTCTCCCCCGGCGCAATCGGGGCGGTCAGCGAGATTCTCGACGCCGGCGACTTCTACCGGGAGAGCCATTCGAAGATCTACCTCGCCGCGCTCGCGCTGTACGCGAAGGGCGAGCCGGTCGACGCGATCACGCTCGTCGACGAGCTCGAGGAGCGCGGCGAGCTCGAGGACGTCGGCGGCCGCGACCGCATACACGTCCTCGCGACCCTCGTGCCCGCGGCGGCCAACGCGGCCCACTACGCGCGCATCGTGCGCGAGATGGCGACGCTGCGCGGCCTCATCCGCGCCGGCGGCGAGATCGCCCGGCTCGGATGGGACCGGCCGGGCGACACGACCGACCTCGTCGACCGCGCGGAGCAGGTCGTCTTCGACCTCTCGCAGAGCCGCGTCTCGACCGAGTTCAGCCACATCGAGGCCCTGCTCAAGGAGAGCTTCGAGCGCATCACAGCGCTCTACGAGGCGGGCGCCGAGATCACCGGCATCCCCTCGGGCTTCCGCGACCTCGACCGGCTGACCTCCGGCTTCCAGCCCGGCAACCTCGTGATCGTCGCCTCGCGCCCGAGCATGGGCAAGTCCGCGCTCGGGCTCGGCGTCGCCGCGAACCTCGCCGTCCGCCACGAGCTCCCGATCGCGCTCTTCACCCTGGAGATGTCGAAGGCCGAGGTGACGCAGCGACTCATGTGCGGCGAGGCGAAGGTCGAGTCGCAGCGCCTGCGCACCGGCAAGCTCGCGGTCGACGACTGGCCGCGCCTCACAGCCGCCTGCGACAAGCTCGCGAAGGCGCCGATCTACGTCGACGACACCGGCTCGATCACGATGATGGAGATTCGCTCGAAGGCGCGGCGACTCAAATCGCGCGAACCGAGCCTCGGCCTCATCGTCGTCGACTACATGCAGCTGATGACCTCGGGGGTCTCGGCCGAGAACCGCGTGCAGGAGGTGTCGCAGATCTCGCGCTCGCTGAAGATCCTCGCACGCGACCTCGACGTGCCGATCCTCGCCCTCTCGCAGCTCTCCCGCGCGGTCGAGCAGCGGCACGACAAGCGGCCGATCCTGTCCGACCTGCGCGAGTCGGGGTCGATCGAGCAGGACGCCGACCTCGTGATCTTCATCTATCGCGACGAGTACTACAACGAGGAGTCCGATCAGCAGGGCCTCGCCGAGGTCATCCTCGCGAAGCACCGGAACGGCCCCACCGACGCGGTCAAGCTCTCGTTCCTGAAGAGGTACGCCAAGTTTGCGGACCTTGCGGCCTAAGGGGAGGTGATGGAGGACCAGCGGATCATCCTGCCGCCGCGCGCGACGTCGTTCCGCGCCGTGTGCTCGGCGTGCCAGGCAGACCAGCCGGCGAGTCGCGGCTACCTCGGCGCGATCGTCGAGGGAGCGCTCGAGCTCGACGACGACCGCGGCAGCGTCGTCTGCCAGCGCGGCCACGAGATCGAGCTCGTGCGCGAGACGCCGGCAGCGGCGCTGCGGTAGCGGTTCCCCTCGCTCGCCGCCGCGGCTCTCCGCGGCGGCGGGCCGCGCCTGCGATCACTCGGCGCCAAGGGAACCGACCGTTCTGCGACACTCCTGCGTCGTGCCAGCGACCGTGATCGTCGGCGCGCAGTGGGGCGACGAGGGCAAGGGCAAGATCGTCGACCTGCTGGCGCAGCGCGCGGACGTCGTCTGCCGCTACAACGGCGGCCCGAACGCCGGCCACACGATCGTCGCCGACGGCGAGACCTACAAGCTGCGGCACATGCCCTCGGGGATCCTGTGGGGCAAGGAGTGCGTGATCGGTGCGGGCTGCGTCGTCGACCCGCCGGTCTTCGTCGAGGAGCTGGACGACCTCGAGGGGCGCGGGATCCCGACCACGCGCGTCCACCTGTCGAGCAACGCTCACGTGATCATGCCGTGGCACGTCGTCATCGACCGCGCCGGCGAGCGCCGGCTCGGCAAGCTCAGGATCGGCACGACGAAGCGCGGTATCGGGCCGACCTACGCGGACAAGGCCCTCCGGCTCGGGATCCGCGTCCAGGACCTCCTCGACCCGAAGATCCTCCGCCAGAAGCTCGAGGTCGCGCTCGCCGAGAAGAACGTTTGGCTCGAGGCCGTCTACGGCGCCGCGCCGCTCGAGCTCGAGGAGCTCGCCGCGCGCTACGAGCAGCACGCGCAGCGGCTCCGGCCGTTCATCGCGGACACGTCGCTGCTCGTCGACCGCGCGCTTCGCGACCGGCGATCGGTCCTCTTCGAAGGCGCGCACGGGACGCTCCTCGATCTCGACCACGGCACGTATCCCTTCGTCACGTCCTCGAGCACGCTGGCCGGAGGAGCCGCGTCCGGGATCGGCATCGGCCCGACGCGGATCGACGACGTAATCGGCGTCGCGAAGGCCTACGTCACGCGCGTCGGCGAGGGGCCGTTCCCGAGCGAGATCGAGGGCCCGGCGCAGCAGCGGATGCGCGAGCTGGGCGGCGAGTTCGGCACCGTCACCGGACGCGACCGGCGCTGCGGCTGGCTCGACCTCGTCGCCCTCCGCTACGCGGTGCGGCTGAACGGCATCACCTCGCTCGCCCTGACGAAGCTCGACGTCCTGTCGGCCTTCGCGGAGATCCCGGTCTGCGTCCGCTACCTCCTTCCGGACGGGTCCGAGACGGAGGAGTTCCCGGCGCACCAGAGCGACTTCCACCACTGCCGGCCGGTCTACGAGACGCTCCCGGGCTGGGAGGAGCCGCTGGACGACGAGCTCCCTCCCGCGGCGCGCGCCTACGTCGACCGGGTCGAGCGCGAGCTCGACGTCGCCGTCTCGCTCGTCGGGACCGGGGCCGAGCGCGAGCGGGTCGTGGCCCTCAGCTAGAGCGCCTCCCGAAGGCGGTGCAGGTGGAGGCGCGCCGCCTCGTCCACTTCCGGGGCCCGGCCGAGCTGCGCCCAGCACCAGATCGCGACGCAGGCGCTGACGAGCAGGCGCGCGACCTCGAGCGCCTCCGGGTCGAGATCCGGGAAGAGCGCGGCCGCCTCGGGCGCGAGGTGCGCCGCGTCCCACTCGAGAGGTCCGCGGCACGCGCCGTCGAGGTCGATCCAGCGCAGGCCGTCGCGGGTGCAGAGGAGGTTGGCGCCGTGCGGGCTGCCGTGCAGCCCCCGCTCGGGAAGGCCGAAGGCGTCGAAGCGACGCCGAAGCTCGCGCAGTCCGGCGGCGAGGAAGCGCCGATCGTCCTCGGCCAGCGACGGGGCTTCCAGCGCCCCGGCGCGCTCGAGGCTCGCAGCGAGCGGAGGCAGCGGCGTCGCGACGGCTCCGAGAGCATCGTGCAGCTCGCGCAGGGAGGCGGCGACCGCGGCCGGCGAAGGCTCGCCGCCGGCCACGTCGACGTACGGCCAGAACGTCAGCGCCAGCCCGCGCGCGCGGTGAGGGCCCGCAGGCGGGTCGGTCGCCGGCGGAAGCGCGGGTCCGCCCCGCGCCGCGACGTCCCGGGCTAGCGCCGCTTCGCGCGCGAGCTCGGTCCCCACGTCGGCGCGAAGGGGCGACGTGGCGACCCGCGCGACGAGCGGCTCGGGCCGGAGCTGGACGATCGTGTCGTTCCAGTCGGCGAGGATGCGCGGCTCGAGCCCGTCGAGTCCGTAGGCCGCGGCCACCTCGACAACCGCCGCGAGCGCTCGCTCCCGCCGCGCCGCCGCCTCGAGGTCCGCGGGCGTGTTCACGTTCACGAGCTCCCACGGGTCGAGCTCGACCACGCGCGTGTCTAGCTCCGCCAGCGCGTCACGCAGCGCGAGCTCGCCGCCGGCGAGACGCTTCTCGAGCGCTCGGAGCGCCGCCTTGCGATACGCGCCCGGCAGCGGCCCCGTCGGAGGGACGGCCGCGTCGGCGCAGGCGTCGGCCAAGGCTGCGACGGACGTGACCGAAAGGAGCGGCACGTCGACGGGGAGGACGACGACCACGTCGCTCCGAGCCGCGCGCAGGCCGGCGACGACGCCGGCGATCGGCGCTCTGACGGACGAGCCGTCGTCGAGGACCGGGAACGGAAGCGGGAGCGCGTCGGCTCGCTTGCCGACGGCGATCGTCTCGCCGCAGGTCTCGCCGAGCAGCCGCCATGCCCGCTCGGCGAGCGTCTCGCCGCCGAGGCGCGCCAACGCCTTCCGCGTGCCGAACCGGGTGCTCGCTCCGCCGACGAGGAGGACCCCCGTCAGGCCTCGATCCGCCACGCCTCGCTGTAGACGTTCGCGCGGCCGTCGCGGACGAAGCCGCAGAGGGTGACCCCGCGGTCCTCGGCGAGCTCGATCGCGAGGCTCGAGGGCGCCCCGACCGCGACGAGGACCGGACAGCCGGCGACGGCGGCCTTCTGGACGAGCTCGAACGAGAGCCGTCCGCTCACGCAGAGGATCGCCTCCGCGAGCGGGAGCAGCCGCTCCCGGAACGCCCAGCCGACGACCTTGTCCATGGCGTTGTGGCGGCCGACGTCCTCCCGCGCGCACAGCAGCTGCC
Source organism: Actinomycetota bacterium (assembly GCA_005885565.1). GTDB lineage: Bacteria > Actinomycetota > Thermoleophilia > Gaiellales > Gaiellaceae > AC-50. The sequence continues at coordinate 7,880 of VAXK01000064.1, forward strand.
CGTCGGCTCGGAAGAGACCGGTCGCGTGCAGGCCACCGGTGGCGGCGAACGCGGCCTGTGCTGCGCGCAGTCGCTCGGGAAGGTCGGCGACGAGCGCGGCGGCAACGCGCAGGCGGCTCTCGACCCGCGGCGCCTCGACGGCGACCGCCTCGAGCGCGCCCTTGCCGCACACGCCGCAGGACGAGGTGGTGTAGAAGCTCCGCCGCAGCCGGGCCGGGTCGAAGGACGGCGCACGGACGTCGACCGCGTTCGCCGCGAAGTCGTCCGGAAGCGACGCGTCCTCGGGAGCCAGCCCCTCGGAGAGGCAGAACCCGAGCGCGAGCTCCTCGTCGTGGCCCGGCGTCCGCATCGTGACCGCGACGGGCTCGCCGCCGATCCGGATCTCGAGCGGCTCCTCGACCGCGACCGCGTCGTGCGCACGCCCGCCGTCCGGCAGCCGGGCGACCTCGACCCGAACGGCGCTGTACGGCGGCGCCGCTCCCTCGGCTCCGCCGGCCACGACCTCGCTCACCTGGTCCCCATCAGCCATGTCCTTGGGGGGAACCCCCACTACAAACGCTAGCGAGGAAATCCGCACGTGTCTGTGTCGATTGCGAGCCGAGACTGTGGCACGCGCGCGGGCGGCCGCCCGGGACTACGGTGGCGCCCGCTGCTTGGTCAGGATCCGGTAGACCTCGCGATAGTCCTCGATCGCCGGAGGGATGTCGCCCGGCGAGAGCTCGGCGCCGCTCTCGGCGAGCCGCGTGATCTCGCGCGCGGCGCGGAAGTTCGCGAGCACCTCCGGCTCGTCGCCCTCGGCCGCCACCGGGTCGTCCGGCGCGAAGCCGCGGGCGGTCAGCATCCGCTCGAGCAGGTCGTCCAGCTCCGGCAGCGCCTCGCGCGGCGAGTCCTCGACGAGCGGCTCGAGCGCCTCCCACTCGGTCTGCCACTCGTGCAGGTCGAGGCCCGGTTCGACCATGGCCCGAGCATCGCCGGGCGTGCGCCCTTTCAAACCTCGGGGGTCGCCCGCGGCGCCCACTAGACTCGCGCCGATGAAGGTTCTGCTGCTCGGCTCGGGCGGGCGCGAGCACGCGCTGGCCTGGCGGCTGGCGCAGTCCCCGGCGCTCGCGGAGCTCCACGCCGCGCCCGGGAACCCGGGCATCGCGGCGCTCGGCGACTGCCACCCCGTTCGGGCCGAGGACGCCGAGGCCGTCCTCGAGCTGGCGCGGGCGCTCGACGTCGGCCTCGTCGTCGTCGGGCCCGAGGCGCCGCTCGTCGCGGGCATCGCCGACGAGCTTCGTCACGGCGGCGTAGCCGTCTTCGGTCCGGGCGCCGACGCCGCACGGATCGAAGGCTCGAAGCTCTTCGCGAAGGAGGTCATGGACGCGGCCGGCGTCGCGACCGCCGCGACGATGCCGGTCGCGCGGCCGCCCTGCGTCGTCAAGGCCGACGGACTCGCCGCCGGCAAGGGCGTGCACGTGTGCCGCATCGACGACGAGCTCGAGACGGCGCTCCGCGCCACCGCGAACCTGGGTGGTCCGGTCGTGATCGAAGAGCTGCTCGAGGGCGAGGAGATCTCGGTCTTCGCGATCACCGACGGCGCGCGAACGATCGCGCTTCCGGTCGCGCAGGACTTCAAGCGGGTCGGCGACGGCGACACCGGGCCGAACACGGGCGGCATGGGCGCCTACGCGCCCGTGAACGGAGTCGACGCCGAGGAGATCGTCGACGGCGTCCACCGCCCGGTGCTCGAGGAGCTCGCCCGGCGGGGATCGCCGTTCGTCGGCGTCCTCTACGCCGGTCTCATGCTGACCGACGACGGTCCGCGCGTGCTCGAGTTCAACTGCCGCTTCGGCGATCCCGAGACCCAGTCGGTCGTTCCCCTGCTCGAGGACGATCTCCTCGGCGTGCTCGCCGCCGCCGCGCGCGGGGACCTGCGGCAGACGGACTTGCGCGTCTCGGACCAGGCCGCCGTCACCGTCGTCCTCGCCGCCGGCCGCTACCCGGAGGAGGGCGACACGGGCTCGCCGATCGAGGGGATCGAGGACGCCGAGCGGGACGGCGCGCTCGTCTTCCACGCGGGCACGGCCGTCCGGGCCGGCCGCCTCGTGACGAACGGCGGCCGCATCCTCTCCGTCACCGCGACCGGCGACACGCTGACCGACGCGCGGTCGGCGGCCTATGCGGCCGTCGAGCGGATCGACTTCCCGGGCGCGCGCTACCGTCGCGACGTCGCCGCCGAGCGAGGCGAGCGTGTCGGCCGCTGAGCCGCCGCTCGTCGGCATCCTCGTCGGGTCCGAGTCCGACCGGGAGCGGATGCAGCCCGCGCTCGACGAGCTCGAAAGCCACGGCATCGCGCACGAGCTCGAGGTTCGCTCGGCGCACCGCACCCCCGACGCCGTCGCGGAGTACTGCCGCGGCGCGCGTGGGCGCGGTCTGCGGGTGCTGATCGCCGGCGCCGGCCTTGCCGCAGCCCTGCCCGGTGTCGCCGCGGCCCATACCGACCTGCCCGTGATCGGCGTGCCGCTCCGCTCGTCGAAGAGCGTGCTCGACGGGCTCGACGCGCTCCTCTCGATCGCCCAGATGCCGCCCGGAGTGCCGGTGGCCTGCGTGGGGGTCGACAACGCTCGCAACGCTGCGCTGCTCGCCGTCCGCATCCTGGGCGGGTGACGGGCGCGCTCCTGGCCGCGCTCTAGAATCGAAGTGGTGATCGAGCGCTACTCCCGCCCGGCCATGGCCAGGATCTGGTCGGAGGAGAGCAAGCTCGAGACGTGGCTGCGCGTCGAGCTCGCAGCGCTGGACGCATGGGCCGAGGTCGGGGTCGTTCCCGAGGCGGACGTGCGCGCGATCCGCGAGCGGGCGGTCACGCCGAGCCCGGAGCGCGTCGCCGAGATCGAGCGCGTCACCGACCACGACACCGCCGCGTTCGTAGACGCGGTCGCCGAGCAGCTCGGGCCGGAAGGGCGCTGGATCCACTACGGCCTCACCTCCTCCGACGTAGTCGACACGGCGCTTGCGCTCCAGATCCAGGCGGCGGGGCGGCTGCTCCTCGAGGAGATCGATGCCGCGCTTGCCGCGGTCGTGCGACGGGCGGAGGAGCACCGCCGGACGGTGACGATCGGCCGCTCGCACGGCATCCACGCCGAGCCGACGACGTTCGGCTGGAAGCTCGCCGGCTGGGCGTTCGAGCTCGATCGCGGCCGGACACGGCTCCTGCGCGGCCTCGAGGCGACGCGTGTCGGGCAGCTCTCCGGGACGGTGGGCACGTACGCCCACGTCGAGCCCGAGGTCGAACGGCTCGCGTGCGAGGTGCTCGGGTTGGAACCCGATCCGCTCTCGACACAGGTGATCGCGCGCGACCGCCACGCCGAGCTGCTCTGCGCGCTCGCCCTCGTCGCGACCTCGCTCGAGCGATTTGCCCTGGAGATCCGGCACCTCGCGCGGACGGAGGTGCGTGAGGTCGAGGAGCCGTTCGACGCCGGGATGAAGGGCTCGTCCGCGATGCCGCACAAGCGGAACCCGAAGGTCGCCGAGCGCATCTGCGGCCTGGCGCGCGTCGTCCGGGCCGCCGCGCTCGTCGGCTTCGAGGACGTCCCGCTCTGGCACGAGCGCGACATCTCGCATTCGTCCGCGGAACGGGTGGTGGTCCCCGACGCGTTCCTCGCCCTCGACTACATGCTCGATCGGTTCTGCCGGCTCGTGGACGGCCTCGTCGTCCACGCCGACCGGATGCGGGCGAACCTCGACCTGAGCCACGGGCTCGTGTTCAGCCATCGACTGCTGCTGGCGCTGGTCGACAGCGGGCTCGGTCGGGACGAGGCCTACCGCCTTGTCCAGCGCCACGCGATGCAGGCGTGGGAGCACGAGCGGGACTTTCGCGAGCTCGTCGGCGCCGATTCGGAGATCGTGGGACGGCTCGGCCCCGAGGCGCTCGCCGGTGTCTTCGACCTCGAGGCTTCGATCCGTCACGTCGACGTCGTCTTCGAGCGTCTCCGGGCGCTCGCCGGAAAGGAGGAGGCGGTGCATGTCTGACGTCGTAGCGCACGTCGGAAGCGGGAAGGTGCGTGAGCTCTACGCCCTGGACGAGGACCGGCTCCTCCTCGTCGCGAGCGACCGGATCTCGACCTTCGACGTCGTCCTGCCCACCGAGATCCCGGACAAGGGGCGCGTCCTCACCGGCCTTTCCGCGTTCTGGTTCTCGCGCACGCGCGACATCTGCTCGAATCACCTGCTTGGCCTACGTCCCGACGGCCGCTCGACCGAGTGCCGGCGCCTTGAGATGCTGCCGCTCGAGTGCGTCGTCCGCGGCTACCTCGCCGGGTCGGGCTGGAAGGACTACCGGAAGACCGGCGAGGTCTGCGGCCACGTGCTTCCCGAGGGTCTCGTCGAGTCCGATCGTCTCCCGCAGCCGATCTTCACCCCGTCGACGAAGGCTGTGACCGGCCACGACGAGAACATCGGCCGCGCCCAGGCGGCGGAGCTGATCGGGACCGACCGGCTCGACGAGGTGGAGCGAGCCTCGCTCGAGCTCTACCGGTTCGCGGCGGCGCACGCGGCGGCGCGCGGGATCCTCATCGCCGACACGAAGTTCGAGTTCGGGCTCGACGACGACGGTCGCCTGGTTCTCGGCGACGAGGCGTTCACTCCCGACTCGTCACGCTTCTGGCCGGCGGACGAGTACGCGCCGGGCCGTGCGCAGCCGTCGTTCGACAAGCAGTTCGCCCGTGACTACTGCGAGAACCTCGGCTGGGACAAGAGCTACCCTGGCCCGGAGCTTCCCGACGACGTCGTCGCCGGCACGCGCGCGCGTTACGTCGACGCCTTCGAGCGGCTTACCGGGCTCGGCTTCGACGCGTACGTCGCGGATCCCGAGGCGGTCCTCCGGTGAGGGCGACCGTGCTCGTCCGTCCGAAGCACGGGATCCTCGATCCGCAGGGCGAGGCCGTCGAGAGCTCGTTGCGCCAGCTCGGGTTCGCGGTTGCCGAGGCGCGGGTGGGTCGGCTCGTCGACGTCGAGATCGACGGCGACGACCCGGCGACCGTCCGCCGGCAGCTCGAGCGGATGTGCGAGCAGCTCCTCGCTAACCCGCTCATCGAGAGCTACGAGATCGAGCTCGCGGCGGGATGAACGACTCGGCTCCGCGCATCGGCGTCGTCACGTTCCCGGGCTCGAACGACGATCGCGACGCCGCGTGGGCACTTCGGGCTCTCGGCGCCGAGCCGGTGACGGTGTGGCATGCCGATCCGGCTCTGCCGGAGCTCGCCGCCGTCGTTCTCCCCGGCGGGTTCTCGTACGGCGACTACCTCCGCTGCGGCGCGATCGCGCGGTTCTCGCCGGCGATGGAGGCCGTCACCGCCTTCGTGGCCGAGGGCGGCCTCGTGCTCGGGATCTGCAACGGGTTCCAGATCCTCTGCGAGGCGAGCCTCCTGCCGGGCGTGCTGCGCCCGAACGTCTCGCTCAGTTTTGTGTGTCGCGACGTCCGCCTCACCGTCGAGCGCTCGGATCCCCGTCAAGCACGGCGAGGGCTGCTGGTTTGCTCCGGACGACCTCTATGCCGACCTCCTCGAGCGCGACCAAGTCGTCCTGCGCTATGCCGAGCCCTGCAACGGCTCGGTCGGAGACGTGGCCGGCGTCGTGAACGAGGAGGGCAACGTCATGGGGCTCATGCCGCACCCGGAGCACGCCGTCGATCCGCTGCTCGGCTCGGCCGACGGAGCGCTCGTCCTCGCGTCACTGGTGGACGCGACTCGCGATCGGGTCGCCGTCACCGTCTAGGCACCACCTCCCAGGTCGAGCAGCGCGCGGAGCTCGCCGTGCTCCGAGAGCGCGGCTCGGAGCCGATCGAGATCACGCGCGCGCAGCGTCACCGGCCCGCGCCGGGCCGTTCCGTCCGTCGAATAGGCGAAGCGGACCAGGCGCTCCCCCTTCTCCGTCTCGAGGAGCTCGAGGATCGTCGCGAAACGCTTCTCGCCCGCCCGCTGGGCGAGCGTCACGCGATCGAGGAGCGCCGCCGGACCCCAGGGCGTCGCCTTCTTCTCGAGCTGCGCCTCGCCGCCTGCCGTCGCCATGAACGACAACGTAGCGTGCGAAATCGCACCAGTTCGCGCCGGCTTCGAAACGAATCTTGCGCAGCGAGGGAAGTGCGCGTCTACCGCTCGATGAGCTCGATCCGGTAGCCGTCCGGATCGCGCACGAAGCAGAGCCGCGATCCGCCCTCGCGTACACGGTACGGAGGGCGCTCGGGCTCGATTCCTTGTCCGGCGAGCTGCTCCAGCGTCGCGTCGAGGTCCTCGACCGTGACCGCGACGTGCCCGTAGCCGGTGCCGAGCTCGTAGCCGTCGACACCGAAGTTGTAGGTCAGCTCGAGCCGGTCACCGTCGCCGGGAAGGCCCATGAAGACGTTGGTCGCCTCGTCGCGGATCGGGAACCGGCCGCGCTCCTCGAACCCGAGCGCTTCGTAGAAGGCGACCGACCGGTCGACGTCGGTGATGCGGTAGCAGGTGTGGATGAGCTCCATCGGGAACGAGCCTACCGCTCGAGATCCTCCCGCAGCAGCCCGTAGAGAACGCCGTCGACCCAGTCGCCGTGCCGCCGGTAGGCCCGCCGCCGGACGCCCTCGCGCACGAAGCCGATCCGCTCCGCGTGGCGCATCGCGCGTTCGTTGAAGCCGTAGATCTCGAGCTCGAGCCGGTGGTAGTCGAGGTCGAAGAGGAGGTGTCGGTCGAGCATCCGCGCGGCCTCGTCCGCGACTCTCCGGCCGCGGAAGCTCGGATGGACGGCGAGCCCGCTGAGATGTGCGATCCGGCTCCGGCGGTTCTTCACCTCGAACTCCATGCTTCCGGCGAGCTGCCACCCCGCGCCGTCGTCGACCTCGATCACGAACCGCCCGTAGTCGTGCGGCTCCAGTAGCGATCGGTCGACGGCGGCCGCGACCGCCTCGCGCTCCCGGCCGCGCCCACCGGCGAGGTACGGATCGACGTCCTCGTGGTTCGCGAGCTCGACGAGGAAGTCCACGTCCTCCGCCCGCGCGCGGCGGATGCGGACGCTCACCGGCCCGGCTCGACTGCGGCCGCACGGGCGCTCGACCGCAGCAGGCCCGACCCGAGGGCGACCCCGAGCAGGATCAGCGCGAGGCCGCCCGCCTCGGCGGCGGTGACCGGCTCGCGGAGGAAGACCGCGCCGTAGAAGAGCGCCGTCGGCGGTAGGAGATACGTGACGAGCGAGGTGCGCGCCGCGCCGTGCAGCCGCAGCATCCGGAACAGGACGAGCTGCGCCGCGCCCGTGCCGAGGACGCCCAGAGCGGCGGCCGATCCGAGGGACTTCCAACCGGGCGCGTGGTGCGGAAGCTGGAGGAGGCTGAAGGGCAGCGTGAAGACGGCGGCCGCGACGATCGACGCCGCCGCAAGGGCGGGGCCGGCCGCGCGCGAGAGGCGCTTCTGGCCGTAGATCCCGCCGCCGGCATAGAGGAGCGAGGCCAGGACGACGGCGAGCGTGCCCGCCGCCGCCCACCACCCCCCGTGCGGGTCGACGCCTGCCAGCACGGCGACCCCGAAGAGACCGGCGAGGACGCCGAGGAGGCGCATGCCCGAGACGGCGTCCCCTCGGTTGAAGCGGAGGGCGAGGAGCGCGTTGAAGATCGGGACGGTCGCGTTCGCGACGGCCGCGACTCCGGAGTCGACGTGGCGCTCGCCCCAGGCGATGAGCACGAACGGGATCGACGCGTTCACGAGCCCGAGGACGATGCCCGGCCGCGCCGCCGCGCGCAGCGCCGCGCGCGCTCCCGGCCCGCCCTCGCGAAGCCACAGGAAGCCGACGAGGACCGCCGCCGCGAGCAGCAGCCGCAGCTCGACGAGCACCGTCGGCGCGAGGTCCCGCACGCCGACCTTGATGAAGAGGTACGACGCGCCCCACAGGGCGGAGAGCGTCAGGAGGAGCGGAACGTACCGGCGCGTCAACCGTCGGAGGCTAGCCCTGGTTGCCGGCGGCGCGCGAACCGCACGGCGCCGGTGCCGAGCGCCACGCCCGCGAGGACGAGAAGCAGGCCGCCGATCGCAGGCGCCGTTACCGGCTCGCCGAGGAAGACGGCACCGTAGCCGAGCGCGAGCGCGGGCACGAGGTAGGTGACGAGGATCGAGCGCGACGCTCCCGCGCCGGCGAGGAGGGCGTAGTAGAGGACGTACGCGATCCCGGTCCCGCCGATCCCGAGCGCGAGCACCGCGGCCGTCACGCCGAGGCTCGGCACGTGGCTCGGCAGCTGGACCGCGGCGAACGGGACGAGAGCCAGCGACGCGGCCGCGAGCGCGCCGAACGAGCTCACGATCGGCGACACGTCGACGAGGCGGCGCGCCGCGTACAGGGCCGCGACGGCGTAGCAGAGCGCGGCGAAGACGACGGCGCAGGCCGCGAGGAGGTCGCCACTCGGCTGCACGCCCACCAGCAGGGCGACCCCGCCGAAGCCGACGAGCAGACCGGCGAGCCGCACGCCGCTCACGCGCTCGCTGCGGCTGAAGCGCAGCGCGAGCAGCGCCGTGAAGAGTGGCGCCGAGGCCTGGATCACCGCGGTCAGGCCGGAGTCGATGTGCTTCTCGGCCCAGGAGATCGCGACGATCGGGACGGCCGAGTTGACGAGGCCGGTCGCGACCAGCGGGCCGCCCGCGGCCCGAAGCTGCCGGACCGTCTGCCGGCCGCCGAGGCGGACGAGCGCCAGCGGTAGGAGCGTGAGCGCGCCGATTCCGAGGCGTACGCAGACGAGCGTCGTCGGCTCGAGCTCGCGCACGCCGATCTTGATGAACATGAAGCTCGCGCCCCAGATCGCCGAGAGCGCGAGCAGCATCACCAGGTGGCGGCGGCTCATCTAAGGCGCCGCCCCCGCGGCGCCGACCATCAGGACGGGCGGGCTCTGCCCGAGCGTCCGTCTGCAACGATCGGTCGGGCCGCTCGATTCATTCCGAAACATCTCTTGGTGGAACGCTCCGAGGCACATGAAACGTAAGAACGACCGTGAGGACGGTTCGGCTTCCCCGACCGGCCCGGGCGTGAGGCTTTCGGTCGTCCTCGCGCTCGCGGCGACGGCGCTCGTCGCCGCCGGAGCACACGCCGAGACGGCCACCGTCGTCACGCGCGGCAGCGCGGCGCTGCCGGTGCGCTGCTCGCCGGCCGATGTCGCCGGGCTCCTCCAGTCGTTCGCGGACGCGGAGGCGCGGGGCGACGTCGCCGCGCTCGACCGCCTGTTTGCACCCCCGGGACCGAACGAGCGCCAGGGCGTGACGCGCGCCGAATCGGGCTTCGTCGAGTACTCGGTGACCGACCGCAGCGGACGGACGGTCGGCGCGCTCGACCGCTCGCAGCTCCTCCCGTACTTCGCGAGCCGGCACGCGCTCCACGAGTTCCCCGACCTTTCCGCGTGGCCCTTCCGCGTCACGATCAACTACGTCCTGCGGGCGAGCGCGGACGATCTCGGCGAGCGCGTTCTCGCGGGCAAGGGCGAGATCAACTGCGCGAGCGGAACGATCCCGCTGCTCCAGATCGACCTCGAGCCGCCGGGAACGCCATCCACGCAGTCGCAGTGCCCCGAGCCCAGCGGGTGGACGGCGGACGGCCCGCTCCTCGCCTGCGCGATGCGGCCGAGCGCGTGGGCCGTGGCGCCGGGCTTCAAAGCCGCGAAGCCGAAGCGGTCGCTTCCGGCGCGGTGCGCGTACGACGCCGCCGTGAGCCGCATCTCGGACGCCTTCGGCGCGCTGGACGACGGGCACGCGGCCGGCTTCGCGGGCGCGTTCGCCGCCCGCGCCGTCTTCAGGCCGCCCGGGGGAACGGCCGTGCGCGGCCGGGCCGCGATCCGGCGCTACGCGGCTCGGGCAATCGCCCGTGTCGCGGGCTGGACGCTCACGAAGCTCACGCCCGCCTACCGCGCCGGCGTCGAGGTCAGCGAGAACGGACGGATCATCGGCGAGCCGACAGTCCGCATCTCCGTCAGCTGCCGCTCCGGCCTCGTCACCTCCTTCAGGTGACGCGAGCGATCGCCGTCGACTGGTCGGGCGCGCGGGCCGGCGAGCGCCGCGTGATCTGGCTCGCCGAAGCCGTCGAGGGCCTGCTCGTCCGCATCGAATGCGGCCGGAGCCGCGAGGAGGTCGTCGCGCACCTGCTCGAGGAGGCGGCGCGTGACCCGGACCTCGTCGTCGGTCTCGACTTCGCGTTCTCGCTGCCGGAGTGGTTCCTGCGGGCGAGCGGCGTCGACGAGGTGGCCGGCGCGTGGGAGCTCGTCGCCCGCGAGGGCGAGACGTGGCTCGCTGATCCGACGCCGCCCTTCTGGCGAATCCGGAAGGCAACCAGCAACGGCTTCCGCCGGACGGAGCTCGAGTGCGGCGGGCGCCCGAAGTCCGTCTTCCAGCTCGTCGGCGCCGGCCAGGTCGGCACCGGCTCGCTGCGCGGGATGCCGTTCCTCCCGAAGTTGCGCGAGCGCTTCGCGATCTGGCCCTTCGACGAGCCGCGCCTGCCGCTGCTCGTCGAGATCTACCCCAGCCTCTACAGCGGCGAGCGCGACGGCTATCGGAACGAGCATGCGCGCGACGCCGCGGCGAGTGCGCTCGCGCTGAGCCGCTGGGCGGGCGACTGGCGGCGGCTTCCGCGCGATCCCGAGTACGCGCTCGAGGGCCGGATCTGGCAGGAGGGGCTCGTCCTCGGACACGGTTAGACTCGATTCGTTGACGAGCCAGGTCGCCGAGCAGCCGCTCCACCGCGCCCTTGGGCTCACCGACACGGAGGCTGCGCGGATCGACGAGCTCCTCGGCCGCGAGCCGAACCACTTCGAGCTCGCCGTCTTCTCGCTCCTCTGGTCGGAGCACTGCGGCTACAAGCACTCGGCGCTCCTGCTCCGGCGGCTGCCCTCGCGCGGCGAGCGCGTGCTTCAGGGCCCCGGCGAGAACGCGGGCGTGATCGACCTCGGCGGCGGCGAGGCGGTCGCCTTCAAGGTGGAGAGCCACAATCACCCCTCCGCCGTGGAGCCGTTCCAGGGCGCGGCGACAGGTGTCGGCGGGATCCTCCGCGACATCGTCGCCATGGGCGCGCGGCCGATCGCGCTCCTCGACGGGCTTCGCTTCGGCGAACCCGGCCACGCGTTCGACCGAGCCGTGGCCGGGATCGGCGCGTACGGCAACTCGGTCGGCGTCCCGACGGTTGGCGGCGAGTGCGTCTTCGACCCGACCTACGCCGACAACTGCCTCGTCAACGCGATGTGCGTCGGCCTCCTGCCCAGCGAGCGGGTGACGCGCGCGCGGGCGGGCGGGCCAGGGAACCTCGTCCTGCTCTTCGGCGCCACGACCGGCCGCGACGGGATCGGCGGCGCCAGCGTCCTCGCGAGCCAGGAGCTCGGCGAAGGCGCCGACGAGAAGCGGCCGTCGGTGCAGATCGGCGACCCGTTCACCGGCAAGAAGCTCGTCGAGGCCTCCGTCGAGCTCGTCGAGCGCGGGCTCGTCGAGGCGCTCCAGGACTGCGGCGCCGCGGGGCTCGCGTCGGCGCTCGCCGAGATGGCGCGCGACGGCGCGGGGATCGACGCCCGGCTCGACCGCGTGCCGCTGCGCGAGCCCGACCTCGAGCCCTGGGAGATCGTGATCTCCGAGAGCCAGGAGCGGATGGTCGCGGTCGTCCGGCCCGCGATGCTCGAGGCAGCGGAGCGCGTGCTCGACCACTGGGAGCTCCACCACGCCGCGATCGGCGAGGTGACCCCGACCGGTGAGCTCCGCTGCCTCTTCGAGGACGAGGTCGTCGGCGAGATCCCGGCGCGGCTCCTCACGGAGGAGGCGCCGCGGTACCGGATCGAGGCGCGGCCGCGGCCCCGACCGGAGCCGACCGCCGTGAGCGTGTCGCTCTCGCCGCAGGAGGCGCTCCTCGCGCTCCTCCGCTCCCCGAGCCTCGCTTCGAAGCGTCGGGTGTACGAGCAGTACGACCACCTCGTCGGCTCGCGCACGGTGCGCCGCCCGGGCCTCGACGCGGCGGTGCTGCGCCTGCGGCCGAGCATGCGCGGCCTCGCCGTCTCGCTCGACGGGCCGGGGCCGGTCGCGCGGCTCGACCCGCGGGCGGCGGGGATGTCGGCGGTGCTCGAAGCGGCGCGCAACGTGGCCTGCGCCGGCGGCGAGCCCCTCGCGCTCACCGACTGCCTCAACTTCGGCAATCCCGAGAAGCCGGAGATCGCGTGGGAGCTCGAGGAGGCGATCGAAGGGCTCGCCGCGGCAGCCGAGGCGCTCGGCATCCCCGTCGTCTCCGGGAACGTCTCGCTCTACAACGAGACCGACGGGCGCGCGATCGACCCGACGCCGGTCGTCGGCTGCGTCGGCCTCGTGCGCGACGTGCGCCGCATCCCCGGCCGCTGGCAGGAGGGAGACGTCGTCCTGCTCGCCGGCGCGCCGGAGCTCTCCCTCGCAGGGTCGGCGTACCACGGGCTCGCCTGGGCGCCGTCCGGCCGGCCGGCGCCGATCGACCTGCGCGCGGAAGCCGCCCTCGTCCGCTTCCTCTGGCGCGCCTCGCCCCTCCTCACGCTGGCCCACGACGCCGACCGGGGAGGCCTCGCGGTCGCGCTCGCCGAGGCGGCGCTCTGGAGCGGCGTCGGCGCCGACCTCGACCTCCCCGGCGACGAGCTCGCGCTCTTCGGCGAGGGCGGCGGGCAGGCCGTGCTCGCGTGCGCGCCGGAGGACGTCGACCGGCTCGGCGCGAAGGGCCTCCGCCGCCTCGGCGTCGTCGGCGGCGGCACGATCTGCGGCGTCGAGCTCGAAGAGCTTCGCGCGGCGTCGGAGGCTCACGGCTGATGTGCGGCGTCTTCGGCATCCGGTCGGTCGACCGCGACGTCGCGCGCCTGGCGTACTTCGGGCTCTTCGCCCTCCAGCACCGCGGCCAGGAGTCGGCCGGAATCGCCGTGTCCGACCAGGGCAGGCTGACCGTCCTCCGGGACATGGGCCTCGTGACGCAGGTCTTCGACGAGCAGAAGCTGCGCGGCCTGCACGGCGAGCTCGCGATCGGGCACACGCGCTACTCCACGACCGGCTCGACGGACTGGGCGAACGCGCAGCCGCTCGTCCACCACGGCCGGGTGCGGACGGTCGCGCTCGGGCACAACGGGAACCTCACGAACGCGGCCGCGCTCCGCGACGAGCTCGCGGCGGAGGGCGCCCGGCTCTCCTCGACCTCGGACACGGAGGTGATCGCCGCCCTGCTCGCAGGCGCGGAGGGGCCCCTCGAGGACGCGGCCGCCGCGGCCATGCGCCGGTTGGAGGGCGCCTACTCCGTCGTCGCCCTGTCGGAGGGCACGCTCCTCGCCTTCCGCGACCCGTACGGGTTCCGTCCGCTGTGCGTGGGCCGCCTCGGCGAGGACTGGGTGGTCGCGTCGGAGACCTGCGCGCTCGACCTCGTGGGCGCGACGCTCGAGCGCGAGGTCGCGCCCGGCGAGCTCGTGCTCGTCGACGGCGACGGCCTGCGCTCGGTCGCGGCCCTCGAGCCGGCGGAGGGCGGCGCCCTCTGCATCTTCGAGCTCTTCTACCTCGCGCGGCCCGACTCGCACCTCTCGGGCGTCGAGGTCCACGGCGCGCGCGTCCGCATGGGCGAGCGCCTGGCGCAGGAGGCGCCGGCCGAGGTCGACCTCGTGCTGCCGATCCCCGACTCCGGCACGCCCGCCGCGATCGGCTTCTCGCGCGCGCTCGGCATCCCGTTCAGCGAGGGCCTGATCAAGAACCGCTACGTCGGCCGCACCTTCATCCAGCCCGACCAAGGGCTGCGCGAGCAGGGCATCCGCCTCAAGTTCAACCCGCTCGCCGAGGTGGCGGGCAAGCGGCTCGTCGTCGTCGACGACTCGATCGTGCGCGGGTCGACGACCCGCCAGATCGTCGCCATGCTCTTCGAGGCGGGCGCGGCCGAGGTGCACGTGCGGGTTTCGTCACCGCCGATCGTCAGCCCGTGCTTCTACGGGATCGACTTCGCCGCAGAGGACGAGCTGATCGCGGGGCGGCGAAGCGTCGAGGAGATTCGGGCGTACATCGGCGCGACGACGCTTGCGTACCTCTCCCTCGACGGCTTGCAGGCGTCGACGCGCCGGCCCGCGAGCTCGTGCTGCCGCGCGTGTCTCACGCGCGAGTACCCGACGCGCGTGCCCGAGGAAGGGGCGCGCGCGAAGCTCAGGTTCGAGCTCGCGCGCGCGCCTGCCTAACTACTGCTCGAGAACGCGGCTCGCCTTCGCGATGCCGCGGGAGATCAGGTAGAACGCCGTCAGGATCGTCGTGAACCAGACCCAGTCGTGCGTGTTCACGCTCTTCGCGATGATCCAGATGAGGACGAAGATCACCTCGACGATGAAGTAGACCGCGAACTCGGCGTTGCCGGGGATCGGCATCCGCGCGATGTCCCTGCCCATCGCCGTGTACGGACCGTAGCCTCCGCGGCCGGCGCCGGGATCGGTGCCGCCGGGAGTGCCCGGGTCAGTCGGGGTCGAGGCCATCTGCCGCTTCCTCCTTTGTCAGGCCGCCAGGGCCGGGACGTGGACTATTTCGAGCTTAAGGCCATCCGGGTCGTAGAAGAAGACCGCGTAGTAGCCGGGGATGTAGTGGTACTCCTCGGGGCCGCTCTCGATCTCGGCGCCCCGGGAGCGGAGCCACTCGGCCCGCTCGTCGACGACGCCGCGCGAGTACGCCTCGAGGGCGAGGTGGTGGAGACCGACCGAGTAGCGGTCGTAGGCCGGGCTCTCCGACTGCGCCTGCCGCAGCCCGATCGCGGTGCCGGGCCCGCCGAGGTACCAGATCGTCTCGCCCCGCTCGCCCTCGACCTCGCTGATCCGGTGGAAGCCGAGCGGCGCGAGCAGGTCGCGGTAGAACGGCAGGCTGCGCTCGATCGACGAGACGACGAGGTCGACGTGGTGGACGCCGGTTGAGCGCACGGGACGTGATCGGCGTCACGTTCAGCGCGGCTGCGAGAACTCCTGCGCGCGCCCGTAGCGCACGGCGCGCTGCACCGCGCGCGGGTCGAGGCCGCGCTCGAGCAGCTCCTGGCGCAGCTCTCCCTCGCTCGCGAGCCGCAGGAAGAGCCAGGCCAGCGCGGCGATGGTCACGATCGAGCCCTCGAGCATCATCACCGCCCCCGCGAGCCCCTGGTCGTGGAGCGCCGAGATTCCCCAGAGCGGGTGCACGTGGCGGTAGTACGGGTAGAAGACCGTGCCCGACCAGATGAAGACGTTCCCGAGCACGGTCTCGATCAGCCGGACGGCCACGATGTAGCCGAGCTTCCAGCCGGTGCCGAACCATTCGGGCGCCGGGAGCACCTCGAGCACCGGCGCCCACATGAGCCCGCCGCAGGTGAAGAACATCAGGTGCTCGAGCGCGTGAACCGAGTCGTGGTGGAGCGCGGCCTGGTACAGGAACGGCAGGTGCCACACGTAGAGGTCGATCGTCCAGAGCGGCAGCGCGACGAGCGGATGGGCGAGGAAGCGGAGCGCGTTGACCGGCCGGAGCGCGAGGACGGGCCGCAGGATCGGCCCGTTGAGGCCGGCGACGAGCGCGAGCGGCGCGAGGTCGCCGAGGACGACGTGCTGGAGCATGTGGAAGCTCAAGAACTCGTCCTCGCCGAAGGCGTCGATCGGCGAGGCGAGCGCGAGCAGGACGAGCCCGATCCCGAGGCCGAAGAGCCAGGGCCGCCAGGGCTCGACGGGGGTTCCGCGGCGGCGCAGCGTGCGGACCCGCCGCCAGTAGAGCGCGGCGACGACGAGCGTCGGGACGAGCTGGAGCGGCTCCAGGCGCCAGCTCGTCAGGAGCGACGGTGCGTCCATGCCCCGAGTCTAGAATCGCCGCGCCATGCGGCTCTTCCACTACCACCTCGTCACCCACCGGATCCGCGACGTCGAGGCGCGCTACATCGCCAAGCTCGGCTTCGACCTCGTCGCGCGGCACGGCCGGATCGGCGAGGACGCGGTGTCGTTCGAGGCCGGCGTGCCCTGGAACGAGCTCGACCGGATGGGCTTCAAGCTGCGGCTCTCCGAGCTCGAGCGCGGGGCCGTCAACGTCGTCGTCCAGCCGGGCCAGTGGGAGCTCCCGCGCGTCGACCACCTCGGCTTCGTGCTCGACGACACCGACTTCGCGGCCACGCTCGCCCGGGCCGAGCGGCACGACCTCCGGATCCAGGAGCACGGCGGCCGGCGCACGTTCGTCTCCACGAACGCGGGCTACCGCCTCGAGCTCCACCCGCCGCGCGACTGGATCGACGAGCTGATCGCGGCCGAGGACGTCCTCCGGCTCGCCGAGCTCCAGCTGCGAACGGACGACCCCGCCGGCAAGGCAGGTGCGCTCGCGGATCTCCTCGACCTCGGCGCCGCCGACGCGACGATCGAGATCGGCGACACCGTCGTCCGCTTCGTCGGCGAGGGGCCGCAGGGGCGGCCTGAGCTCCACGCTGAATTGTTCGTCTAACCCAAGCTCCAGGGCTCGCGGCGGGCGCCGATCGGGCGCCGCAGCGGAAGCTCGAGGTCGGGAAGCTCGGCCGCGACGAGCGCCTGCGTCTCCTCGACGAGTCGCTCGAGCGCGTGCGCAGCCTCCTCGTCCTCGAGGTCGAAGATGCGCTCGATCCGATCGGCGAGGTCGGGCGGCGCGAGGCGCATCCGGCGGACGAGCTTCCGCATCCGCTTGAGCTGGAAGCGCGTGAAGTAGAGGCGGTTCAGCGCGGCGAGGACGGCCAGGAGGTCGAAGGCCGCCTCGACCAGGATCTCCTTGCGCCAGAGGAACGCGTCGCGCACGGCGACCTGCCGGTCGACGTACCAGAGCGGAAAGAAGCGCCAATGACGCTCGATCATCGCGCGCCGCAGCGAGTCGGGGTAGTCCGCCGCGCGCGC
>VAXK01000065.1 GCA_005885565.1 Actinomycetota bacterium
CCGTCGACCATCAGGGCTGGCTCCTCGGCATCCTCGCTCTCCTCGCGGCCGCGCCCGTCTACCTCACCTGGGCCTTTCGCCGGGCGCTGAGGCGGCTCGAAGGACGGCTGGTCAAGGCGTTCCCGCGCGACCCGCCCGAGGGCGGAGACACGCCGCCCAAGAGCGTGCCCGTTCTCACCCACTAGCCCGATCCCGCCCCGGGGCGTGTACTCTGCGCGCCGCTCAACTGGGGTCGACAAAGGGGGAACCTTGAAGTACCTGGCAGGCGCCGCGGCGCTCGCGTCGGCATTCGTGCTGGCCGGAGTGGCCGCGGCAGACACGACGGGGGACGTGCTCACGCTCTATCCCGTCGGCGGCGGACAGGACACCTACGCCGCCTGGAAGGCGCAGGAGGGACGGCCCGACTCGCAGGGAACCGCGAACCAGGCCCTCTACCTCCAGCGGCTGACGAATGTGCCGGACACGCCCGCTGCGGCGCACGTGCGCGGGCTCGAGAACACGCCGGTGACGGCGCTCGTGAGCCTCTCGTACGAGCACCGCGTTCCCGGGCTGTGCACGAAGACGGATCCGCGCTGGTCGCTCTTCATCCGCGGGCGAAGCGGGAGGGAGTACGTCGTGAACCTCGGCTGCGCGCTCACACCCGGCCGGCCGACCGACGATCCACACTGGGTCCAGCGGCTCTTCACGGCGGCGGTCATCCGGGCCGAGGTCCTGCGGCAGTCGAAGGGCACCGACGCGCTCGCCGGCAGGATCGACGGGCTCGCGCTCGTGGTCGACCGGTCGAAGGGCTTCGTGTATCTCGACAACGTCAGCGTGCGGTCGAAGACGGCGACGAAGACGTGGACGTACGCCGGCGACAACGGCAACGGCGTCCCCGGCGGCCCGCCGCCGGCCTTCACCGCGGAGCAGTCCGCGCTCATGGCGGCTCCGATCCCGGAGGACTCGCAGTTCGACGAGGACGTGCTCATGCCGTCGCTCACGGCGGACGAGCAGGCGGCGATCGCCGTCGAGGACTGGGGCTAGTCCGTTTCGGACCCAGAGGCGGTGCCAGGCACGTGCCTGGCACCGCCCGGCCCTCGTCCGGCGCGCCCGGATCGTGAGATCCTTGGCCGGTGAGCGCGATCGCCTCCGTGCTGGAGGTCCCTGAGCCGGCGGCAAGCCCGGCCACGCAGTTCACCCGCGTGGGCCGCTTCGCCGCGGCCGCGACGCTCGTCCTCGGCGCGGGCTTCCAGCTCGCCGCGTTCCTGACCGAGAAGCAGCACGACAAGACGGTCGACCGGCTCCGCTGGGTCGCCGCCCACCCCGACCGCGCGAACGTGGCCAAGCTGTTCGACCTGCTCGCGATGCCGTTCCTGTTCGGCACGGTCGTCGTCTACGTCCTCCTCGCCCGGCAGCGCTCGCCGCGCCTCGCCTACGCCGGTGGGATCCTGCTCGGTTGCGGGATGGTCGGCCTGTCGGCGGCGCAGGGCCTCGAGACGCTCGAGTTCAAGCTCGCCCAGGACGGCCGCTTCGACGTCGCCGCGCTCGGCCACGTCGTCGACAACCTCTCGACCGCGCCGGGGATCGCGATGCTGATCCTGTTCATTCCCGGCGCGTTCTTCGGCCTGGTGACGCTGACCGTCGCGCTGTGGCGTTCCCGCGCCGTCCCGCGGGGCGCGCTCGTACTGATCCCGGTGTTCATCGTCCTCGACTTCGCGCTCCAGAAGGGCGTCGCCGGTCACGCCGTCGCACTTGTTGGTGCGACGTGGATCGCGTTGTCGGTGCTGCGGAGCCCACGGGCGGAACCCGACTGAAGCATGCCCGCGCCCGCGCCGAAACGCGCCGACTTACACTCCCGCTTGACAGGGGAACGTGTGTTCGATAGAACACGTGTTCCCAGTGATCGCGTGCCTACTCATCCCGGGATTCGAGCTTCGGGCGGCGCTCCTCGCTCGGCCGCGCCTTGTGCTGCGGCCGGCGGCGCTCGCGCCCGTCGAAGGAACTGAGCCGCTCCTCGGGCCGGTGACCGCCGTCGCCGCAGCGGCGGGCATCCGCCCGGGGATGCGGCTCGGTGAGGCGCTCGCGACTTGCCCCTCGCTCGTGCTCGTGGAGCAGGATCCGGCGCGCGCCGAGCAGGCGTGGGAGGGGCTCCTGCGCCGGCTCGAGGACGCCGGCTTCGCCGTCGAGCCGGCCGAGCCGGGCTGCGTCTACTTCGAGACGCGAGGGGTCGAGCGCCTCTACGGGGGGCTCGAGAAGGCGCTCGAGCGGGCGCTGGCCGCCGTCGGCACGGGGTGGGAGGCGCGGGTCGGCGCGGCGGAGCGCCGGTTCGCCGCGCTCGCCGCCGCGAGCGTCGCGCGGGCGGGTCAGGCGCTCGTCGTCTCGGACGAGCGCCGGAGCGAGTTCCTCGGCCCGCTTCCGCTCGACCTCCTTCCGCTCGAGCGCGAGCGCGCGGGGGAGTTGCGCGAGCTGGGGGTTCGAAGGCTCGGCGAGCTTGCCAGGCTGCCGGGCGCTGCCGTCGCCGAGCGTCTGGGGCCGATCGGCCGGCACGCCTGGAGCCTGGCAAGGGGTGGGGCGGCCGCGCCCCCGCACGGGCGTCGGCCGCCCGCCGAGATCGCCGAGGCGATCGAGTTCCCGGAGGCGATCGACAACGAGCTCACGATCCGGCGCGCGCTCGCGGCGCTCGTCGACACGATCCTCGCCCGGCCGGAGCGGGCCGACCGGTTCGTCCGCAAGCTCGCCGTGACGGCGAAACTAGTGGGGGGCGGCTCCTGGCGCCGGACGGCGACGCTCCGCGACCCGACCGCCGAGCGCGACCGGCTGCGAGCGGCGCTCGGGCCGAAGCTGACCGAGCTGCCGGCGCCGGTGACGGGCCTCGGCCTCGAGCTCGTCGAGCTGACCGCGTCCCGGGGGCACCAGCTCGAGCTCGTGCGCACGGAGGGGGCGAAGCTCGATGATCGGCTCCACGAGGGTCTGCGCCAGGTGCGGGCGGCCACCGGCACGGGCTCCGTCTGCACCGTCGTCGAGGTCGCGCCGTGGTCGCGAATTCCCGAAGCTCGAGCGCTGCTCGTCCCGCGGGACGAGTAAACGACCCGCGCCCGGCGCTCGTCGAGGCACGCTTCGACGGGACACCGTGCAGGGTCGACCGCGAGCGGGTGGCGCTCGTCCGCGAGGAGTGGCGGGTCGTCGACCGCTGGTGGACCGAGGAGCCCGTCGACCGCCGCTACTTCGACGTCGTCCTCGAGAGCGGCCGGAACGCGGTCGTCTTC
This sequence comes from Actinomycetota bacterium, assembly GCA_005885565.1. GTDB lineage: Bacteria > Actinomycetota > Thermoleophilia > Gaiellales > Gaiellaceae > AC-50. The sequence continues at coordinate 3,246 of VAXK01000065.1, forward strand.
CGCGCCGAAGAGCAGGGCAGGTGGTTCAGCCAGCGGGCCTGAGCGCCCGCTCCGCCAGCTCCGGCCACCGCTCCGCGTGCGCGGCCGGCACCTGCACCCACTCCTTCCTGGGCCGTCCGCCCATGGGGTCGAAGAAGTGTGCGCCGTCGAGGGCGAGCGCCTCCTCGCGAGCCGCGGGGTCGGGGAGCTTGAAGACCATGTCGCCCCGGTAGTAGCCGGCGGCGGCCTTGCCGTTTCGCTTCACGCACGGCATCCCGAACATCTTCCCGAGCGCGACGTCGCCGTGGCGCGCCTCCAGGTCGGCGGCGAGCTCGTCGTAGCGAGCCTGCGCGTCCACGCTGCCTCAGCCTCCGCGCACGCCGCCGGTGAAGCCACCGTCGGGTGTGTGGACGTTCAGGACCCGTGCCCGTCCGGGGCCGGGGTTGCGGAAGCCGTGCCGCGTACCCGGCGGCGCCGAGAACCACGTGCTGGCCGCCGCGCGGACGACGTCCTCCCCGATGGTGAAATCGACCTCGCCGGCGAGCACGTAGAACGAGTCGACGTGGTCGTCGTGCCGGTGCGGGTCGACCACGAACTCGGGGTCGAAGGCGATGTCGAAGGCCGAGATCTGCGGCAGGTCGCTCTTGATCGCGATGGCGCGGTTCTCGCGGTCGAAGACCTCCCCGCCCTCGGGGCGGGAGACGACGGCGGCGGAGACGGGCCGGCCGCCGTCGGGCGGCGGCTCGGACTGGTCGAAACGCTCGGCGTCCTCCTCTCGACCGTCGCGGCGCGCGCGGAGCATGTCGGCGAACCCCATGCTCGGCGCGTGGAAGTTGAGGAAGGTCGCCTCGGCGCTGCTCGCGTTCCGAAAGGTGTGGACGACCTCGGGCGGGGCGGCGACGAAGGTCCCGGCCGTGGCGCGGACGGTCTCGGCCGCGCTCGGCCCGAGCCCGAGCTCGAGCTCTCCTTCGAGGACGTAGAACGCGTCCGTGTGCCGGTGGTGGACGTGCGGGTCCGGGCCCTCCTCGCCGCGGGCGTAGCGGAACCAGGTCACCGTCAGCTCCTCGCGGTCGACGAGGACGCGCAGCGTCGAGCGGTCGCTGTCGAAGATCGTCTCGCCCTCGCCGGTGCGACGCAGGACCGGTTCAGCCACGACCCGACGATATCGCGGACAGAGCCTTATTTTCAAATAGTGCTCCAAAAGGTTTAAAAACGTAAAAGTGGGTAAGAGACGCGCGGCAGATCGCGGCGGCGAAACGGCGATCACGGGACCGCCGCTCGCCCCGCAAGGAGGTCACTTTTCGATGGACGCACCACAGCCCGAAAGGGCCGGCGCCGCCGTGCGCTCGAAGTCGCGACCCAGGTTCTGGATGGCCGCCCTGGTCGTCGCCCTCGTCGGCGCCGCCTTGACGCTGGCATTCGCAGCGCCCGCGAATGCGACGAGCGGCACGGTCACCGGGACCGGGTCGTGCCTCAACGAGCGCACCGGTCCGGGCACCGGCTACTCGGTCATCACCTGCATCTCCGACGGGACGGCGGTCGGGATCGCGTGCCAGACGACGGGTGACACGGTCACCGGCCCGTGGGGCCCGTCGAACATCTGGGACTACATCGACTACGGCAACCGCGGCGGCTACGTCACCGACGCCTACGTCTACACCGGGACGAACGGCTTCGTCGCCCCTCGGTGCCACGGCAACCAGCCTGTGGTCGGGAACGACTATCCGTACTCGTGCGTCGACTGTGTCGACCCGTGGAACTTCTACACCCGGGAGTGCACGTCGTTCGTCGCCTGGCGGATGAACCACCAGTACGGCGTCAGCTTCACCAACACGATGGGCGGCGGCCGTTGGGGCAATGCCGAGAACTGGGACAGCAACGGCCGCGCGCTCGGCTACACCGTCGACCACGTTCCGACGCCCGGCTCGATTGCTCAGTTCGACCCATACGTGGGCGGCGCGAGCAGCCTGGGCCACGTCGCCCTCGTCGCGTCCGTCAGCGGCGGGAACGTGACGATCGAGGAGTACAACTGGTCGTACGCGTACGGCTACGACTACCGGACGATCTCGGCCTCGACGCCGAGCTGGTACATCCACGTCGCCGGGTAGCTCTTGGTGAGGGACGCTTGGGGCTGGGGCGGTCGCGCGACCGCCCCAGCCTCTTTTTGTCTCAGCAGCTCTTGCTGAGCGCGTGCAGGTACGTCAGATAGCTTGGCGATTGCGAGACGGCGTTCGCGAAGTCCGCCCAGGCCGAGGGAGCATTCGGCTCGTTGCCGCCCGTGCCGCAGCCCCACATTACGCCGTCCCACACGGGGACGCCGTAGTTGGCGGCCGAGCCGACCGCGGCGGCGGCCGCATCGAGATCGCGGTAGTACGTCGCCCAGCCGGAGTTGTAGATCTCCGGGAAGCCGAAGTCGTCCGTAGCGCCCCAACTCGTGTGGTACTTCTGGGCCGCACTCCACCCGTGGTCGAGGGGCGTGTTCCAGCAGCCAGCCGACGCGCACGTGCCGTAGTACGCGCCGTTGTCTTCCATGCCGATTCCGGCGCTGTCGACTGCGTTGAACCCGTTGACCCAGTCGATCGCCGGGGCGGGCCCGCCGAAGTTGGTCTCGAGGTCGTTGCCCGATTCCGCGTAGAAGGTGAGCGGCAATCCGTTCGAGGCGTTGTAGTTGTTCAGGGTGTTGGCATAGGCCTCGAGGTTCGCGTTGACCGCACCTTCCCAGTAGCGACCCTGAGCGTTGGCGTTCGTCGTGTTGCTGCCCGCGACGGAGTTGTTGGTCGTCGCGACAACTCCCATCGATTGCTGTTGCGCGTGGGAGCCGCTCGTCTCGTAGCCGTACATGTACCACTCGAGGTCGTACGCCACCGTGTAGCTCTCGCTCGCGCTCTCCGAGCAGGTTCCGCTGTACGGGTCGATGTGCGTGCTGTTGCTCGTGCACCAGCCTCCGACCTCGAGGAACACCAGCTGGTTGGGATGCGAGGGCGCGTTGACCCCCATGTTCTTGATCGCCGTGCTTGCGTTCTTCAGGTCGGAGTCGTTCGGATACCAGGAGAAGGAATAGGGCGGCGCGCTGGACGCGGTGACGTCCGCGACCGCCGGCGTCGAGGGGGTCGAAGGCGTGGCGCTCGACGCTCCGGACTTGGTCGGCAGCAGAGGAGCTCGTCCGACCGGGAGCTGTGGAGCGGAGGGCGGCGACGCTGGATGAAGGGATGGAAGCGGGACACCGGCGAGGCTCGGCGACCCGCCGTACGCACCGCCGCCGGTCGCGAGGACCGCTGCGAGCGCGCACGAGACTGTCGTCGTAAAGACGCGTGCATTCCTGGGCATGAGATGTAGCTCCGTTCTGGTCCGAGGATGGACAGCTCGCCGGCTAGAACGGGGGAGAGCGGTTCGGCGGGCTCATCTCACTATCCGGTTGGGGTGAAGCGACGGAGGGTCGAAGGCTGGGCAGGGCTGACGCAGGCCGGCTCGCCGACCCGCCAGCGGAAGACGGCCGACTTCGTCCGCGACGACACCCTGAAGGCGTACGACATCGGCGACTTCGGGCACCAATTCCGCCATGCGTAGAGCAACGGGCGGGTCTGCCTGAAGGTGCGCGGGCCGACGACGGCTTCGATCTCCGTGCGAACGGGATTGCCGCGCACGCGAAGCAATCGGCCTCGACCGTTGGTGAGCCGCAGGACGACCTGGTCCCGAACCGCGCACTTCGCGCCCCGGACGTATCCGACATGAGCGTCCAGGATGAGCGCCCCTTGGGCGCCGTTCTTGGCGAGCTCGTAGCGGTACGCCTGTCGCGCACAGCGCGGAAGCCGTGCGCCGGAAGCCGTCGTGCCGACTGCCGGCACGAGCGGAGCCGGGAGTGTCATCGCCACCCCGACCACGACCGCCGCAGGGACTAGGCGGTCGACCCGCACGTACACGTGTCACCCTTACCCACTACCGCGCTGCATCACACCTTCGACCCTTGGCGGGCTCGACCGAGCCACGCCGCCGCGAACGCGTGTTCGTGTAGAACTTAGGTGTGCCGTATGTGGAGTTGCACGCCCACTCGGCCTACTCGTTCCTCGACGGGGCGTCGCTGCCGGAGGAGCTCGCGGTGCAGGCGGCCGAGCTCGGCTACGGGGCGCTCGCGCTCACCGACCACGACGGCCTCTACGGGTCGCTCGAGTTCGCGCACGCGGCGAAGGCGTTCGGCGTGCGCCCGATCACCGGCGCGGAGGTCACGCTCGCCGACCGCTCGCACGTCACGCTCCTGGTCGAGACCTCGCGCGGCTACGCGAACCTGTGCCGGCTCCTCACGGCCGCGCACGCGAAGACGCGGCGGCTGGGGCGGGAGAGCGACGCGCCGCTTCCGCCCTCGCTCGACCTCGAGCTCCTGCTCGAGCACCGCGAGGGCCTCGTCTGCCTCTCCGGCTGCGCCCGGCACGGGCTCGCCGTCCGGGATCCGAACACCGCCGCCGAGGTCGCCCGCGCCTTCGGCTCCGAGCGGTTCTACGTCGAGCTCCAGCGGCCCTACGAACGCGGCGACGCGCGCCGGAACGCGGTCCTGCGCGACCTCGCGGCGGCGCTCGGCGTCGAGACGGTGGCGACGGGCGACCCGCACGCGCACGACCCGAGCCGCGTGGCGCTCCAGGACGTGCTCGTCGCGATCCGGAACCGCACCTCGCTCGAGGGCGCCGAGCGGGAGCGGCGCGGAAACCGCGAGGTCGTCCTCCTGCCCCCGGAGGCCATGTCCGAGCGCTTTCCCGACGACGCCGGCGCGATCGCGCGGACCGCCGAGGTCGCAGCGCGGCTCGAGTTCGACCTGACGCACGAGCTCGGCTACCGGTACCCCGACTTCTCGAACGGGGCCGAAACGGCCACTTCACAGCTCCGCCGGGTCTGCGATCGCGCTTTCCACGAGCGCTACAGCGCTTGCAACAGACTGTTGCAAGGTCGGGCTCGCGGGCGGCTGGACGAGGAGCTCGCGCTGATCGACGAGCTCGGGCTCGCGGGCTTCTTCCTCCTGCACTGGGAGGTGCTCGAGCTGGCGCGCGAGTGCGCCTTCCAGGTACGCGGCGCCTCGGCGGCCCGCAACATCCTCCCGCCCGGCCGCGGCCGCGGCAGCTCCGTCGGCTCGCTCGTCTGCTACCTGACGGGCCTCTCGCACGTCGACCCGGTCGAGGCCGACCTCTCGCTCGGACGGTTCCTGAACCGCGAGCTCGACTCGATGCCCGACATCGACCTCGACTTCCCGCGCGACATCCGCGAGAAGCTGATCGTCGCCGTCACCGAGCGCTACGGCCGCGAGCACGCCGCGCTCGTCGCGTCGTTTCCCACCTACCGCTCGCGGGGTGCGATCCGCGACGTGGGCAAGGCGCTCGGCCTGCCGTTCGCCGACCTCGAGCGGCTCGCGCGGCAGAGCGACGGTTGGAACGCGAAGCGCGTGGGGGAGGAGATCGCCGCGCTGCCGGATGCCGAGCGCAAGCTGCGCTCGCCGCGCTGGCGGGCCTTCGTCGAGGCCTGCTTCGAGATCGCCGGCCTGCCCCGGCACATCTCACAGCATCCGGGCGGGATGGTCATCTCGACGCGGCCGCTGATCGAGCTCGTCCCCGTCCAGCCGTGCGCCATGGCCGGCCGGCAGATGTGCCAGTGGGACAAGGACTCGTGCGCCGATGCAGGCTTCCTGAAGATCGACCTGCTCGGCCTGGGGATGCTCTCCGCGGTCGAGGACTGCGTCGACCAGGTCGCGCGGCTGCGCGGCCGGACGATCGACCTCTCCCGGATCCCGCTCGACGACCAGGCCGTCTTCGAGGAGATCCGGCAGGCGGACACGGTCGGCGTCTTCCAGATCGAGAGCCGCGCCCAGATGCAGAGCCTGCTCCGGACGCAGCCGGAGAGCCTCGACGACCTCACCGTGCAGGTCGCGCTCGTCCGGCCGGGGCCGATCCAGGGCAAGGCGGTGCACCCGTACATCGAGCACCGGCAGCGCCTGCGGGAGGACCCGGACTTCGTGCCGCCGGTCGACCACCCGTCGCTCGCCGAGCCGCTGCGCTCGACCCTCGGCGTCGTCGTCTTCCAGGATCAGGTGCTCGACGTGGCGATCGCCGTCGCCGGCTTCGGCGTCGGCGAGGCGGAGGGGCTGCGGCGCGCGATGAGCCGCAAGCGGAGCCACGCCGCGCTCGAGGCCTACCGCGGCCGGTTCGTCGAGGGCGCGCTCGGCCGCGGTGTCGACGAGGAGACCGCGCACCGGATCTACGACAAGCTCGTCGGCTTCTCGGGCTTCGGCTTCCCGAAGTCGCACGCGGCGGCGTTCGGCCTGCTCGCCTACCAGTCGGCGTGGCTGCGCCACCACCACCCGGCCGAGTTCCTGTGCGCGCTCCTGAACGCGCAGCCGATGGGCTTCTACCCGCCGGCGAGCCTGGTGCGCGACGCGCAGCGGCGCGGGGTGGACGTCCGCCCGCCGGACGTGAACCGAAGCGGCGCCAAAGCATCCCTCGAGGACGTGGCCGTTCGAGCCCGCCGTGCCAGGCACGTGCCTGGCACCGACGACGGAAGCGCCATGGCGGTTCGGGTCGGGTTGGAATACGTCGCGTCGGTGGGGGAGGACGACGCGGCGGGGATCGTCGCCGAGCGCGAGCGCGGGGGGCCGTATCGCGACGTGCGCGACCTCGCGCAGCGGGCGTCCGTGGACGACGGCGCGCTCGAGGCCCTCGTCGCCTCGGGCGCCTGCGACTCCTTCGGCTCGCCGCGGCGGACGCTCCTCTGGGAGCTCGGGCTCGTCCCGCGCGCGACGAGCGTCCCCGGAACGGGCGGCGCCGAGCGCCAGCTCGCCCTTCCGCTGGAGCCGACCGTCGAGACCCCCGCGCTGCCGCCGCAGAGCGACTGGGAACGGATGCTCGCCGACTACCGGACGACGGGCCTCTCCGTCGGCACGCACCCGCTCGAGCTCCTCCGCCCGCACCTCCCTCCGGGCACGCTCTCGAGCCGCGAGCTCTCCGAGCTTCCGCACGGCCGGCGGGTCGCGGTGGCCGGGCTCGCGGTCGCGCGCCAGCGGCCGTCGACGGCCAAGGGCGTCGTCTTCATGCTCGTCGAGGACGAGTTCGGGCAGATGAACCTGATCGTGCCGCCGCCGGTCTACGAGCGCTTCCGCGCGATCGTGCGCGGCGAGCCGCTCCTCCTCGCGCGCGGCCGGTACGAGCGCGTCGAGCGGAACCGGAACGTCCTCGTCAGCGACCTCGAGACGCTGGGCCCGCTCGCCCGCCGCGTCGCCGACGAGGCGGACGTCTACGGTGCGCTGCCGGCCGCCCACCACTTCGGGCACCGCTAGCGAAACCCAACGACGAACGGCTTCGTGGTCGGCCTGGCCGCGATCGCCGCGCTGGGCGGGTTCCTCTTCGGCTACGACACCGGCGTCAATCTCGGGCGCGCTCCTCTTCATCGGCGCCGAGGACGGGGACGCCGCCGACAGGCCGCTCGCGCGCGAGCGCGAGGAGCCGGCCCGCGGCGAGCGAGTCCCGCGCTAGCCCCGGACGCAGTAGAGGCGGCCGTGGCCGGGCAGGTCGGCCCGCTCGACGGGCACGGTCGTGCGACGGGCGATGTCGATCCAGAAGACGCGGAACCGGTCCCCCTCGAGGTCGCGTACGAGCGCGGCGGCGTCCGCGCCGGCCGCCGCGAGCAGGACGAGCAGCGAGCTGCCGATCGTCCCGCCGCTCAGGTGGAACGCCGCCGGCTCGGCCCTGCCTAGGGCGCCGCCGCGATAATCAGGCGCGTGCGGCGGGTGGACGGCTTCGCGCCCATCGGGGCCTACGGCGCGATCGGCGACGGCCGGACCGTGGCGCTCGTCGCGCTCGACGGCTCGATCGACTTCCTCTCGCTCCCGAGCCTGCGCTCGCCGACGACGTTCGCGGCGCTCCTCGACCCCGGGCGCGGCGGCTGCTTCGCGCTCGCGCCCGAGGGCGACTTCGAGGCCGAGCGGCGCTACGTCGAGCGGACGAACGTCCTCGAGACCGTCTTCCGCACCGCTTCCGGCTCCGTTCGCGTCACCGACGCCCTTACGCTCGAGGACGGCGTGCTCCTTCCCTGGGTCGAGCTCGCGCGGCGCGTCGAGGGGCTCGAGGGCTCCGTGCGGATGCGCTGGAGCGTCGAGCCGCGCTTCGATTGGGGCCGAGCGGAGACGCGGATCCGCATGCGCCGCGGAACGCCGGTCGCGGAGGCCGGAGAAGTCCTCCTCGCGGTCCAGGCCTGGGACGCCGGCGAGCCCGGCGTCGCGGACGACCACGTCGGCTCGACCTTCGAGACGTCGCCCGGGTCGCGGGCGCTGCTCGCGCTCGCCGCCGCCGAGTCGGGCCCGGTCCCGATCCCCCGGCGGGACGACGTCGAGCGCCGCGTCGACGGCACGTGCGCGGGCTGGCGGCGCTGGCTCGACAACTGGGACTACGACGGCCCGTGGCCCGATGCGGTCGCGCGCAGCGCCCTCGCCCTGCGGCTGCTCGTCCACACGCCGGACGGCGCGATCGCGGCCGCGCCGACGACCTCGCTCCCGGAGCGGATCGGCGGCGACCGCAACTACGACTACCGCTACGCCTGGGTGCGCGACTCCGCCTTCACCCTCGACGCCCTGATCGTCCTCGGCCTTCGTGCGCTCGTACACGAGTCGTTCGGCTGGCTCCTGCGCGCGATCGCGCAGACCGACCCGGACGTGCGGCCGTTCTACGCGCTCGACGGCTCCATTCCCGAGCGGCTCGAGGAGCTGCCACTCCGCGGCTACCGCGACTCACGGCCCGTGCGCTACGGCAACGCCGCGAGCTCACAGCTCCAGCTCGGCTCGTGGGGCGACCTCCTCGAGACGGCCGACCTGTACGTGCGCCAGGGGAACGAGTTCGACGACGCGACCGGCCGCCGCCTCGCCGACACGATCGACCGTCTCTGCGTCATCTGGCGGGACGAGGACTCGGGGATCTGGGAGCTGCCCGACCTGCGCCACTACACGATCTCGAAGCTCGCATGCTGGACGGCCTTCGACCGGGCGCTCCGGCTCGTCGAGGAGGGCCAGCTCCCCGGCGACCACGCGGCGCAGTGGCGCGAGGAGCGCGACGCCGTCCGCGACTTCGTCGAGACGCGGTGCTTCTCGGAGGCCCGCGGCGCGTACACGTTCTACGCGGACTCGCAGGAGCTCGACGCGTCGGTGCTGCGCGCGGCCCGCATGGGCTTCGCCGAGCCCGCCGGCGAGCGCATGGCCGGCACGATCGCCGCGGTCCGCGAGGAGCTCTCCGCGGGCGGGCCGCTCCTCTACCGCTACAGCGGCCAGAAGCGGGAGGAGGGCGCATTCCTCGCCTGCTCCTTCTGGCTCGTCGAGGCGCTCGCGCGGGCCGGCCGCGTGGGCGAGGCGCGCGCGACGATGGAGGAGCTCCTGCCGCTTGCGAACGACCTCGGCCTCTACTCGGAGGAGATCGACCCACAGACGCACGAGCTGCTCGGCAACTTCCCGCAGGGCCTGACGCACCTCTCGCTCGTCACCGCCGCAGGCGCCGTCGCGGCCGCGGATGGCTGACCGGCGCCGCCTCCGCGCGACGTTCGAGGAGGTGCCGGAGCTCTATGACCGCGCGCGGCCCCTCTACCCGGCGGAGCTCTTCGACGACCTCGTCTCCTTCGCCGGCCTCGAGGCTGGCTCGCAGGTGCTCGAGATCGGCTGCGGCACCGGCCAGGCGACGCTCCCGCTCGCCGAGCGCGGCTTCGACATCGTGGGCGTCGAGCTCGGCACCGGGCTCGCGGCGGTCGCGCGCCGCAAGCTCGCCGGCTTCCCGCGCGTCGAGGTCGTGAACACCGTCTTCGAGGAGTGGCAGGCGAGTGACGAGAGCTTCGACGCCGTCGTCGCCTTCACCGCCTTCCACTGGGTCGACCCCGAGGTGAGATACGCGAAGGCGGCGCGCCTCCTGCGCACGGGCGGCTGCCTCGCCG
>VAXK01000094.1 GCA_005885565.1 Actinomycetota bacterium
GACGGCGCCGACGTGGAACCCGCGGCCGGCGAGGGCCGTGGCCGCGTCGGCCTGGGTCTTCCCGGCCAGCTCGGGCAGGCCGCGGAGCTCGATCGTCCGCTCGCCGACGTTTCCGACCGCGTCCACCTGGGCGAGCGCGAATGCGCCCGTGTCGTCGAAGCCGAACGGGCCGAGGTCGGCCTGCGTCTGCGAGGTCGGGTAGCGCCCGGCCTCCTTGCCGTCGACGTAGAGGACGACCTGGTCGCCCGCCGCGCCGCCGTCGGGCGACGGCGTCCAGTAAAGGGTCAGGCGGCCGCCGGCGACGGTGCCGTGGAAGCCGGTCGGCGACGCGGGGGCCTGCGTGTCGCGCACGAGCGCCCACAGCGAGAGATGTCGGGTGAGGACGTGGACGGTGTCGCCGACGCGGTAGAAGCCGTCGTCTGCGCCGGCCGGCAGCGTGGTCCCGGCGAGCGGCGCCAGGACGCGCCACCCGTGGCCCTCGGACGTGGCCGGGATGTCGTCGGGCCGCGCGCTGCGGAGCACGATCTCGAGCGGCGCGTCGAAGCGGTGTACCTCCGTGCCGGACAGGGCCCACCGGGCCGTGATGCTCTCGACCTCGCCGTCGTTCAGGTAGCCGGGCAGGAGGGTCTCGGTCGCCGGGCGCGGGTCGATCGTCACCACGACCCAGTCGCCGTTGCCGGGATCGGCCCACGCGTTGGCCGGCATCGTGACCGACGCCGAGCCGTCGCTCGCGTCCACCGTGGTCGAGTCGTCGGAGGACGTGTTCTCCGACACCGGCGGGGGATCGCCGGGAGTGCCGCTCGAGACGGTGAAGTGGAGCTCGAAGCTCCCCCTCTTGCCGGCGAGGTCGTGGAGGACGCCGGCGAGGGTGTACGCCCCGTCGGCGAGCGCGCCGGTCGCGAAGGTGACGTGGCTGCCGCCGACGACCGGCGGCACCGTGCCGGCGCCGTTCAGCGTCACGCCGGTCACGCTTGCGAGCGCCTCGCTCGCGACGAGCTCGATCGAGCTCGCCGACGCGACGGTCGCGCCCTCGCTCGGCGTCGAGGAGGCGAGGCTCGGGGCCGTGTTGTCGATCCGGATCCCGGCCCGGACGCTTGCGCGCGTGTTGCCGAAGGCGTCGGAGGCGACCGCGCGCAGGTCGTAGACGCCGTCGCGGACGGTGCGCGTGTCGAACGACGTGCTCCACGGCGTGGAGGTGTCGGTGCCGATCGTCCGCCAGCTCGCGGCGCCGGCGCGGCTGACCTCGAAGGCGACGCTCCGCGCGCTCGCCCCCGCAATCGCCGTGAGCGTGACCGCCCCGTGGAGCGGCGAGCCCGGGTCGGCGAGCGTGACGGTCGGCGCGCTCGAGTCGACTGTGACGGTGACCGCGTGTCCGTTCGCGGTGTTGCCGGCGCCGTCGGTCGCGACCGCGCGGACCTCGTAGCCTCCGGAGGCGAGCGACGTCGTATCCCACGTGGCCGTGTACGGCGCGGACCCGTCGGTGGCGATCGCCGTCCAGGCCCCGCCGCTCGTCGGCCGCTCCTCGAAGGCGACCGAGGCGACGCCCGAGCCCGCGCCGTCGTCCGCGCTCGCCTGGAGGTCGACGCTCGGGCCGCCGACCGACGCGCCGTCGGCCGGCGCCGTCAGGGTCGCCGTCGGCGCCGTGTTGTCGACGAGGACCGTGCGCGTCGGGCTGGCGCCGCGGTGGCCGCTGCCGTCGGTGGCGAGCGCGCGCAGGTCGTAGCGGCCGTCGGGGACGCCCGTCGTGGCGAAGCTCACGCCGAAGGGCGCCGAGGCGTCGGCCGCGATCGTCGACCAGTCGTTCACGCCGGCCGGGCTGCGCTGGAACTCCACGTCGGTCGTGTCCGGATCGGACTCGGACGCGAGCGTGATCGTGCCCCTCGCCGGCGAGCCCGGGTCGGAGAGCGTCGGTGTCGGCGCGTGGTTGTCGACCGTGAAGGCGACGGACGGGGTCGTGTAGGTGTTTCCGGCCAGGTCCGTGATGACGGCGTCGGCGCTCGCCGACCCGTCGCCCACCGAGGTCGAGTCCCACGTGGCCCGGTACGGAGCGGACGTGTCGGTGGCGACCGTCGAGCCGTTCACGCGGAGCTCGACCGACGCGACGCGCGAGGTGGCGTCGTGCGCCGCTGCGGAGACCGTGACGTCACCCGTGACCGTCTCGCCGGCGGCCGGGCTGCCGACCACGCCGCCGGGGGCCGTGTTGTCGACGATCTTCGACGGCAGGGTCGTCCGCGTGACGTTCGCCGGCGTCGAGCGGTCGGTGACGACGAAGCGCAGGTCGTACTCGCCGTCGTCGACCGCAGTCGTGTCCCAGACGGCGCTGTACGGAGCAGCCGTGTCGGTCGCGACCGTGGTCCAGTCGTCCTCACCGGCCTGGGAGTACTGGAAGGCGACCGAGGCGATGCCGGACGGCGCCGACGGGCTCGCGTGCAGCGTCACCGTGCCGCGCAGGTACGCGCCCGGGTCGGTCGGGTGGCTGCCGGGCGGGCTCGCGTCGATCAGGACGTCGGTCGAGTGCACGGCCTCGACGTTTCCGGCCACGTCGGTGGAGAAGTAGGCGATCGTGTGCGACCCGTCGTTCGAGCCGTCACTCGGCGCCTGGACGTCCACGCTCGTGCCGCTCTGGAACGGACCGCCGTCGACCGAGTACTCGGTCGCCGAGGGGCCCGAGCCGGCGTCCGAGGCGCTGAGGGTGACGGTCACCGCCGACGACTGCCAGCCGGAGGGGGCGTTGTCGGTCGTCGCCGGCGGCGTGTTGTCGACGCGGCTCGTCACCACCGGCGAGGCGCCGACGTTTCCGGCCGCGTCGGTGGCGACCGCGCGCAGGTCGTAGACGCCGTCGGCGACCGAGGACGTGTTCCAGGTGGACGCGGCCGGGTGCCAGTCACCCGCGCCTGCCGGCGAGTACTCGTAGACGAGGCTCGCGACGCCGGAGCCGGCGCCGTCGTCCGCGTTCCCGGCCAGGTCGACGGTGCGGCGCAGGTTCGCGCCCGGGTTGCCGAGGGAGACCGTGGGGGGCGTGTTGTCGACCCGGATGCCGGTGACGGGGGCGCCGTCGCCCTCGTTCCCGGCAACGTCGAGCGCGACGGTGCGGAAGTCGTAGAGGCCGTCCGGCAACGTCGTGGTATCGAGCTCGACCGAGTACGGCGCGGCCGAGGCGATGCCGAGCGGGAGCCACGTGCTCGCGCCGGCCGGCGAGACCTGGAACTGCACCTGCGCCACGCCCGAGCCCGCGTCGGCGGCCGCGCCGGTCAGCGTGACCGTCCCGCGCACGTTCGCCGCCGGGTCGTCGAGCGAGGTCGTCGGCGCCGTGTTGTCGACGCGCACGTCGGTGACGGGGCTCGAGGCGGTGACGTTGCCGGCGTGGTCGGTCGCGACGACGCGAAGCTCGTAGACGTCGTCCTCCACCGAGGTCGTGTCCCAATCGGCCGGGGCCGGCGCCCACGTCGTGCCGCCGTCGGCCGAGTACTCGTACGCGACGGACGCGACGCCCGAGGCCGAGTCGCCCGGATCCGCGGTCGTCGAGGAGAGCGAGACGGTGCCGCGGACGACGCGGCCCGGATCGCCCATCGTCGCCGTCGGCGGCGTCGTGTCGACGAGCCACGTCCAGCTCGCGGGCGTCGCGTCGACGTTTCCGGCCGGGTCGGTGGCGCGGACGTCGAGCGTGTGCTCGCCGTCGGCGAGGGAGGCGAGGGTGTCGGGGCTCGCGCACGGCTGCCAGGCCGAGCCCTCGAGCCGGCACTCGAAAGTCGAGCCCGGCTCGCTCGAGCTGAAGGCGACGTCCGGGGT
>VAXK01000066.1 GCA_005885565.1 Actinomycetota bacterium
GGCACCGCGAGCGGTGCCTCGGCCTAGCTCAGGGGACGACGGGCTCGACCTGGAGCCGGCGACCCGGGCGTGAGGACGGCAGCGGCAGCGCGAGCAGCACCGCGACGACGGGCGCGACCGCGCAGACGTAGAGCGCCGTCCGTAGGTCGATCGCGTCGGCGACGGCGCCGAGCACGACCGCCGCCACGCCGCCGAGGCCGATCGAGAGGCCGATCGCGAGCCCCGAGGCCATGCCGATGTGCCGCGGCAGGTACTCCTGGCTCATCACCATCGTCACGCCGAAGGTGCCGATCACACAGGCGCCGACGACCGCGAGCGCGATCGCACCGGGGATCCCGCCGACGAGCACGAAGACGAGAATGAGCGGCGCGGCCGCGACGAGGCTCGCGAGGAGAACGGGCCTCCGGCCGAAGCGGTCGGCGGCCGGACCGGCCACGATCGTCCCGAGCCCGCCGGTCAGCAGCATGAGCGCGAGCAGCCGGTTCCCGTCCGCCTTCGAGTGGCCGAGCGATACCTCCCACAGCGGGACGAACGTGATGAGGCCGAACCAGGCCAGGCTGCGGAAGCCGATCACGCCGAGCAGGAGCGCCATCGCGCCGCGGCGGTCCTCCCCGGTCGCATGGCGCACGCGGGCCTCGCCCTCGGGGACGAAGCCGCGCAGGAACGGCGCTCCTGCGAGCAGCGCCGCCGCGATGACGAGGCAAGGGAGGGCGAGGAGGAAGCCGCCGCGCAGGCCGAAGGCGAGGACGAGCGGCGTCGCGGCGATGGGCCCGAGCGCGAAGCCGACGTTCCCGCCGATCGAGAACGCCGACATGCCGCTGGCGCGACGGGCGCCGCTCGCGTAGGCGGCGAACTTCGAGCCCTCCGGGTGGTAGGCCGCGACGCCGACCCCGGAGACGACGACGAGGAGGAGGACGGCCCAGTAGCTGGGCGCGTCGGCGGCGAGGGCGATGCCGACGCCGGCCACGGCCACGCCGACCGGCAGGAGCCAGATCGCCCCGCGGCGGTCCGACAACAGGCCGAAGAGCGGCTGGATCACCGACGACGAGACCGCCGAGGCGAGCATGAGGGTCGCAGCGAGGGTGTACGAGAGACCGAAGCGGTCGACGAGGAACGGCAGGAGCGCCGGCAGCGCCCCGTTCGCGAAGTCCGTCCCGAGGTGCCCCGCTCCGAGGAGCGCCATCGCCCGCTTGTCGATGCCTGCGCGCACCTCGGCGAGCGTAGCGGCCGGCGCCTCAGGCGGCGCGTTCGAGCACCGGCTCGGCTTCGCGTCCGGCCCTGACGCGCAGCGCGGCGACCGACGCCGTCGCCATGGCGAGCATCTGGACCGCGGCGAAGCCGACGAGAACCGGGTGTGGGCCCGCCGAGCTCAGGACCGGCCCGCCGACGGCCAGCCCGAGCGGGCCCGAGAGGATGAGGACGGCCCCCATCGCCGTCAACGCGCGCGGCCGGATCGCGGGGGGCGGCCGCAGGGTCAGGATGGCGTGGATCGGGGGGTTCACGAGGCCGTTGAAGACGCCGGAGAGGAAGATCGCGACCTCGATCACCGTCGCGGTCGGGTGGAAGACGAACACCCAGAGCGGCAGGGCCTGGCCGTAGACGAGCGTCCCGATCAGGAAGAGCCCGTCGAAGCGGTCCTGGAGCCGGAACGACGCGACGTTCCCGAGCACCGCGCCCACGCCGAAGGAGGCGAAGATCCACCCCGCGATCTTCGGGTCGGCGCCGAACTCCGTGACCACGAGGACCGGGACGGCCGCGAAGAAGGCGACCCAGGCCGCGTCGCCCGCCACGAACGCGACGCTCCAGGCGCGGAAGAGCCGGTCGCGGGCAACCCAGCGCAGCCCGTCGAGGAAGCCGCCGCGCTCCTCGACGGCGGGCGCCGCCACCGACCGGATGAAGCCGCCGACGAGCCCGAACGAGACGACGTACGTCGCGGCGTCGATGACGATCACGCTCGGCGCGCCGACCCAGGCGATGAGCACGCCCGCCGCCGCGGGGCCGAGCAGCATCGTCACCCGTGTCGCGCCCTGGAGGTACGCGTTCGCCTTGCCGACGAGGCGCTCGTCCTCGCCGAGCACCTCGGGGACGACCGACCGCTGCGCCGCGAAGTAGCCCGAGCCGAACGCGCCGAGGAAGAAGACGAGCCCGAGGAGGAGCGGGAACGAGAGCAGCCCCGTCCAGTGCAGGACCGGGATCGACAGCGTCAGCGGCCCGCGCAGGCCGTCGCTCAGCATCATCATCCGCCGCGAGCCCACCCGCGAGAGCAGGCTCCCGCCGGGCAGGCCGAAGGCGGCGAGGCCGATCGACTCGGCCGCCAGGACGAGCACCATGCGGCCGGCCGAGCCGGTCGTCGTGAGCACGAACCACGGCAGGGCGAGCCAGGTCATCTGCATGCCCGTCGTCGAGATCGTCTCGGCGACGAGCAGCGCGACGAGCGAACGCTGGCGGAGGATTACCGCTCCAGCTCGGCCCGCGCGTCCGCCCGTGCGACGTGGACGTCGCCGCTCATCGTCGCGACACGGAGCTCGACGAGCGGGCCCTCCTCCTCCTCGGGCGCGTCGCCGACGTCGAAGTCGGAGGTCGTGTCGCCGCTCATCGACTTCGCGTCCACCCAGAGCGTGCGACCCTTCCGCACGCCGACGTAGACGTCGCCCGAAGCCGACTGGAGCGAGACCGCGCCGGCCGAGACCGCGTGCACGCGGACGTCGCCCGAGGCGGTCTGCACGGTCAGCTCCGAGGTTGCGTCGCGAACGACGACGTCGCCGGACGCCGCGCGCAGCGACGCGCGCCCGCCGGCACGGCCGACCTCGAGGTCACCGGAGGCGGTCTGGGCGTTGAGCTCGCCCTCGACACGCTCCAGCGAGACGTCGCCGCTCCCGGACTTCACCTTCGCGTCGCCGTCGACCTCCGCGACCTCGACGTCGCCCGAGCCCGTGCGGACCTCGACCTCGGCGTAGCGGCCGGCTGCGTGGACGTCGGCCGAGCCGCCCTCCGCCTCGAGCGCGGCGCCGACCGGACAGCGGACGACGAGCCGCACCGCGGAGCCGCGCGAGAAGATGCCGAGCCCGCGCGCGCCGGGGACGTCGACGAGGAGCTCGTGCGTGCCGCCGGCGCGGTCGCGAAGCTGGATCTGCGCCGACTCGACCGCCTCGACGCTGGCGTCGTTCGCGCGCAGCGGCTCGAGGTCGACGGTCGTCTCGGCGCCCTCTTGCGTCCGCACGTCGATCTCTCCCGCCGGCACCGAGAGGTCGAGGCGGAGCGCACCGGGTGTGTCGAAGCGCTCGTGCCTCACGACCGGCCTCCGCGACGGGCGAGCGGCGGCGGCGTGCGACGCGGCGGCCGCTCGTCGATCCGAAGCTCGACATGGCCGAAATGGAGCGGGTAGAAGGTCATCGGTCCTCCTCTTTAGGAGCGGGCGTAGCCCTGGAGACGGTTGCCCGGCCTGCTGCCGCGCGAAGCCCAGCCGGAGACGGCACGGGCGAGGGCGCGGACGAGCCACGTGTTCACCGAGACGCCGTCGCGGGCCGCGGCCGACTCGACCGCGGTCTTCAGGGACTCGGGCAGCCGCAGCGTGATGCGGACGCTGAGCGCGTCCTCGGCGCTCGGCGCGGCCTGCTGCGGTGTGTCCTCGACGTAGACGAGCGAGGGATCCTGGCCTGCGAGCCGGACTTCGACGTGCCCCTCGGGAAGCCGGCCGCTGAGCTCCAGGGCCACTTCCGTCAGCGCGTCGAGAAGGCGAAGACCGGCGGAGGCCTTCAGCGCGCCGGCGAGACGCTGCGCCGCGGCCGACACCGCGTCGTCGCCGACGGCTGCGATCTGCTCGAGGTCGCTCTGGAGCGCCTCGACGAAGGATGCCATCTGCATGACGTCATTATGACATCATCGAGGCGTCCGTCAAACATCACGTTGGCGCAGGCCCCAACCTGGGGCCGTAGGCGTCGCGGTAGATCGCCTTCAGCTTCTCGACCCGGTCGACGTAGGCGCGGGTCTCGGCGAACTCGATCCCTCGGCCCTCCCGGAGCCACCGGTCGACGTTGTCCTGGCCCGCGTTGTAGGCGGCGAGGGCGGTTCGCTCGTCGCCGTACTTGTCGAGCAGATGCCGCAGGTACCAGGCGCCGTAGCGGACGTTGATCTCCGGCTCGTAGAGGTCGTCGAGGCGGAAGCGCGTCCCGCCGGTGCGGATCGCGATCCCCTCGGCCGTCGAGGGCTGGAGCTGCATCAGCCCGATCGCGCCCGAGTGCGAACGCGCGCTCGACCGGAACTTGCTCTCCTGGTAGATGACCGCGGCGAGGAGCGCCGGGTCGAGGCGGTAGTGCCGCGCGTGGCCGCGGACGATCTGCTCGTACGCGAGCGGGTAGCGGAGCCGCTCGTACCAGGGCGGCTTCGCGCTGTTCACGTACGCGAAGCCCGCGGCCGCCGCGCCCAGGACCGCGACGAGCGCGACGACGCGCCTCACGGGAGCCGCTCGAGCACCTCGCCGACGAACCGGTCGAGCCCGTCCAGCGAGCCGTCGTTCACGTACGCGAAGTCGGCGCGGCGCACCTTCTCCTCGTCCGGCAGGAGCCGCTCCTCGCGGGCGTCCGCGACCTCGGTCCGCGCGGCTCTCACCTCAGGCGGTGCGGTGATCACGACGACCTTGTCGAACCGGCGCTCGCCGCCGGTCTCGTAGAGCAGCGGCACCTCGACGACCGCCACGCGCGGCGGGTCGGGCCGCCGGCCGAGCTCCTCGCGCCACGCGAGGTACTCTCGCACGACCCGGGGATGGAGCAGCGCCTCGAGCGCGTCGAGCCGCTCCCGGTCGGCGAAGACGATTCGGCCGAGGGCGGTGCGGTCGATCGCCCCCGAGCCGTCGAGCACCTGCGGGCCGAAGCGCTCGACCACCTCGCGCCTGACCTCCTCGTCCTCGGCCAGCAGCCGGTGGACGATCTCGTCGCTCGAGGCGACCGCGGCGCCGCGCCGCGCAAATGCCTTCAGGGCCTCGCTCTTGCCGGCGCCGATCCCGCCGGTGATCGCGACGGCGACGGGTCTAGGCGGCAGCGTCGTCCGGAGCGGGTTCGGGCTCGGCTTCCGCCTCCGCGGCGGGCTCTTCTTCCTCCGCGGTCGGCGTAGGCTCTTCCTCCGCAGCCGGCGCAGGCTCTTCCTCCACGGCCGCTGGCTCCTCCGCGAAGACGTCCTCCGAGAGGCCGAGGTCCGGCGCGGTGTGGATCGACTCGCCGCCGTCGGCGCGCGGCTTCGGCACGGAGCCGTCTTCGACCCGCTTCAGCGACAGCGAGAGCCGGCGGCGCTCGGCGTCGACCTCGAGGATGAGGACGTTCACCGCGTCGCCCTGCGAGACGACCTCGCGCGGGTTCTCGACGTGGTGCTGCGCGAGCTCCGAGATGTGCACGAGCCCCTCCACGCCGGGCAGGATCTCGACGAAGGCGCCGAAGGTGACGACCTTCGTGACGCGCCCCTCGACGACGTCGCCCTCGCGGTAGCTCTCGAGGACCTGCTGCCACGGATCGGACTGCGTCTGCTTGAGGCCGAGCGAGATGCGCTGCCGCTCGCGGTCGATGTCGAGCACGCGGACGTTCACCTTCTGGCCGATCTCGAGCACCTCGGAGGGATGGTTGACGTGGCTCCAGGAGAGCTCGGAGATGTGGATCAGCCCGTCCATCCCGTCCAGGTCGACGAAGGCGCCGAAGTCGACGATGTTGGAGATCACGCCCTCGACGTCCTGGCCCGGCTGGAGCCGGTCGAGGATCGCCTGGCGCGCCTCCTTGCGCTCGTCCTCGAGCACGGCGCGGCGTGAGAGGACGACGTTGTTCCGCGACCGGTTGAGCTCGATCACCTTGCAGCGGAGCTCCTGGGCGAGGAACTCGTCCAGGTCCTGGACGCGGCGGATGTCGACGAGGGAGGCGGGCAGGAAGCCGCGGACTCCGAGGTCGAGGATCAGCCCGCCCTTCACGACCTCGATCACCTTGCCGGTGACGGGCTCGCCGGACTCGGCCGCCTCCTCGATCTTCTTCCACGCGAGCTCGAAGCGGGCGCGCTTCTTGGAGAGGATCAGCCGTCCTTCGGCGTCCTCCTTCGTCATCACGAGCGCGTCGACCTGCTCGCCGACCGACACCTCGTCGGCCGGGTTCACCGAGCGGCGGATCGAGAGCTCGGCGACCGGGATCACGCCTTCGGACTTGTAGCCGATGTCGACGAGCACCTCGTCCTTGTCGACCCGGACGACGGTGCCGTGCACGACCTCGCCCTCGTTGATCGTCGGGAAGGTCGAGTCGTAGTCCGGAACGAGCTCCCCCTCCTCGTTCCGGGTCCAGACCCCTTCTTCGAGCTCCTGATCCTGCGTGTCGATTGTTTCCGGTGCCATTGGCAGCGGGTCAGTATAGCCAGGCTCCAGAGCAGTTCTCAGGCCGCCGATGCGGCTCGGAGAAAGCTCCGGACCGTGTCGAGATAGCGGTCCTGGGCCTCGACGAAGCTCATGTGGCCGGCGTTCGGGACGACGGCGAGCTCGCTGCCCTCGATGCCCTCGTGCAGGACGCGCGCGCCGCGCGTGGTCGTCGTCCGGTCGTGCTCGCCGACGACGACGAGCGTCGGGCGACGCACGGCCGCGAGCCGCGGGCGATAGTCGAAGTCGCCGTAGCCGATCTTCGCGAAGTGCCGCAGCACCTCGGGCGAGGCGACCGTCTCCTCGCCGTAGCCCGGCGGCGGCTCGCCGTGGAAGTGGAACGGCATCTGCACCCGCAGGAGCTCCTTCAGCTCCGCGTCGGTCTCGACGGTCTGCTCGTGCTCCCACGACTCTGCGATCGGCCGGCCGCGCTCGCCCATCGCCTCGAGCGAGGCCTCGACGTCGGCGAGCAGCGGCTCGCTCGCGTCGCCGCCGCCCGAGATCACGTACGCGGCGGCGGTGCCGACCTCGGTCGCGTGCCAGGTCGTCACGATCGCGCCGAAGGAATGGCCCAGAAGGGCGAAGCGGTCGAGCTCGAGCGCCTCGGCGAGCAGGTCGACGTCACGCGCGAAGACCTCGAGCGAGACCGTCTCGGGGTCGACCCGCTCGCTCCGTCCCTGCCCGCGCTCGTCCACGTAGAGCAGGCGGAGCTCGTCGCCGAGCGGATCGAGCCAGGGTCGGAACATGGTGTGGTCGAGCCCCGGCCCGCCGTGAAGGACGATCAGCGGGAAGCCGCTTCCGACCTCCTCGACGAACATCTCGTACCCGTCGGGGAGCCGAACCTGCATCCGCGAACCCTACGTCTCAGCGATCGAGGCGGACGAGCACGTGGTCTCGACCGTCGGTTGGATCGTGGAACTCTCGGACTGCCTGGAAGCCCGCCTTCTCGAAGGCGCGGATCGAGGCCCCGTTACGAGCATCCGGCCCGGCGACGCAGGCGATCGTGGCCGGCTCCGCGAAGACGACGTCGCAGACGAACGCCCGCAGCACCTCGGTGCCGAGGCCCTTGCCCGTCAGCTCTTCCTCGGCGACGAAGAGGTCGACGCCGGCCACCCCGTCGCCGACCCTGACGACGCGCGCGTACTCAGGGTGGTCGGAGACGAGGTACGTCTCGACGAAACCGATCGGACGGCCGTCGAGCAGGACGAGGTAGTGGTCGGTCGGGTCGCGGCCCTCGATCGCCGGCCGGTAGTGCGCGACGACGTCCGCGTAGGTGCGGTGCTCGGTCCACCAGCGCCCCACGTGCTCACGCTGGAGCCATTCGTGCAACAGGCGAAGATCGCTCGCCTCGAGGGGCCGAAACCCGACGCGGCCGGCTTTCACGCCCCTTCCCAAACGGAACGCCAGCGCACGACGTCCTCATGGATTACCGGCCGCTCGGGGTCCGTGAGGCGGTAATAGACGACGCTCAGCACGTGCGCCTCGAACGGCGCGGTCAAGGAACTCCAGAGGAACGAGAAGAGGATCGCAGGGACCGGCCCTTCCGGCAGAGCGAAGTAGATGATCAGGTTCGACGAGCCGGCCAGGAGGACGAAGGTAGCCACGACGATCCACATCACCTCCCAGGTGCGGCCCCCGACCGTTGCGCGCGACTTGTCCAAGGCATCGGACGCGCTTTCGCCCTCCAGCACGACGAACGGCGCCATGAGCGACCAACGCGCGGCGGCGAGGAGTCCAGGGGCGATGAGGAGGAGCAGGCCGAAAGAGATCCCCAGGGAGTAGATGATCGAGGCCCAGAAGAGCGGCCAGAAACGCCTGCGCGCCGTTTCGTAGAGAGCCCCGATGGGCCGTGCCGGACGGCCTGCATGGATGTTCCGGACGATCTCGATGAGGGCCCCCTGCACGAATACCGGAGCGGCGAGGTCGAGAAGAAACGAGAGGATCCCGAACCCGATCGCAATGCCGCGACCCGAAACATGATCGCCGGCGACGTCCACGAGCGCGACGGCGCCGAAGACGATCGCGCCCGTGAGCACGGTCCGGCGAAGGAGCAAGCGATAGATGCGCCACGCATCGCGGTAGACGTCGCCGATGCGTAGCCCGGCGGTCAGCTCTTCGCGTCGTTCCAGGCGTCACCTACGCCGACGTCGACGGCGAGCGGCGGATCGAGCGGGAAGGCGCTCACCATCTCCTTGCGGACGAGCTCGCGCACCGGGCCGACCTCCGCATCCGGCACCTCGAGCAGGAGCTCGTCGTGCACTTGGAGGACGAGCCGCGCCGACCGCCCCTCGTCGCGCAGGCGGCGGTGGATCGCCACCATCGCCACCTTGATGATGTCCGCCTGCGAGCCCTGCATGATCGAGTTCACCGCGAGGCGCTCGCCGAGGGAGCGCGTCTGCCGGTTCGAGGCGCGGATCTCGGGCACCGGCCGGCGGCGGCCGAGCAGCGTCGTGACGTAGCCGTCGCGCGTCGCCTGCTCGATCGTCCGCTGGATGAAGTCCTGCACGTGGGGGAAGCGCGCGAGGTAGGCGTCGATGTACTCCTGCGCCTCCTCGCGCGGGATCTCGAGGTTCTCCGAGAGCCCGAAGGCGGAGATCCCGTAGACGATCCCGAAGTTGATCATCTTCGCGATCGCGCGCTCGCCCGTCGTCAGCGTCGCCGGGTCCTTGCCGAGCACCTCCGCGGCGGTCGCGCGGTGGATGTCGTCGCCGCGGGCGAAGGCCTCGCGCAGCTTCGGCTCGCCCGAGACGTGGGCGAGGATCCGCAGCTCCACCTGCGAGTAGTCGGCGGAGAGCAGGCGGTACCCGGGCTCGGCGACGAAGGCGGAGCGAATCTCGCGGCCGAGCTCGGTCCGGATCGGGATCGCCTGCAGGTTCGGGTTCGACGTCGAGAGGCGGCCCGTCGCGGCCACCGTCTGGTTGAACGTGGTGTGCAGCCGCCGGTCCGCCTCCGAGATAAGGCTCGGCAGCGGCTCGAGGTAGGTGTTCAGGAGCTTCGAGTACTCGCGCCACTCCTCGATCACGCCGACGATCTCGTGGTCGCCGCGGATCGTGCGAAGGACGCGCGTATCGGTCGAGTACCCGGTCTTGCCCTTCCGGCCGGGCGTGAGCTCGAGCTTCTCGAAGAGGATGCGTGCCACCTGCTGCGTCGAGCCGAGCATGAACTCCTGGCCCGCGAGCTCGTACGCGCGCGCCTCGAGCTCCTCGAGCCGGTCGCGGAGCCGTGCCGTGATCTCGCCCATCCGGTAGTCGTCGATCCGGACTCCCGCGTCCTCCATCGACGCGAGCACCGCGGCCAGCGGGAGCTCGATGTCGTCGTAGAGCCGCTCCGAGCCCCGCTCCCGCACCCGCTCGCGCATCGGGCCGGCGAGCCGCCTCGCCGACTCCGTATGACGGACGAGGGCCGTCGTCTCCTCGTCGGCGGGCGGGCTCGGCACCGGGACGAGCCCGTACTCCTCGGCCAGCTCGTCCAGGTCGTACTGCGAGCGCGACGGCTCGATGAGGTACGCCGCGATCATGGTGTCGTCGGCCGGCTGCATCGTCAGCCGCGGCAGCGACTTGAAGTCGTGCGCGACGATCTCGGCGTCCCGGAGCCGCGCCTCGAGCTCGGGCCGCCACTCGCCCACGACAACACCCTCGTCGGTCGCGATCGCGAAGCGTCCGTCCTCGATCGCGAGCCCGACTCGCCGGAGGGACAGACCCTCCAGCGTGCCCTCCCGCCACTCGACCTCCGTGCCCTCGACCCGCATCGGCGCGGCCGGAAGCGCCTCGTCGAGCTCGTCGACGCGGCCGAGGAGGTTCCGGAACTCGAAGCGCCTGAACATCTCCTTGAGCTGTCCCCGGTCGGGCGGGGCGAGGACGAGCTCGGACGGGTCGCAGTCGATGTCGAGGTCGCGCCGCATCGTCGCGAGCTCCTTCGAGACGAGCGCCTGCTCGGCGTTCTCCCTGATGCTCTTCGCACGCGCGGGCGAGAGCTCGTCGACGTGCTCGAGCACGCCCTCGAGCGACCCGTACTGCGCGACGAGCTGCCCCGCGGTCTTGTCGCCGATCCCGGGGATGCCGGGGATATTGTCCGAGGTATCGCCTTTGAGGCCGATGAAGTCGGGCACGCGCTCGGGCGGGATCCCGTAGCGCGCCTCGACCCGCTCCGGCGTGTAGACGTTGACGTCGGAGACACCGCGCGGCGTCATCATCAGGCAGACGTTCTCGGAGACGAGCTGGAACGCGTCGCGATCGGTGGAGACGACGCACGTCTTGACGCCGGCCTCGTCCGCGCGGGACGCGAGCGTGGCGATCACGTCGTCCGCCTCCCAGCCCTCGAACTCGAGGTTGCGGTAGCCGAAGGCCTCGACGATCGGCCGGAAGTACGGGAACTGCTCGCGCAGGAGATCCGGCATCGGCCGCCGCTCGGACTTGTACTCCTCGGACAGCTCCGTCCGGTGCACGGGGCGGGTGTCCCACGCGACGGCGACGCCCTTCGGCCGGTAGTCCGAGAGCAGCTTGAAGAGCATGTTCGTGAAGCCGAGCAGCGCGTTCGTGGAGAAGCCCTCGCTCGTCGCGAGCTCCTCCGGGAGCGCGAAGAAGGCGCGGTAGGCGAGGTTGTTGCCGTCGACGAGGAAGAGCTCGGCCTCGCGCGCGGGCGCGTCGTCGAGCTGGAGCTCGGCTCCCGTGAGGGTCTTCGGCATCCCTGCAACTCTAGTGCCGCCCGCCCAGCGCATAGCGTGTCGGGATGCCGCGGGTTCCGCTCCTCTCGGGCACGCGTCTCGTCGTCGCGAACGCCGGCGACGGCGACGTCGTGCTGCGCCCGCCGGCGCCCAGGGAGGCGCTCGCCGACGTGGCCGCGGCCGTGCGCGAAGCGCTCCGCTTCCCGCTCGAGGGGCCACCGCTCGCAGAGCTCGCGCGCGGGACGCGGCGGGCGACGATCGTCGTCGAGTCGCCCGCGCTGCCGATTCCCGGCGCCGAGCGCGACCCGCGGCAGCTCGCGATCGGCGCGGCCGTCGACGAGCTCGAGCGGCTCGGCGTCCCGAGCGGCTACCAGACGATCCTCGTCGCCGGCGGGCTCGCGCGTCGCGCCGGCCAGCGGGAGCTTGCCGCGCTCGTCACGCCCGACTTCGCGCGCCGGTTCCACGGCCACGTGGCCGTGCACGACGCCGAGGATCCCGGGCTCGTCGACGTCGGCTCGGCGCGCGTCCACCCCGCGCTCGTCGAGACGGATCTCGTCGTCGCAGTGACGGCCGCCGAGACCGTGCTGCACGGCGGCGCGGGCGCGCTCCTCGCGGCGACCGGCGCGGAGACGGTCGCGGCGGCGAGCGGCGGCGAGTCGCTCCTCGAGACGGCAGGCTCGGAGGGCTGGCAGGCGGCGAGCGCGCTCGAGCGAGGGCTCGCGGGCCGGGTCCCGCTCCTCGGCGTGTCGCTCGTGCTCAACCACCCGCGCGTCTCCGGCGCGCTCCAGGGGTACCCGTACGACGCGGCGGCCGTCGAGAGGGTCGCGCGCTCGCCGCTCCGGCGGCTCTTCGGCCTCGCGCCGGGGCCGCTCCGCGCGCGCGTGCTGCGCTCGCTCCCGCTCGAGCTGAGTGCCGCCGCGGCCTTCGCCGGGCCGCCGTCGGTCGCCCATGCGGAGGCGCTGCTCCGAGGCGTCGAGCTGCGCGGAGCGGACCTCGCAGGCCGGCTGGACGCGATCTGCATCGGCATCCCGCGCGCGACGCCGTACCTGCCCCGCGAGCGGCCGAACCCGCTCCTCGCCGCCTACCTCGGGCTCGGGCTCGCCCTCCGCCTGTGGCGCGACTCGTTCCCGCTCGCGCCCGGGGGTACGGCGATCCTGCTCCACCGCTTCCTCCGCCACTTCACGCACCCGACGCAGCACCCATACCGGGCGATCTTCTACGCGGCGCGAAGCGGCGGCGGGCTCGACGCGGCCGAGGAGGCGGCCGCGCGCGACGAGCGGGCGGTCGAGGCCTACCGCTCCGGGCGGGCCTGCCACCCGCTGGCGCCCTTCGCGGAGTGGGCCGCGTGTCGCCCGGCGCTCGACCGTCTCGGCGCGGTCGTCGTCGCCGGGTGCCGCGACGCCGTCGCCGCCCGGCAGCTCGGGTTCGTGCCCGCCCACGGGCTCGGCGCCGCGCTCGAGATGGCGAGCGGCCGGGCGGGCCGGCCGCCCCGCGTCGGGTACCTCCTCGCTCCTCCCTATTTTCCGCTGCGAGTTACACCATGATTGGCCCCGACCGGTCGTTCCAGACGGAGGCGCGGGTTACCGCATGAGGTGCTCGGAGCTCTCGGTCGCGCTCGGCGAGCCGCTGCACGCCACCGCGCCCTTCGCCCGTAGATGGCTGCTGATCGAGGAGCCGAGGGCGTGGGGCCGTGACGCCGTCGCCGAGGCGGGCTTCGGAGCGCTGGAGGCACGCGGCAAGCAAGAGGGCGTCCGCGTCGGCCTCGTCCGGCCGTTCCGCCGCCGTGGAGCCGTGCCGCGCCGCGTCTTCCGCGTCTCCTGCGTCCCGCCGGAGCCGTTCGTCGAGCTCCTCCCGGAGCCGGACCTCGACGCGCGCGGCGAGCGGGTCGAGGGGCCGCTCTACCTCGTATGCACGAACGGGCGGCGCGACGGCTGCTGTGGGCGGGCCGGCCGGGAGCTGGCGCGCGCGCTCGCACCCGAGCTCGGCGATCGGCTGTGGGAGACCTCCCACATCGGCGGCCACCGCTTCGCGCCGAACCTCGTCTGCCTCCCGGAGGGCCTCGTCTACGGGCGCCTCGACGTTGAAGCGACCCGCCGCGTCGTCGCCGACCACCGGGAGGGTCGCATCGTCCTCGAGCACTTCCGCGGTCGCTCGGCGCTCGAGCCCGAGGCGCAGGCGGCGGACTTCTTCGCGCGCGGCGAGACCGGGCGGCTGCGGATCGACGACGATCCCGCGTCCGAGCTCGACGTGCGCGTCGAGCCCGTCCCGCTCGACCCGCCGCGCCCCGAGTCGTGCGGCGGCGAGCCGAAGCGGCCGACGGCGTGGCGGCGCAGCGGCACCGGGGCCTCGCTGAAAAGGGCCTGTTAGTCGCCCTCGCCGAGGTAGGTCTTGCGAACCTGCTCGTTCTGCCGCAGCTCGCTCGCGGCGCCCTCGAGCGCCACGTGCCCCGTCTCGAGCACGTAGCCGCGGTCGGCGACGTCGAGCGCCATGAGCGCGTTCTGCTCCACGAGCAGGATCGGCGTCCCCTGCTGGTTGATCTCCTTCACGATCTCGAAGATCTTCTCGACGAAGATCGGCGCGAGCCCCATCGACGGCTCGTCCAGCAGCAGCAGCTTGGGCCGCGCCATCAGCGCCCGGCCGATCGCGCACATCTGCTGCTCGCCGCCCGACATCGTCCCCGCCTTCTGGTGCCGCCGCTCCTGGAGCCGCGGGAAGAGCTCGAAGACCCGGTCGCGGTCCTCGCGGATCCCCCTCCGGTCCTTGCGCTGGAAGGCGCCCATCTCGAGGTTCTCGAGCACGCTCATGCGCGGGAAGAGCCGCCGCCCCTCCGGGGCCTGCGAGATGCCCATCTTCACCACCTGGTCGGCGGGCGTCGCGGTGATGTCGCGGTCGCGGAAGGTGATCGAGCCCTTCCGCGGCCTGTTCAGGCCGTTGATCGAGCGGAGCGTCGTCGACTTGCCGGCGCCGTTCGCCCCGATCAGCGTGACCACCTCGCCGTCGAAGACCTCGAGCGAGATCCCTTTCAGCGCGTGGATCGAGCCGTAGTAGGTGTTCACGTCCTGCAGCTCGAGGACCTTCGACGTGCCGGCCGCCGTCGTCATGCCTCCACCGCAGCCGAGCCGAGGTAGGCCTCGATTACGCGCGGGTCGCGCTGGACCTCCTGCGGCGTGCCCTCGGCGATCTTCTCGCCGTAGTCGAGGACGGTGACGCGGTCGGAGACGCCCATCACGACCCGCATGTCGTGCTCGATGAGGAGCACGGTGAGCTTCTCCTCCCGGCGAAGCCGCTCGACGAAGGCCGTGAAGTCGGCCGTCTCCTGCGGGTTCATGCCCGCGGTCGGCTCGTCGAGGAGCACGAGCTTCGGTCGCGTCGCGAGCGCGCGCGCGACCTCGAGCCGCCGCTGGTCGCCGTAGGAGAGCTCCTTCGCGATCAGGCGCTCGCGCCCGTGGAGGTCGCAGAAGGCGAGGAGCTCGCGCGCCTTCTCCCGTGCCTCGCCCTCCTCGCGGTCGACGGGCGAGCCCGGGAAGCGCGTGATCGAGCCCACGATCCCGCCCCTCAGGCGCGAGTGCATCCCGACGAGGACGTTCTCGATCGCCGTCATGTTCTGGAAGAGGCGGATGTTCTGGAAGGTGCGGCCCATGCCGCGCTCGGTGATCGCGTGCGGCGGCTTGCCCGTGACGTTCTCGCCGGCGAAGACGATCTGGCCCCCGGTCGGCTTGTAGACGCCGGTGAGCATGTTGAAGAACGTCGTCTTGCCGGCGCCGTTCGGCCCGATGAGGCTCACGATCGACTCCTCCGGCACGGTGAAGTCGACGTTGTTCACCGCCGTCAGGCCGCCGAACTCCTTGCGCACCCCCTGGGCGACGAGCAGCTCGGCCATCAGTGCGTCACGTCGTAGAGCGGCTGGTCGGCGACGCCCTCGTGGAACTCGGCCGCTCGCCTCGAGCTCGGTATGAGGCCCTCCGGTCTGAAGAGCATCACCACCAGCAGGATGATCCCGAAGATTCCGAACTCGTACTTCGGGACGTCGATCGGCGTGCTCCAGATCCCGACCGTCGAGCCGCCGGGGCCGAAGTGGGTGTTCAGCCAGCCGCCGATGTTGGCGA
>VAXK01000067.1 GCA_005885565.1 Actinomycetota bacterium
ACCGAGACGAACGGACCTCTGGTGTATCAGTCGTCGTGCCAACGGCGCTGCTGATTAGCCACGTCCGGATGGGATAACCGCTGAAAGCATCTAAGCGGGAAGCCCACCTCGAGATGAGGCTTCCCATCCCCTAGAGGGAGTAAGGGCCGTGGGAGACCACCACGTTGATAGGCGGGACGTGTAAGCACAGCAATGTGTTCAGCGGACTCGTACTAATTGCCCGAGGTCTTGATCTAGAACACGCGGAAGCTGCTATGGAGTTTTGAAGGTGTGCGCCTCGCGCACGCGACAATTTGGCGGCCATAGCGGTGGGGATACACCTCTTCCCATTCCGAACAGAGAAGTTAAGCCCACTTGCGCCGATGGTACTCGGAGGGCAACCTCCCGGGAGAGTAGGCAGCCGCCAACTACGTTCGGAGGGCCGCGAGAGCGGCCCTTCTCGTTTCAGGCGGCTCGAAGCTTCTCGTGCCAACCCGGATCGAGAGCGCGGAGACGCCGGACGCGCTCCGAGACCGGCGGATGAGTCGCGAAGAGCGCGGCCAGGCCCTCCTCGGCAAACGGGTTGATCGTGTACAGCGGCTCCGTCGCCGGACTTCCCTCGAAGTGGACGAGCTCGTTCGCCTGCTCGAGGCGCACGAGCGCGTCCGCAAGGCCGTGCGGCGAGCCACACAGCTGCGCTGCGGCCGCGTCGGCGGCGAACTCGCGCTTCGGCGAGAGTAGGAGGTGCACGAACGCGGCGGCCACCGGTCCGAGCACGAAGAGGAGCGCGCGTGCGAGCCACCCGCCGAGACGGCTCGTCTCGACGACGGCCGCGGCGATCACGACGGCGGAGGTCTGGACGACGACGTCGCGGTTCCGCACGTGGGCGAGCTCGTGCGCGATCACCCCTTCGAGCTCCGCGGGGGTCAGCGCGGAGACGAGCCCGGCGCTGACGACGAGCACAGAGGCACGCGGTCCTCGGCCGGCCGCGAGGGCGCGCGGGTGCCCGTCCGCGATCAGGTACAGACGCGGCTTCAGCACGCCAGCAACTGCCGCGAGCCGCTCGATCGCCGAGTGCAGGACGGGCGCCTCGCCGAGCGGAAGCTCGCGCGCGCCGACGAGCCCGAGCGCGACGCGGTCCGAGTACCAGTAGGCGCCGCCGGCGAGAAGGAGCGCGCAGAAGACGAGGATCGACAGAAGCCGGTAGCCGCCGGCCGCGAAGCCGATCGCACCGAGAAGTGCGCACGCGCCGAGAACGAGCGCCCACGCCTTCAGGACGTTGGCGAGAACCGGAAGAACGTTTCGTCGCATCGGCGTCACGGCGCCGTTCAAGGTTCGTCGTCGCGATCGTCCTCGGCGAGCCCGCGCGGAGGCCAGTCCGGCTCGGGAGCGTCGCAGCGACTCGAGCAGTGAAGCGAGGCGATGTTCTGGAGGGGGACGAGAATGTGGCCGTTGAGCTCGATATGGGCCACGTCTTCGACGTAGCAGTAGGCGGTGAGCACGCCCTCCTGGTACTCGCCGCCGAACAGAGCGACCTCGACCTGCTCGCCTTTGTACTTGCTCGTGTAGTCCTCCACCGGAAGTCAGTCTAACGAGCGGGTTTTGGCGCTCCCGACGGCGAGCCGGTAGGCCGCGCCGTCTACGCTAGCCGGCGTGGATCTCGGCCTTCGCGACCGCGTGTGCCTCATCACCGGCTCGACGAGCGGAATCGGCCTGGCGACTGCTCGGCTGCTGGCCGAGGAGGGAGCGCGGGTCGTCGTCTGTGGACGTGACCCAGGTCGCGTCGAGCGCGCGCGACGCGAGGCGGGCGCCGAGCTCGGCGTCGTGTGCGATCTCGCCGAGTCGGGCGGCCCTGATGCGCTCCTGGCGGAGGCGGCCGAGGCGCTCGGCCCGGTGCGGTGTGTCGTCAACAACGTCGGCGTTGCGTACCAGATGCGGTTCGAGGAGCTGACGGATCTCCAATGGGACGAGATGTGGCAGCTGAACGTCATGAGCTACGTGCGGACGATCCGGGCGGCGCTGCCGACCCTGCGTGACGGCGGCGGGGGCGTGATCGTGAACGTCTCGTCGACGGCCGGGAAACGGCCCTCCACGGGAATGCCGAACTATTCGGTGACGAAAGCGGCCGTTCTCTCGCTCTCGCGACTCGTCGCCGACCTGTACGCAAGGGATGGCGTGCGCTGCAACGCCGTCACGCCGGGGCCGACGGCGACGGACGCCTGGCTCGGCGACGGCGGCCTGGCCGACCAGCAGGCAGCGGCGAGTGGCAAGACGAAGGCGGAGGTGCTGGAGGCGGTGGGTAACGGTCGGCCTCTGGGACGCCTCGCGGAGCCGGACGAGATCGCCGCCGTCGTCGCGTTCCTCTGCTCGGACCGGGCGCGGTACGTGACCGGCGCGGCGTGGAGCGCGGACGGTGGAACGGTTCCGATCATCATCTGAGCCGAGGCAGCGGACATGTCCGATCGGGCGGCAAAACAGGCCGGACAACGCCGAGAACTCGACACGAGATCGGCACGCACCTGTCACCCGCGCCGGCGGCGCGCTCGGTAGCGTGAGAATCCCATGCCGCACCCCGGGAGGGTGGGGGTTGGGGATGGGTCCCGCCCAGGCTCGCCGCGCCGCCCGTCGGCCGCGCCCGGCGCGCGAGTCCCTGCCGCGCGACACCGAACTCGTGCCGGACGGCGCCGCCCGCGCCAGCCACTACGCTTGACGCGGTGCGCGAGGTCGCCGGAACCGTCGTCGAGGCCTTCGAGGCCCGCGTTCGCGAGCACGAGGAGCGGTGGCTATCTCCGCTCGCCGTCCGCTCGTACGAGACGCGCGGGCGTGCGCGCCCGGAGCCCGAATCGCGGCTCCGCACGCCGTTCCAGCGCGACCGCGATCGCATCCTGCACTCGAAGCCGTTCCGCCGCCTGAAGGGGAAGACGCAGGTCTTCATCGACCCGGCGGGCGACCACTACCGGACGCGCATGACGCACACGCTCGAGACGACGGCGATCGCACGCGTGGTCGCGCGCGCGCTGCGTCTGAACGAGGATCTCGTCGAGGCCGTCGGCCTCGGGCACGACGTGGGACACCCGCCGTTCGGCCACGCCGGAGAGGACGCACTGGATGCCGCGCTCTCGTCCAGGTTCGGCCGGCGCTTCCGCCACAACGAGCAATCGCTCCGCATCGCGCGGTCGCTGAACCTCACCGCGGAGGTGTGCGACGGCATCCTCACCCACACCGGGTCAGAGGAGCCCGAGACGCTGGAGGGCAAGCTCGTTCGCCTCGTCGACCGCGTCGCCTACATCAACCACGACATCGACGACGCGATCCGGTTCGGAACGCTCGCGGCCGAGGATCTGCCTCGGCGCGAGGTCGAGCTTCTCGGCGAGACCGGCTCGCGGCGGATCGACACGCTGGTCCAGGACCTCGTCGAGACGTCGGACCGGGAGGGTGACGTGGCGCAGAGCGAGGAGATCGGCAGCGCGATGCTCGCTCTCCGCGCGTTCATGTTCGAGCACGTCTACCTCGCGCCTCACGCACAGGCGGAGCACGCACGCGCCCGCGAGGTCGTCCAGACGATCTTCGACCACCTCGCGGCTCGCGGCGACGGCGCCGACGAGATCGCCGACTTCGTCGCGGGGATGACCGACCGCTTCGCGCTCGAGTTCGCGGTGGGCCTCTGATCCACAGGCGGCGCGCAACCTGAGGATTTCGCGACGTTCTTCCCGCTCCTAGCGGGCTTTTCATCAACAGGGGACGTCCGGAGTGGGTGCGAACATGGGTTTCGTTGTGGGTGCAAATGGCGGTGATCGGCCGAGGTCGCGGGGGCGTTCTCCACACGGTTGCGGCACGGTGCCGGAGGAGTCATGACTATGCCGTTGTCCCAGCAGGCCGCTCAGCCGCGACCGCGGCTCTCAGGCGCTCCCCGGTCGGCCCGGCCTGGTGGGCGCATCAAGGACTCGTCCGTCGAGCAGGTCAAGGCTGCCGCCGACATGGCCGCCGTCGTATCCGCGCGGACGCAGCTGCGGCGAGTCGGGGCGCGCTACCTCGGCCGCTGCCCGTTCCACGACGAGCGGACGCCGAGCTTCTCCGTGAACGCGACGGACAAGCTCTACTACTGCTTCGGCTGCGGGGCGAAGGGCGACCTGATCACGTTCGTCCGGGAGACGGAGCATCTGGACTTCGTCGGCGCGATCGAGTGGCTCGCCGACCGCGTCAGCGTCCCGCTCGAGTACGAGGAGATCTCGCCGGAGCAGGACGCACGGCGCCGCCACCGCGAGCGGCTGCTCGAGGTCCTCGCCGCCGCCGCGCGCTACTACGAGCGGTACCTCTGGGACTCGCCCGCAGGCGCGCTCGCGCGCGACTACCTGACCGGCCGCGGCCTGCGCGAGGAGGTCTGCCGCGAGTACCGGCTCGGCCTCGCCCCGGGCGGCCAGACACTCACGCGAAAGGCCCGGGAGAAGGGGTTCACACCGGCCGAGCTCGCCGCGGCCGGCCTCGCCAACCGGCGCGGCAACGACTACTTCTCGCGCCGACTGCTCTTCCCGCTGGCCGACGCCCGCGGACGAGTGGTTGGCTTCCAGGCGCGCAAGCTCCACGACGACGACCCGCTGCACGCCAAGTACGTGAACTCCCCGGAAGGCGAGCTCTTCCGGAAGGGTGATCTCCTGTACGGGCTCGACCGCGCTCGGACGGCGATCGCGCGCGAGGACCGCGCGCTCGTCGTCGAGGGGAATCCCGACGTCCTCGCGCTGCGCCAGGCCGCGCTCGAGCCGGTCGTGGCGGCGATGGGAACGGCGCTGACTGAGGGCCAGCTGAAGGAGCTCGGGCGACTGACGAAGCGCCTCTGGCTCTGCTTCGACGGCGACGCCGCCGGCGAGGCGGCCACCCTGCGCGGGATGGAGCTCGCCGTGCGGGCGGGATTCGACGTGCAGGTGCTGACGCTTCCGCCCGGCAAGGATCCGGCGGACCTAGCGGAGGGATTCGAGCGGCGACTCGCGGAAGCGGAGAGCTTCATGACGTATCGCGTGCGAGTCGAGGTCGCTCGTGCTCCCGACCGCCAGAGCGCCTTCGTGGCCGTCCAGGAGTTCCTCTCGCGCTGCCCGGATTCGCTCCAGCGTGAGGAGGCGAAGGCGGTTGCGACAGATCTGCTCGGACTGCCGAGGGATCTCCAGGCGGGGCTCGCGTCGCGGAGGTACGCGGGCGAGCCGAGCCGATCGGCCGTCTCCGTTCGGGTCATCGACGCGGACGAGCGCCGCGAGCGGGACGCCCTCGCCGGAGTCCTCGCCCATCCGGAGCTTCGGCCGATCCTCGCGGACCTCGGACCGGAGCACTTCGATTCGCCGCTCCACCGTGAGCTCCGGGAGCTGCTGCTCGACGGGGACGAGGGCAAGGAGCGGGTCACGCCTCTCCTCGCGGAGCTCGACGCGCGTGCCGCGGCCGACGGCATCGACGAGCGGACGGCGAGGGAGCTGCTGCTCCGGCTGCGCGAGCGCCGGCTCAGGCGCGAGCTCGCGGACGCCGAAGGGGGGCGGCTGCTCGACCTCCAGCAGGCGCTCGCGAAGGTGCGCAGCGCCTTCCTCGAGCTGGCCTGACGGCGGCGCGGGCCCGGCTACACTACGCGCGCCGAAGGCGCCGTTCCCCGGTAGCTCAATTGGCAGAGCATCCGGCTGTTAACCGGAGGGTTGTTGGTTCGAGTCCAACCCGGGGAGCTCCACGAGGGTCGTTCGAGGTTGCCGCTCTGCGGCAACTTTTTCGAGGTTAGCCCTTGAATATCTTGCGGAATCGCCATACAGTCCGGCGCGGAGAGGGGGAGAGCGGCACGAGCGAGGGTTCGGGAGACGCGAGAAGGCGCCTGCTTCGGCGGTTGACCGCCGGAGCGCTCGTCGTCGTCGCGATGGTGAGCCTCGCGGCGATCGGCTACGCGAGCGGTCGCGGCCTGCTCGGCTACACGTACGGCTACCAGTACCAGTACTGCACCGGGCCTTCGGCGCAGTACCAGTACTGCTCGACGACAACGACGACGACTCCGACGACGACCACGACCGCCTCCACCACGACAACGAGCTCGACGACATCGACGACGACCCGGTCCACGACGTCGACGACGTCGTCCAGCACCACGTCGAGCACGAGCACGACGACGCGGCCGACGACGAGCACTTCCACGAGCACCTCGACCTCGACGACGACGCGTCCGACGACGAGCACGACCTCGTCGAGCAGCAGCACGAGCACGACGACGCCGAAGCCCGGCAAGGGGTGCGGCGACAAAAACCACCCGCACGACCGCCGCTACCAGTGCCAGGTGAACGTCAACGACGTCACGAAGAACGAGGGCAACTCGGGCTACACGGACTTCAACTTCACGATCACGCTCTCGGACTTCCCGATCGACGCGGTGACGCTGAGGTACTGGGTCCAGTCCGAGTCGGCCGTCGCCGGATCCGACTTCGTCCCGGTCCCCGGCACCGTCAACGTCACGTTCAATCCCGGCGTGAAGGCCAAGACGTTCACCGTGAAAGTGAAGGGAGACCGGGTACGCGAGCTGAACGAGAGGTTCTTCTTCAACCTCGCCGGCGTCAGCTCCAACGCCTACTTCGGCAAGTACCAGGGCAAGGGCACGATCCTGAACGACGACTAGTCGCGCGACGCGTCTCGTCGCCGACGTCTCTTTCTTGACACGCGAGGAGGGCTGTGGCGTAAATCGCGCCATGCTCCTGCGGGAGGTCGAGTACGCTCGCCCGGCGAGCGTGGGGGACGCCGTGCGGCTGCTCGCGGAGCGAGACGGGGCCCGCGCGCTCGCCGGCGGGCAGACGCTCGTCAACGTCATGAAGGCTCGTGCCGCGTCGCCCGACGTCGTCGTCGACCTGAACGGCCTCGAGGAGCTGAAGGGGATCGAGCTCGGCCCCGACGGCACGCTCGAGATCGGCGCGATGACGACGTACACCGAGATCGTCGAGTCCGCGGAGGCGCGGGCGCGGCCGATCCTCGGCGAGGTGTGCGCGCAGATCGCCGACGTGCAGGTGCGGAACCGCGGCACGATCGGCGGCAACGTCTGCTCCAACGACCCGACGAACCACCTGCCCCCGCTCGTGGTCGCGCTCGGCGGGACGATGACGATCCGCGGAACGGGCGGCGAGCGGACGGTGCCGGCGGAGGAGTTCTTCCTGGGCGTCTACATGACCGCGGCCGGGCCGGGCGAGCTGCTGACGACGGTGACGATCCCGGCTGGCAAGGCCGACGGCTTCGCGTCGCTTCCGATCGGGCGCGACGGCACGTGCATCGTGAACGTCGCGGCGAGCCTGGACGGCGGCGCGCCCCGCGTCGTCGTCGGCTGCGTGGACGCGGTGCCCGTCCTCGTGCGACCCGAGTCGGCCGAGGACGACGCGGTGCGCGGCGCGGTGCGCGCGGCGGGCCTCCAGCCGCCCGACGACGTCCACGCCCCGGCGGAGTACCGCCGCCACCTGGCCGAGGTGCTCGCCGTGCGCGCCGTCCGCGCCGCGAAGGAGCGCGCGTCGTGACGCCCGAGACCGCGCGCACGATCGCCGTCGACGTGAACGGCGTCTCCTACGAGCGCGAGGTCGAGGCGCGCAAGCTGCTCATCCACTTCCTCCGCGACGACCTCGACCTGACGGGGAGCCACGTCGGCTGCGACACCGGCAACTGCGGCGCGTGCTCCGTCCTCCTGGACGGCGTCCTGCTCAAGAGCTGCATGCTGCTCGCCGTGCAGGCCGACGGCACGTCGATCCGGACCGTCGAGGGCCTGGGCTCCGACGGCGAGCTCGACGCGCTCCAGCAAGCCTTCGCCGACCACCACGCGCTCCAGTGCGGGTACTGCACGCCGGGAATGCTGATGAGCGCGAGCTGGCTCCTCGAGCGCAACCCGCGGCCGAGCGAGGAGGAGATCCGGAGGGCGATCCAGGGCAACATCTGCCGCTGCACGGGGTACGTGAACATCGTCCGCGCCGTTCAGGCCGCGTCCGGCCAGGAGGTGAGCGAATGACGGAAACGACTGTCACTCCCGAGCGGCCGCTCGTCGTCGAGGAGACCGAGACGAAGCCCGGGTTCGTAGGACAGAACGTCCCGCGCAAGGAGGACAAGCGGCTCGTGCAGGGCCAGGGCGTCTTCTTCGACGACGTGAAGCGGCACGGCATGGGCTACGTCCACTTCGTCCGCTCCCCGTATGGGCACGCGAAGATCAGGTCGATCGACGTCGCGCGCGCGCTCGAGGTCGGCGGGGTCTACGGGACGCTCACGGGCGACGAGGTCGCGATCCTCACCGACCCGTTCTTCGAGCTCTCGACGCCCCCCGGGGCGCACATCAAGGACTACGCGCTCGCGGTCGGAAAGGTGCGGCACGTGGGCGAGCCCGTGGCGGCGGTCGTGGCGTCGAGCCGTGAGCTCGCGCGCGACGCCTCCGAGCTCGTCGAGGTCGAGTACGAGCCGCTGCCGGCCCTCGTCGACGGCGAGGCCGCGCTCGCGGAGGGCGCGCCGATCCTCCACGAGGAGGCGGGCTCGAACGTCGTCTGGTCGGGCTTGTTCGACTGGGGCGACTTCGAGGCGGCGAGGGCGGAGGCCGACCACGTCGTCAAGATCGAGCGGCTCCACTTCGACCGCTTCTCCTCGACGCCGCTCGAGTGCTCGGGCTGCCTCGTCGAGTACAACCGCGGCACCGGCCAGTGGACGATGTACTGCAACCACCAGATGCCGGGGGTGGGCGCGATCTGGATGGCGCCCGCGCTGCGGGTCGGGATCGACAAGCTCCGCTTCGTCACCCAGGACATCGGCGGCGCCTTCGGCAACAAGATCTGCCTGCACCCGCAGTTCGTCGCCTGCTGCCTGCTCGCCCGCAAGTTGAACCGGCCGATCCAGTGGACGGAGTGGCGGACCGACCAGCACACTGCGAACGCGCACGGCAACGAGCGGACGTTCCTCGACGTCGAGGTGCCGGTGAAGGCGGACGGGACGATGCTCGGGTTCTCCGTACGCGCGGTCGACGACTGCGGCGCGTTCCCGCGCTACGAGCCGCTCGGCTGCATCATCTGGGCTCAGGTCACGCCGGGGTGCTACCGCTGGCGGAACATCCGCGTCGACTTCACGCAGGTCGTGACGAACAAGTCGCCGGTGTCGCCGAACCGCGGCTACTCGCGCATGCAGCACCTCTGGCTTACGGAGCGGATCGTCGACATCGTCGCGCGAGAGCTCGGGCTCGATCCCGTCGAGGTGCGGAAGCGGAACTACGTCCGCACCGAGGAGATGCCGTACGAGACGCCGAACGGCTGCATCTACGACTCGGGCGACTACGCGCGCTGCCTCGACATCGCCCTCGAGCTGATCGACTACGACCAGTTGGAGGAGCGGCGGCGCGACGCGGAGGCGCGCGGGAAGCTCCTCGGCTTCGGGATCGGCTCGACGCTCGACTCGGGGACGAACAACTTCGGCCAGTCGACGCTCCTGAACCCGGAGCTCCAGTTCTCCGGGAACAACGAGGTGGCGACGGTGAAGCTCGACATCTTCGGCGAGATCGTCGTCACCCTCGGGACCGTCCCGCAGGGTCAGGGCCACGAGACGACCGCGGCGCAGGTCGTGGCGGACATCCTCGGCTGCACGCCCGACGACGTGAACGTCCGGCCGGGGCACGACACCTACTGGAACTCGCACGCGGGTCTCTCGGGCACGTACGCGAGCCAGTTCGCGGTCACGGGTCTCGGCGCCGTGAAGGGCGCGACGGAGAAGCTCGCCGCGGAGATGCGCAAGCTCGCGTCGCTCGTCCTCGGCTGCTCGGAGGACGACATCGAGCTCGCCGAGGGCCAGGCGCGGATGAAGGCGAATCCCGAGGCGGCGCTGCCGTTCATGGCGCTCGGAGCGATCCTGAATGCCAACAACGCCGGCCTTCCGACCGACCTCGACATCACGCTCAACGCCCGCTACATGTACCGGCCGCCGTTCGAGCTCCCCGACAAGGAGCGGAAGTACGGGAACCTGACGCTGACCTACGCGACGCAGATCCATGCGTGCCTCATCGAGGTCGACCCCGAGACGGGCGGCTACGAGATCGTCGACTACGCAGCGGTGGACGACTGCGGCAAACGCATCCACCCGCAGATCGTCGAGGGGCAGGTGCACGGCGCGACCGCGCAGGCGCTCGGCGCGGCGACGCACGAGATCTTCGCCTACGACGAGGACGGGAACTTGCTGACGCCGAACTTCTACGACTACCACGTGCCGCACGCGCTCGACATGCCGCCGATCAAGAACGGCTACATCGAGTCGGAGTCGCCGTTCACGCCGCTCGGCGCGAAGGGCATGGGCGAGGGCGGTGGCGCCGGCATCCACGCCGTCTGCGCCGCGCTCCAGGACGCGCTCGGCAAGACGGTCACGCGTAGCTGCAACCCGTACCACCGAGTGTGGGAGCTGCTGCGAAGCGAGGACCGGGGCGTTACGGTGCAGGCCCGATGAACGTCTCGGGGGAGCGCCGCTTCGACGCGCCGCGCAGCACGGTGTGGCAGGTGTTGAACGACCCCGCGTCGATGGCGCGGACGATGCCTGGGGTCGAGAGCTTCGACGTCGCCGACGACCGGCACTGGAAGGCGCACGTCAAGATCCCGCTCGGCCTGGGCGGGCTGCGGATGAGCGTGAGCTTCGAGAAGCTCGAGGAGCGCGAGCCGGAGTTCGCGAAGCTGCACGCGAAGGGCGACGGCGTCGGGGCGATCATGAACATGGACACCACGTTCCACCTCAGCGACGCGGACGGCGGCGGGACGGCGATGCGCTGGGAGGCCGACGTACGGATCGCCGGGCCGGTCGGCTCGATGGGGCAGCGCGTCCTCCAGCCGATCGTGAACCAGCAGGTGAACCACGTCCTGACCGCGCTCGACCAGCAGGTGCAGGACGCCGCGGGCGGGTCGGAAGCGGCGTCGAGCGGGAGCGCCGGGACTCCGGAGCCGACGACGGAGCGGCCGCCGCCGGAGACGGATCCGGAGCCGAAGGACTCCGGGCCGCCCGCCGAAGGCCCGGCCAATCCGGAGGGGACGAGCGGCGCCGAGGACGGGCTCAACCCGCTGGCGCCCGAGTCGTACGAGCCTGAGCCGGAAGGGCCAACGACCTCGACCGAAGACTGAAGCCTGGCGACTACTAGTACGCTGGAGATCGCATATAGCGTGTGGACATGGCTCGCGTCCGCGCGACAGCCGGGACTCTGAAGATGGTCGGCTATGCGTGGAGCGACATGCCGGATCCCTTTCGTGGCTTCAAGAGCATCACGTCGGGATTCGGATCCACAGGGGCTGGACGCCATCGAGGGCGCTTTCCACCATGGACAGCCAGTCCTCTTCTACGTGTCGCCGACACGGACCGTCGTCGCACACGGGCAGTTCACGGGCGATCCCTACCCGCTTGATCTGCCCGAGTATGGTTGTGCGATCGGCTACGAGTTGGACGGTTACATTCCCAGCCAACGGTCGGCCCCGCTGCTTTCTGATCATCTGAGCGTCAGCGTGAAGCAAGGTTCGTATCGCGGCCTCAACGAGGACGAGCTCCGCCGGCTCGTTGCGGCGATTCGGGCACACTCGGCGTACGTGGCTCTTTAGCCCTCTGTCTTCCGCAGGGCAGCGTGAGAGGATCGGCGCCATGAGCCAGCCCTTTCGGATCGGCGTCATGCAGCTCACGATGGAGCCGCTCGACGAGATGCTCGCCTCGGCGCGGGTCATGGACGAGGCCGAAATGGACACGATCTGGCTCGCGGAGGCGTATCCCTGGTGGCGCAAGCACGGGATGGAGGCGCGCTCGTCGACGGTCACCTCGGCGCTCGTCGCGCGGGCGACGGAGCGGATCACGGTGGGCTGGGGGATCATCTCGCCGTTCACGCGGCACCCGGTGCAGGTGGCGATGGACGCGCGGGTCGTCCAGGAGGCGGCCGGGCCGGCGCGCTTCCTGCTCGGCCTCGGGACGTCGAAGATCTTCCTCAACAACGCGAAGCTCGACGGGCGGCGCACGCTCGGGCCGATGCGGGACGCCGTCGCGATCGTGCGCGGCGTGCTCGGCGGAGGGCCGTTCGAGTACGAGGGCGAGACGTGGAGCGCCTCCGTGCCGGCCCTTTCGGACGAGGCCGACGCGCCGCGCGAGGTGCCACCGGTGTACGTG
Source organism: Actinomycetota bacterium (assembly GCA_005885565.1). Taxonomy (GTDB): domain Bacteria; phylum Actinomycetota; class Thermoleophilia; order Gaiellales; family Gaiellaceae; genus AC-50. The sequence goes on from VAXK01000067.1 coordinate 12,109, forward strand.
GCTGCGACGGCCCCGAAGATGCAGGCCCTCGCCGGGGAGATCGCGTCTGGGTGCCTGACACCGTCGATCACGACCCCTGCGTTCGTCCGCTATACGCGGGAGAACGTGGCCGCGGACATCGACATCGGCTGCACGGTCGTCGCCTCGATCGGCCATGACCGCGACGAGGGCCGCGACGGCGCGCGCGAGATCGCGGGCATGTACCTCGCGAACAAGGTCCAGAACATCAAGGGCGCCGCCGACACGCTGCTCGAACTCGCAGGGCTCGAGCAGGACGAGATCCGGCCCGTCGCCGAGGCGATGGAGCGCGGCGGTCGGCTCGCGGCCAAGGCCGAGGTGACGGACGCCGTCCTCGACAAGTGCAAACCGATCGCCGGCACCCCGCGCGACTGCATCGCCGCGATCGAGGAGTACCGCGACGCCGGCTGCACGCATGTGATGCTCGAGCTCTGGGGCGACCGCCGGCACGAACAGATCGAGCTCTTCGGTCGGGAGGTGCTGCCGCATTTCCGCGCCTGACGTCGCCGCGCACGTCGACGAGAGCCGGCTCGTCTCCCTCGCCCTCGACCTCGTGTCGATTCCGAGCCCGACCGGCGACGAGCAGGCGATGGGAGAGCGCGTGCGCGAGGAGCTCGAGCGGATGGGGCTCCAGGTGCAATGGCAGCACGTGGAGGACGGGCGGCCGAACGTCGTCGGGCTCTGGGAGGGCGCCGGCGGCGGCCCAAGCCTGATGTTCAACGGGCACATGGACACCTCGTACTCGGGCCGCGAGCCGTGGCTCGCCGGGATCCCGGGGTTCCAGCCGGACGGGTTCGTGCGCGACGGCCGGATCTACGGGCTCGGGATCTCGAACATGAAGGGCGCGCTCGCCTGCTATGTCGAGGCGGTGCAGGCGCTCCAGGACGCGGGTGTGCGGCTGCGCGGCGACGTGCTCGTCGCGGCCGTCTGTGGCGAGATCGAGAAGACGCAGTGGCACCCGGACTTCGTCGGCCGCGAGTACCGCGGCTACGCGGCCGGCTCGCGCTTCCTGACCTCGCACGGGGGCGTTGCGGACATGTGCGTGCTCGGGGAGCCGACCGAGCAGAGAGTCGTACTCGG
>VAXK01000068.1 GCA_005885565.1 Actinomycetota bacterium
GATCGACCGGGCCCTGACGAGCGGCGAGCTCGACGCGGCGGAGGGGAACCTCGCGGCGGCCGCGACCGTTACCGTCAGGCGGCCGGCGCTTCCTGCAAGGCGCGGGACCTACGTCCTCGCCGTCTCGCTTCGCGCGGCGATGAACGGCGACCGGCGGTCGCTCTTCCTAGGGCCCGCGTTCCGCGTGCGTTAGCCGCAGAGCGCGGCCTGGATCCTCCGCACCGAGTGGAGGTACCAGTGGCCGGCGCCGTCGTTCAGGCTGCCGCCGGGCAAGTAGAAGCTGTTGTAGAGGAGCGGCGCGAACTTCACGCACGCGGCGATGTAGCGGTCGTGGCGCACGTCGGCCTGGATCGCCCGGAACGCCGCCCGTGCCTTCAGGTAGCCGCTGCGCGTGCCGTGGTAGGCGCGACGGATGGCGGCGAGGCGCCGTTCCGCACGCGCCAGCGCCCGAAGCTCCTGGTCGACCGTCTCCACGGAGGGGATGAAGGGCTGGCGCTGGTAGAAGACCGTCGAGGGGATCCCCCTGGAGTTCACGCGGGCGGCGAGCGCGCTCTCCTCCGTCACGGTGACGAGGGCGCTCGAGGCGACGAAGGCCCCGGTGGCCGGATCGACGCGGCCGCAGCGCGCGCCGAGGTCGCCCCGCAGGATCACCGCGCAGGACAGGTCGGTGCCGGCCAGCTTCGCGACGTCCCCCTCGAAGAGCGTCGTCGTGCGGGAGGGGTTGCCGACGGAGGACGCCGGCGGCGCCGTCTCGGGCGGGGACGGCTGGAGGAGCTGGACGCGGAGGGAGAGCTCGCCTTCGAGCGGCCGCTGGTAAACCTCGACCGCCTCCTCGCCCGTCCGCGTGGCGAGCGTGCCGGGGATGATCCGCGTCGTGCGACCCCAAAGCCCGCACTCGACGCTCGGCGGCCCGACCGGGGCCGTCACCCAGCACCCGACGCGCGTCCCGGCGACGCGGAAGGAGTGGCCGGGCAGGAGCTCGAGCTGGGGCGGGGCAGCCCCAGCCGGCACCGCGAGGGCGAGCAGGAGGCCGGCGAGGAAGGCGACACGACGGAACCGCATCCGGTGTAAATGGTCGCAGGTCGGAGCGACGGGCTGAAGAACGACCACCGACGCGCCCCCGAGATCCCCGCCCTCGCGGCTCTGTGGGCGATGTTCGGCGTCGTCGCCGTCGAGATCGTCGTCACGTATTCGCGCGAGCCGCCGACGAGGCTGTACGCCGTCAGCGGCTCGGGCGTCGGCGCCGGCTTCGGCCGCGCGCTCGTCTTCCTGAACTTCCCCGTCGCCCTCGCGGCGCTGCCGGTGATCGCGCTCACCGCGGAGCGCCTGCGTCGCAGGATCGCGCTGGCGGGAGCGCTGGTGGCGGCAGGACTCTGCTCGGCCGTCTTCTGGCCGGGAGTCGTGGACGCGTACGACCTGGACGCGCGGCCCGTGAACGCGCTCGCGGCGGTCGGAGTCGCTCTCGCCGTCGGGCTCTCCCTCGCGGCCGGCCTGCACCGCGAGCGGGTGCGAGTCCATCCGGCCGCGCTCGCGCTCCTCGTGCTCGCGATCCCGTGGCTCGCCGCCGACCTCGGCTTCCACCTCGACGGCGTCCCCGTCCTGCGCTCGATCTTCCTGACCGGGAAGGTGGTCGGCGTGCGAGCGGCCGTCCACCTCGGCCACCACCACGGCATGGACGGCGTCCTGCTCACGCTGGCCGCGCTCCTGCTCGTGCCGCTCGCCCGCCGGATCGAGGCGCCGGCGCTCCGGCTCCTCGTGGGCCTCTACCTCGGGCTCGAGATCGCCTACGGCCTGGCGAACACCGCGCAGGACGGGTGGCTCGAGCAGATCGCGAAGCGCGGCTGGACGACGCACGTCATCCCGAGCGTCCTCCACCCCGCGCTCACCCTTCCCTGGCTCGGGATCGCCCTCGCGGCCGCCGCCTTCGCGGCGCTCATCCTCCGGCCCGCGCCCGCTCGACGATCCGGTCCGCCCGGTCCCAGAACGCCCGCTTCGCCGCCGGCGAGACCTCGAGCGGCGCCAGGTGCGTGACGACGAAGCGCCCCCGCGACTTGACGACGACGAGCGAGATCCGGTCGCCGGGGAACCGAGCGGCGGCGAGCCGCGCGAGCATCTGCCGCGCCCCCGCGCCGTCGACGACGGTGTCGCGGTCGCCGACGAGGATGGTCAGCCGCGTCCGCCGGCTGATGCTGCGCAGGTCGAGCGGCGGGTCGACCGGGTCGACGGTGCCGGGGAAGACGCTCAGCACCTCCCTCGGCGCCGGGCCCGCGCCGCGGGCGACGGCCGCGTAGTCGATCACGATCTCGCCGCCGCGCGAGTAGCCGATCGCGACCTCCGGCAGACCCGGTCGATGCAGGTGCCGGAGGCCGGTCCGCACGGCGGCGAGCACGTGCAGCACGGCGTCGGGCTGCCCGAGGCTCGTCTCGTAGCGCGGGTAGAAGACCGCGCTTCCCTCCTTCGCCAGGTGCTCGAGCCACGGGCGGTGGTTCGCGGGCGTCAGCTCGCCGTTCCCGAGCCCGTGGATGAAGACGACGACGTCCTTCGGCGGCCCCGACGGCTCGAAGACCCACACCTGGTCGGCGCCCTTGCCGAGCGGCCCGACGACGGAGACGCTCGGGCGGGCCGACGAGCCGCAGGCGGCGGCGAGCAAAAGAACGAGGAGAATGCCGCTCGCAGCGCCGATCCGCACCGATCCCAAGCGTACGTGAAGCCCATCCACACGAAGCGCCTCGCGCTCGTCCCGCTCTCCCCGCGGTTCCTCGACGCGCTTCTCGAGGACCGCCGCGCGGAGGCCGAGTCGACGCTCGGCCTCGAGCTGCCGCCGGACTGGCCCGACGGCCACGACTTCGGCTTCCTCAGGCTCCGGCGCGACCAAGCGCGGGCGGATCCGGCGCGCGAAGAGTGGCTGCCGCGCGCGATCGCGTTCGACGGCCGGATGGTCGGCCACATCGGCTTCCACGGGCCGCCGGGGGTGAACGGCCCGAAGAAGGCGAACGCCCTCGAGGTCGGCTACACCGTGTTCGAGCCGTTCCGCCGCCGTGGCTACGCGACGGAAGCCGTCGTCGCGATCCTCGACTGGGCGCGGGCGGAGCACGGCGTCCGCCACTTCGTCGCCTCGGTGAGCCCGGGCAACGAGCCGTCGCTCGCGCTCGTCCGGCGCCTCGACTTCCGCCAGACCGGCACGCAGTGGGACGACGAGGACGGCGAGGAGCTCGTCTTCGAGCTCACCGTCGGAGCTAAGGGAATCGCCGCTCCGAGCCGATGAAGCTGGTGCTCCCATCGGCCCGGGACTGACGGCAATCATCCTGCGGCTCGGGGTGCGGGAGGCGGGCTTCGTCACGAAGTCCGCCTCTTCCGTACACTGAGCCGGCCCCGTCGCTCGGCGCGGGGATCTCCGAGGCCCGTCCGGGGGCGAAACCGGTGGCGATGATCGATCTCGAGTGCGGCGCGGTCAGCCGCGGGGAGGTTGTCTAGGCAACGCCACGACATCGGAGCGCGAAAGCGCGCGATGCGTGTGCCGAAGAAACGGGAGAGCAAGGAAGAGAAGGAGCGGCGCGAGCAGATCGCGCGCGAGTGGGCCAACTGGTGCCGCGTGCGAGGGCATCCGCGCTGGTGCAGGTGCGTCTACGGCGACAGGCGCAGGGAGTAATGCGAGCCTGCTACGGCCCGGTGTAGGGCTCCAGGATGTGGCTGAAGTCCCAGGGGTTCTGGACGATCCCGGAGCAGCTGTTGGAGCCCGTGGTGCCCGGGCAGCCGCCGTTGTCGCGCTGGATCGCCCAGATCGAGAGCGTGTTGATGCCGTTCGCCCTGGCGAAGTCGAAGAGCCGCTGCGCGTCGGCCGGATAGGTGGCCTCGGTCTTCCTCGGGTAGTCGTCGAGGCCCGGCATGAGCGTGTTGCCCTCCATCGCCCAGAGCTGCGCCGAGGTCTTCGACGGGTAGAGCGAGGCGAGCTGACCGTGCAGACCCTGCGCGGCGCTGATCGCGGCCGCGCCCATGTCCGTCGTGACGCGGTCGTAGTAGTCGAAGGTCATGATGTTCACGACGTCGACGCGCGTGCCGTTCGCGATCGCGTTCTGGAGGATCGCGACCCCGGTCGACTCGAGCCCGTTCGGCGTCGTCGGCACCGTGTAGCTGACCTGGAGGGGCCGCCCCTGGGCCGCCGCCCAGTCCTCGACGATCTTCAGCGCCTTGTTGCGCCGGTCGATCCCGTCGGTGCGGTTGAGCGACCTGCCCTCGACGTCCATGTCGAGCCGCGTCACGTCGTAGGTCGTGATCACCTGCTCGTAGGCGGCGACGATCGCGTTCACGTCCTTGCAGGAGTCGGCGATCTCGGTGCCGCCCTGGTCGGCGCTCCAGCCGCCGAAGGACGGGATCACGTCGCCGCCGAGCGCGCGCAGCGAAGCGATGTCCGACAGGTAGCGGCCGGTCGGGATCGTCTGCGCCTTGTTCCCGTCCCAGGCGAGCGTGCAGGAGCTCTTGCCGAGCGTCTCGAGGAAGGCGAGCGTGAAGTAGCGGGCGCCGGACTGCTGTGCGGCCGTCGTGATGCCGTCGGTCGTCCAGGTCTCGAAGTACGGGGCATAGACATGCACGGGAAGCGCAGTCCCGGCGGCAGCCGTAGGCGCCGCGAGCAACGCGGCGAGCGCGAGCGCGGCGAGCGAGGCGCGAACCACGGACCGGCGGATCGTACACTGGCTCGATGAGCCGCGGCGCGCGGTCGAGACAGCGCAGGACCGCCCGCTCCGAGCCGGTCAAGCGGCGCGTCTTCCTGTCGCGGATCGCCGCCGTCTACGGGATCTCGGAGACGAAGGCGGAGGAGCTCTTCAGCGTCGAGCGACGCTCGAGCATCCGGGTCAACCGCCTGACGGAGCGCGCGCCCGCCCAGATCCTCGAGGACGTCCGCCGCCGAGGCTTCGAGGTCGAGCCGATCCCGTGGTGCCCCGACGCGTACTTCTTCTTCGGCGCGAAGCACGAGCTCGGCGCCACCGAGCTCTTCCAGCGCGGCTACGTCTACATCCAGAACGCGTCCAGCCTCGTCCCCGTGCTCGCGCTCGAGCCGCGACCCGGCGACGCGATCCTCGACGTCTCCGCGGCGCCCGGCGGCAAGGCGGCGCACATCGCCTCGGTCGTCGGCGGCGAGGCCGAGCTGTGGCTGAACGACGCGATCAAGAGCCGCCTCGTCCGGCTCCGCGAGGTCGTCGAGACCTTCCGCGTGGAGCCGCACCGGATCACGAGCTTCCCCGGCCAGTACGTGGACAAGTTCGTCGACCGGCGCTTCGACCGCATCCTCCTCGACGCCCAGTGCACCGGGGAGGGCCGCGTCGACCTCCGCCGGCCGAACGCGCTCCAGTTCTGGTCGACCAAGCGGATCAACGAGTACAGCCGGCTCCAGCAGCGGATGTTGATGGCCTCGTTCAAGCTCCTCGAGCCGGGCGGGGTGCTCGTCTACTCGACGTGCACGATCTCGCCGGAGGAGAACGAGGCGCCGGTGAGCCACCTGCTCGAGCACCGCCCGGAGGCGCGCTTGGAGCCGATCGGCGTAGACGTTCCCCAGGCGCGGCCGGGGCTGCGTTCGTGGAGCGAGCGCCGCTTCCATCCCGAGATCCAGAAGACGGTGCGCGTCGAGCCGACCGAGTTCATGGAGCCCTTCTTCGTGGCGCGGATCAGGAAGACGTAGCGGTCGCGCCGCAGCGCGCGGCGCGACCGCCTGCCCGCCCTACTTCAAGCAGAGGGCGAAGATGCTGCCGGACGCGGCGGCCGTGCTCGACAGGTTGGCGAGGTAGACCCGCCACATCGTGGCGTCGGCGCTCGGTCGGCTTTCGAGCTCCAGCGCGGGTGCGCTGCCCAAGGTCTGGTCGTCGAAGCCGCCGCCGACGACCTTCTCGCCCGCCGCGCAGGACACGGCGAAGTCTCCCTCGCCGTCCGGCGCCAGCGACCACGCGGCCGTTCGCTCGGTGACGAGGCCTGCGGCCGTGCTCGCCGGACCGGGCGTCGCCGCGATCTGGTCCGCGGACTTTCCGTTCAGCGTTTCGGCCGGCCCGGGCGTCGCGGCGATCTCGTCGGCCGTCTTGCCGTTGAGCGTCGTCGCGGGCCCCGGTGTCGCCGCGACCTGCGCACGCGTCTTGCCGCCGAGCTTCTTCGCGTTGTCCGCGACCAGCGCACGCTTCGCGAGCGGGACGACCCCTGCCGCGAAGGCGGTGCCCGACAGCGAGACGAGGAGCGCGAGCACCGCGACGGCCAGCGCCGGGCTCGGACGACGGAGGTTCCTGGACATGAACCCTCCCTCCTTTTGTCAAGGGACGTGACCCTAGCAGGTGGTGGCAGCCGGCGCGCCCGGAGTGACAGTCACCAACCTGCGCGTGCAGCGCTCGAACCCGGCATCCTAGGCCCACGTGCGTCGCGCTTTGCTTGCCGTCGTCGCGATCGTGGTCGTCGCCGCGGCCGGGGGGATCGCCTACGGCCGCTCCGATCGCGACGGCGACCGCGTGGTGCATGCGTCGAGGATCGTCCCTGCCAGGGCCAGGCCTCACCACTCGCGACCGCGTCCGTTCGTCCTGGCCGAGCGGAGTCTGCCGGCCTTGGCGACCCCGGTCCAGGATCCGGCGACCGCGGCCGTCGGCTCGCGCGTCGTCCTGGCGGGCGGTCTGACGCCCGCCGACAGCTCGACCGACGCGGTCGCGGCGGACTCCGGCTCGCACGAGCGCATGCTGGCCCGTCTTCCCGGCGCTCAGCACGACGCCGCCGCGGTCACGATCGGCGGGAAGATCTATGTCTTCGGAGGCGGCAACGGCACCGCGCAGCTCGACCACGTGCTGCGCGTCGATCCCGTGGGCGGCGCCGTCCAGGACGCCGGTCGCCTGCCCGTCGCGAGCTCCGACGTCGCCGCCGCCGCGGTCGGCGGTACGGCATACATCGTCGGCGGCTACACCGGGACGCGCTGGCTGGACACGATCGTCGCCTGGCGGCCCGGTGCTCCCGCCGAAGTCGTCGGGCGGCTGCCGACGCCGCTGCGCTACGCCGCCGCCGCGGCGGCGGACGGGCAGCTCGTCATCGCGGGCGGCTCGACCCCCAGCGGATCCGCGAGCCGAGCAGTCCTCGCCTTCGACCCCGCCACGCAGCGCGTCCGCCGGCTCGGCCGGCTCCCAGCACCGACGACCCATGCCGCGGCGGCCTCGCTCGGCGGGCTGACCTACGTGATCGGCGGCCGCGGCGCGGCGCTCGACTCGCCGAGCGCTCGGATCACGGCGGTCGATCCCCTGCGAGGTCGCGTGCGCCCGGCCGGTCGCCTCGCCTCGGCGCGCTCCGATCTCGGCGCCGCCTCGATCAGGCACGGGATCCTCGTGCTCGGCGGGCGAGGGACCCAGGGCACGGTCTCGACCGTGGGCCTCCTCACCCAGCGTGCCGTCGCAAGGCGGCCGGCCGCCGCAGCGCGCGTGGCCGACGTCTACGGCCACGACCGAGTGGGGATGCTCGCGACGACCGTTCAGGACGACCCTCCACGCGTCTACGTCCCGAACAGCGGCAGCGGCACGGTCGACGTGATCGACCAGAGGAGCTTCAAGGTCGTCGGCCACTTCGCAGTCGGCGCGCTGCCGCAGCACATCACGCCTTCGTACGACCTGCGCACGCTCTACGTCAACGACGACGTGGGCAACAGCCTGACGCCGATCGACCCGCGGACGGGGCAGCCGGGAAAGCCGATCGCGGTCGACGACCCCTACAACCTCTACTTCACGCCCGGCGGCCGCTACGCCATCGTCGTCGCCGAGCGCCTGCACCGGCTCGACTTCCGCGACGCTCAGTCGTTCCGGCTCCACCACTCGCTGACCGTCCCGTGCGCGGGCGTCAACCACATGGACTTCAGCGCCGACGGGCGCTACGCGATCGTGAGCTGCGAGTTCTCCGGGCAGCTGCTCGAGCTCGACGTCCGCCGGGAGCGGGTGCTCCGCGTGATGCACCTTCCGGCCCGCTCGTCGATCCCGCAGGACGTCCGCCTGGAGCCCGACGGCCGGCGCTTCTACGTCGCCGACCTCGCCGCGGGCGGCGTCTGGAAGATCGACGGCGGCCGCTTCCGGGTCACTGGCTTCGTCCGCACGGGCGCGGGAGCCCACGGCCTGGTCGTGAGCCGCGACGCCAAGCTGCTCTACGTCGCGAACCGAAACGACGGGAGCGTGTCGGTGATCAGCTTCCGCACCGGGCGCGTCGTAGCGACGTGGCGCCTGCCGGGCGGCGGAAGCCCCGACATGGGCGCCGTCTCCGCCGACGGGAAGGTGCTCTGGCTGTCGGGCCGCTACAACGGCGTCGTGTACGCGATCAGCACCTCGAGCGGCCGCCTGCTGGCGAAGATCCCCGTCGGAGCCGGCCCGCACGGCGTCGCCGTCTGGCCGCAGCCCGGCCGCTATTCCCTGGGGCACACGGGCATCCTGCGCTAGTTAGCTGTAGTTCCCAGAGACGTTGTTGACGGTCGGCTGAGACCGTGACGTCAACGAGCCCTCCTATGGTCGCGGCTGTCGAAGGCAACGACCAGGAGGGCTCGATGAAGCTGCATGGTAGTGCCGCACTCAGTCCACGTCAGCGGCGCCGGGCACCCAGCCGAGCGGCCACCACTCGACGCAGCAGCCCCGACGCGCCTCCGGCCAGTGCCAGCGGCTCCCTTGGAACCACCAAGGCGCCGTTCACCCAAACCGCCGCTAATCGCGAAGTGGGAACGGTGCTCCGGTCAGTGCTGCCCCTAGACACAGCCCGTCATCTGTACTAGAACGGCCCGGTGCGGCTTGCCCTCGCGGCCATCGCGTTCATCATCGCAGCGGGCGTCCCATACTCGGACGGCATGCTTGCGCACGCGTCGCCGCGAATCGACGTGGCGCTTGCGGCTTCGCGGACTGGGGCTTACGACAACGCCCTGATTGCTGACACCGCTCTGAAGTACGTCGGTCGCTGGGGCGGAGAGGCGTGCCGAGACGCCGGGAAGCTCGACAACGGCAATACCGCAAGAACCGTCGGCGGCTACGGCGCGGGCCAGTGCCGAACGTTCGTGAACTGCATCCTCTGGCTGGTCAGCGGCGGCACCCAGTATCCGACCGGCACGTACTTTCAGTCGTTCCTAAGCGTTGGCGGGAAGGAGATCAAGAAGGAGAGCGATCTCTCGAAGGGCGACATCGTTCAGTGGGGCAATGGCTTGCACACGTACATCATCGTTGGCCACCTGCATGACGACGTCTTCAACGTGGTGGATTCGAACTCAGATGGAAAGTCGGAGACGGTAGCGGGACCGCACCAACGCAAAGTAGTGCTCGGCACACGTCAGCGAGCGTTCCGTATGGGCAGGATTTCAGCACCGGCGAGAGCCGCTGAGGAGGACGGCTCCGGACCAGTGCGCGCGTATCTCTACTACACGCAGACCGGCAGCTACATCTATACCCACCCGCGCGTCCAGATCATTCGCAGCGGTCAGGTACTGGTCGACGAACCCGTGCCACCGTATCGACCTGCCTACAACACAACCGTCCAGCCCGCTTGGCCCGTGACCGCGCCCTCGACTAAGCGGCATTCGTTGACGGTGCGCGACCTCGACGCCGACGGCGAGCCGGAAGTGATGGTGGAACTCACCTGGGGTGGCGCCCATCACGTCACGTGGTCGCGCGTCTACCGATACGACCGAGCGAAACGCCGCTACCTCGCCAGCGTCCATTTCTGGGGCGATCCGGGCTTTGAGTTGAAGCAGCTGAACCGCGACCCGCGCCCGGAGTGGCTCTCCGCAGATCCTCGCTTCCAAGGCAGATTCGCCTGCGAAGGCTGCTCCGGCGTCCCTCTCCAGGTCTGGACATACCGCGCCGGGCGGTGGCAGGACATCACGCGGGCGTTTCCGACCCGGATCAGGAATGACGCTGCTCATTGGTGGCGGGTCTACCTGAGCGAGAGAGGCAAGTCCGTGCCCGGCGTGGGCCGCAACGACGTCCGCGGCTGGCTCGCCGCATGGGCGGGAGACGAGGAGCTGCTTGGACGCCATCGCCAGGTAATCACGGCGCTCGACCGGGCGCGCCGGCGTGGCGATCTCGCCGTCGAAGGGATCGAGCTCGACGTCCGAGGGAACGCGAGTACCTACATCCGGCAGCTGCTCCGCTTCATGCGCAGAGCTGGCTACATTCGCGCTTGACGGTTTGCGAGCGCTTCATAGCGCCGCATGCCAAGACTGGACTTTTCGGGCGGGTCGAGCGTCCATGTGACGCTGATCGGGCCGGTACGCGACTCGCGCAAACGGAGGTGCAGCCATGCCCGCGAAGGCGAAGAAGTCCGGTAAGGCCGCGGCAATCGAGGTCCTGCGGAAGCGGGGGAAGGCGATGCCGGTGAAGGAGGTGGTCGCGGCGGCGCTCGCGGATCCCGAAGTCACCGGGATGAAGGGCAAGACGCCCGCGGCGACACTCTCGGCCGCGCTGTACACGGAGGCCAAGAAACCCGATGGCGCGGTGATCCTTGTCGGCCGCGGGATGATGAAGGCCCGTCCGCAGCGAGGCTCGCGCAGCCGCTCGACGTAGGGCCACCGGCCCGCAGTTTGGGCTTGACAGTCGACGCCCAGCAGAGCGTCACTGTGGACGAGGCGGGCTCGGCGCCCGCCATAGACCAAGGCCCCGCGCGGTGCTAGCCGCCGGGGCCGCGACCACCAAGGAGAGCCTTGATGGCCCACCAAGTAGAGCACGCGCTTGGCCCGCCGGTACTGACCGAGCGGCAGCGCCAGGTCGCGAGGGGCGTTGCGCGCGGGCTGACGAACGACGAGATCGGGGCCGAGCTTGGCATCTCGCCGCGCACGGTGAAGGCGCATACCGACAACCTGCGGCGGAAGCTCGGCGTTCCGACGCGGCGGCGGATCGCGCCCGCCTTCATCGCGTTGCAGGGCCAGCGCCGGCCACGGCGGTAGCTCGGCAGCGTGGATTCGGCTCAGCCTCCTGTTCAGGAGGAATCGCTCGCACAGCGCATCCTGCGGCTCCGCACCGAGCGCGGGCTGTCGCAGCGGGAGATCGGCGGGCCGGGGGTCAGCTACGCCTACGTCTCAAGGATCGAGAAGGGCGAACGCACGCCGTCCCTGCGGGCGATCCGCACGATGGCAGCGGGCATGGGCGTGACGCCGGAGTACCTCGAAACGGGCCGCGACCATACGACCACCGATCAACTCGCCGCTGAGGCCCTGCGGCTGACGGACGGCGCGTTGTGGATCGTGCTCACGCGCGAGGGCGTGACCCTGACCTGGCAGCGGGCCGGAGATCGGTACCAGCTGGATCAGCCGGGCGGGAACCTCACCGAGACCCTCTACGCCACCCTGGATCACGTCGAGGAACTGCTGCGGCTCGATGTAGAGGAGGAGCGCATACAGACCCGCCGCGAAGAGATCGGCCGCGAATGGGCGGCGCCGGAATCGGGCCGTCCTGGCGCTCGCCCGGGAGCACCCACCATTTTCCCCACCATCGGCGCAATCAGCCGCTGCCCTGATCGCCGGAAACGCCTGGTTGAGTGATGGGCGCACCTGGGATCGAACCAGGGACCTCCCGCGTGTGAAGCGGGCGCTCTCCCGCTGAGCTATGCGCCCCGGCGCCGAGGATACCGCAGTCCCCCGCCGCCACTGCCGGCTTGGCCGGCGGTGGCCGCGACCGCTGGCCGGTCGCTCTACCCGAGCGAAGTCGCAAGACTTCGCGCGGCCAAAACCCGGGGACCTGCGAGCGATCCTTAGCGCTGCTTCCTCCCGGATCTGACGCGGTTCGGAACGATCGCAGTCCCGCGGGCAGCGGCAGTGTAGCCTGCGCTCGTGCCCGCGCTCTACCGGAAATACCGCCCGCAGGACTTCGACGAGGTGGTCGGGCAGGAGCCGGTCGTCCGCACGCTGCGGAACGCGATCGAGCACGACCAGGTGCGCCAGGCCTACCTCTTCGCCGGCCCGCGCGGCACCGGCAAGACGAGCCTCGCGCGCATCCTCGCCAAGGCGCTCAACTGCGCGCAGGGGCCGACCGCGACCCCCGACAAGACCTGCCACGCGTGTCAGGCGATCGCGAACGGCAGCTCGCTCGACGTGATCGAGATGGACGCGGCCTCGCAGCGCGGGATCGACGACATCCGCGAGATCCGCGAGCGCGTGATCCTCCAGCCGGCCGAGGGCCGCTACAAGGTCTACATCCTCGACGAGGCGCACCAGCTCACCTCGGCCGCCTTCAACGCGCTGCTTAAGCTGATCGAGGAGCCGCCTCCCCACCTTGTCTTCGTCTTCTGCACAACCGACCTGCATCAGATGCTCGACACGGTGCGCTCGCGCTGCCAGACCTTCGTCTTCGCGCGGCCGCGCCTGCCCGAGCTCGTCAGATTGCTGCGGCGCGTCGCCGACGGCGAGGGGATCGAGGCGCCCGACCAGGCGCTCGCGCTGATCGCCCGCGGCGCGCGCGGCTCGTTCCGCGACGCCGTCTCGACGCTCGACCAGCTCTCCTCGGCGACCGAGGGGAAGGTGAGCGTCCAGACGGTCCTCCAGCTGCTCGGAGCCGTCGAGGAGGAGGCGCTCTTCCGGATCTGCGACCTCGTCGTCGACCGCGACACCGCCGGCGCGCTCACGTTCGTCGAGGAGCTCGCCGAGCAGGGGCAGGATCTCGGTCGCCTCGTCACCGACCTCCTCGAGCACCTGCGGCACCTGCTCCTCGTCCAGCACATGGGCGAGGTGCCCGACTCGCTGCCGGTGACCGAGGAGACGCGGGA
>VAXK01000266.1 GCA_005885565.1 Actinomycetota bacterium
GAGCGCCGCGAGCGCCGCGCGAAGCCACTCCTCCTCCGGCTCGCGGAGCGGGACGAGCGAGCGGCCGCCGCGCTCGACGAAGAGCGCCGCCTCGCCCCCGAGCAGGACGACCTGCGCTCCCGCGACCCGCGCGGCGCGTGCCCCCGCCCGCCGCGGCCACGGCAGCGCAGAGCCGTAGGGCTGCGCGGGATCGGCGGCCGCGAGCACCAACGGCTCCGGCTCGTCCTCCTCACGCGGCCGCAGGTCGCGGAGCCGCTCGACCGCGCCCGGGAGCGCGAACTGGGCTCCGCCGAGGCCCTCGACGAAGTAGCCGCGGCGGCAGACACCGAGGGTCTCGAGCGCCCGGAGCTCGCCGTAGACGGCACCGTAGCCGCCGGGAATCCCCTCGCCGCGGACGCCGTCGCGCGTCACGATCCCCTGCCGCTCGAGCAGGAGCTCGGCCAGCGCGCGCCGGTCGGGCCGCTCCGCGAAGAGCCCGTCGGTGAGCGACCAGCGGCCCTGCGTGGCCGTGATCGCGGCGGCGCGTGAGCGCGAGAAGTGGCGCGTGCGGGCTCGGCGCGCCGGGGTTCGCGTCTGGTAGCGCCGTTCGGCGCGAAGCGGCGTCCAGGCGTCGTTCCGCACCTCGCCGGCCCAGACGAGATCCCAGAGCGCGGGCAGCGCGACCTCCGGCTCCAGCCCCGCCGCGTCCACCAGGTCGTACCAGAACTCGGCTCGTCCGGCGAACACCGCGCGCAGCGCGTCGTGCGCCTCGCCCTCGGGCGACGCTGCCGCGGCCGGCCGCCCGAGCAAAGTTGCGTCCTCTCGGAAGAACACCGCTATTCGGTCGAGCCCGGCGCCGACCCAGACGACCTCGCCCGAGGCGCAGAGGGCGTCGAGCTGGGCCGGCTGGTAACCCGGGACGCGGCGCGGCAGCACCTCCGACTCCCACAGCGAGACGGGGAGGGCCAGACCTTGCAACGGAACGAGCGCCTCGCGGAGGGTCGCGCGCCGGCCGATCCCGTGCCAGTGGGAGAGGAAGCGACCGAAGGCGGCCTGCTCGACCGGCTCGACCTCCTTCCGCAATGCCGCGAGCGACGCGCGCCGTAGGCGCCGGAGCACGTCCGGCTCGCACCACTCGCGCTCGGTTCCTCCCGGCCGGAGCTCGCCGCGGACGAGCTTCTCCGCGCGCTCCAACTCCCGGAGCACTAGCTCGACGTCGCGGCCGAAGCGCTCGTTCGCGTCGGCCGTCGTGAAGGGGCCGCGGCCCTTCGCGTACCGAAGCACGAGCTCCTGGAGCGACTCCGGGCCGCCCTCGAGGAATGCCTCGGGGAGCCCGCCGGGCGGCATCGCCCCGAGCGCGTCGCGGTAGCGGCCCGCGTCCTGGGCGGCAACGAGCGCCTCGTTGCCGCCTAGCTTGATCCTGATCGCACGCCGATCGTGGAGGAGGTCGGTCGCAAGCCCCTCGTCGTACTCGCCGGCGAAGAGATGGCCGGTCCGCCGCAGAAGGTCGTCGAGCTCGTCCGCCGTCCGAGCCGTCGGCCACAACTGCCTCTCCACATCCGCGATCGAGTCAGCGTCGAGGAGATCCCTGAGCTCCTCGACGCCAAGGAGCTCACGCAGCAGGTCGCGGTCGAGCGACAGAGCCTGCGCGCGCCTCTCTGCGGGAGGCGTGTCGTCCTCGTACATGTAGTTCGCGACGTAGTCGAAGAGAAGCGAGGCCGCATAGGGCGAGGCGGTCGCCGTCTCGACGTCGACGACGTCGAGCTCCCGCGTGCGCAGGCCGCGCAGGAGCCGCTTCAGCGCCGGCAGGTCGAAGACGTCCTGGAGGCACTCGCGGTACGTCTCCAGCACGACCGGGAACTGGCCGTACCGGCGCGCGACCTGGAGCAGGCCCTGCGCCTTGAGGCGCTGCTGCCAGAGCGGCGTCCGCTCGCCCGGCCGGCGACGCGGGATGAGCAGCGCGCGCGCAGCGTTCTCGCGGAAGCGCGCGCCGAAGAGCGCGCTGCCGCCGAGCTCGGCGACGACGAGGTCCTCGATGTCGTCCGGATCGACGAGCACGTGGTCCGTGGGCGGCGGCGCGTCGGCGTCCGGGAGGTGGAGCGCGATCCCGTCGTCCGACCAGAGCGAGCTGACCTCGAGGCCGAGCGACTCGCGCAGCCGCGCGCCGATCGCGAGCGCCCAGGGCGCGTGGACGCGCGCGCCGAAGGGGGTGAGGATGCAGAGGCGCCAGTCGCCGATCTCGTCGCGGAAGCGCTCGACGACGACGGCCCGGTCGGAGGGGACGGCGCCGGTTGCCGTTTGCTGCTCGGCGAGGAAGGTGAGCAGGTTTCGTGCCGCCCGCTCGTCGAGGGCGTGGTCGCTCTCGAGCCGCGCGAGCGCCTTCTCCTCGGAGAGCGCGACGAGCTCGCGCGACGCGCGGCCGATCGCCTCGCCGAGCTCGTACGGGCGCCCGACGCCCTCGCCCTTCCAGAACGGCACCGCGCCCGGCACGCCAGGGGCCGGGGAGACGAGCACGCGGTCGCGCGTGATCTCCTCGATCCGCCACGTCGAGGCGCCGAGGAGGAACGTCTGGCCCGCGCGCGCCTCGTACACCATCTCCTCGTCGAGCTCGCCGACGCGGCCCCCGCCGTCGACGAGGTGCACGCCGTAGAGGCCGCGGTCGGGGATCGTGCCCGCGTTCGTGACGGCGAGACGGCGCGCGCCGCTTCGCCCACGGACGACGCCGGCCGTGCGATCCCAGATCACGCGCGGCCGCAGCTCGGCGAACTCGTCCGAGGGGTAGCGGCCGGCCAGCATGTCAAGGACGTTCTCGAGCTGGGCCCGCGAGAGGTCGGCGAACGGATACGCGCCGCGGACGAGCTCGTGCAGCTCGTCCACGGCGATCTCGTCCTCGGCGCAGATCGCGACGATCTGCTGAGCCAGGACGTCGAGAGGGTTCTTCGGGATGACCGTTGCCTCGATCGCCCCCTCGCGCATGAGCCTCGCTACGACGGCCGCTTCCAGCAGGTCGGCGCGGAACTTCGGGAAGATGCGGCCCTTCGAGACGGCGCCGAGCTCGTGGCCGGCGCGGCCGATCCGCTGGAGGCCGCGCGCGACCGACTTCGGCGACTCGACCTGGACGACCAGGTCCACGGCGCCCATGTCGATGCCGAGCTCG
>VAXK01000267.1 GCA_005885565.1 Actinomycetota bacterium
CCCGAGCGAGCCGGGCTGGCCCTGGTAGAACTGGAGCGAGGAGACGAGCTCGCGGGCGAAGGTCTGGACCTGGCGCCGCATCGCCTCGCGCGCCGCCTCCGTCTGCTCGTCGGTCAGGCCCTCCGGAGCCGGCCCGACGGCGAGCGAGAGCGTGCGCTTGATCGGCTCCGCCTGCGGCGGGGTCAGGTCGAGCGCCTGCGCGACCGCGGCGTCGAGGGCGTGTCCGCCCCACTCGAGCACGCGCGTGAACTCGCAGACGGTTCCGTCCGAGACGGCGAAGGTGGAGCGGTCGTGGCCGATCGCGACGGCGACGAGCGCCGCCTCGGGCGCCGCCTCGTCGGCGCGGCGCGGCGCCGACAGCGAGCGCAGGAGCGCGAAGGCCTCCAGGTCGATCCCGACGACGGTCAACCCGGCCTTGCGGCAGGCGGCGAGGTAGCGGTCGACGAGCTCGCGGTAGGCGACGACGAGGAGGACGCGGCAGATCCGCTCGCCTTCCTCGGTCTCCGACTCGCTGAGGATGCGGTAGTCGAGGACGGCCTCCTCGACCGGGATCGGGAGCGCCTCCTGCGCCCGGAAGCGGATCGCGTTCGCGAGCTGCTTCGGGTCGGCGATGCCGACGATGTCGAGCGTCCGCACGCCGATCCGGTTGTTCGCGATGCCGAGGCGGATGCCGCGGCGCGGGAGCTTGTGCTTCCGGAAGAAGGCCTTCAGCGCCTCGGAAAGCGCCTCCGGGTCGCGCAGCTCGCCGCCGACGACGACGCCCGGGTCGAGCGGCTCGCGGGCGAGCTGGAGGAGCTCCGCCTGGCCGTTGTTCGCGACGCGGGCGGCGGCCAGGCCGGACGCGCCGATCTTGAGGCCGACGAGCCGCTTCGGCGCCTTCGGCTTCGGGGCCTTCGGACTTTTCGAGGCCTTCGGCTTCCGCGCGAGCGAGAGGTCCTGCTTCCAGAACGGCTTCGACTCCGTCTTGGGCTTCTTCTGCTTGGGCTCCTTCGGCGCCTTCGGCTTACGCCCGAAGGAGAGCTCCTTCTTGAGCAGCGACTGCTTCTTCTCCTCCTTCGGGAGCGGGGGGAGCTCGGAGGCCGGAACGGGCGGATGGATCCCGGGCGGCGGCTCGGCGACCGCGGCGGCCGCGGCCAGGGCGAGCTGCTCGCGCACCCAGTCGTCGTCCGCAACCGGGGCGAGCTCGGTGGGCTCCGGCGGCTTCGGCTTGCGCCGCAGCGAGATCTCCTTCTTCCAGAACGGCGTCGAGGTCTTCGGGCCTACGGCCTTCGGCGCCTTGGGCTTCCGCCCGAAGAGCTCGGAGAGCTTGATCTCCTTCTTCAGGTCGACCATCTCAGGCACCGCTTGCGGTGCCGTCATCAGGGCGTGCGGGTTTCCCGCACGTCCGTCTGAACCGACCCGTCGACACGATTGCTTTCAAGACTCCGCCCTAGGCCCCTAAGACCCCGCGAGCCGTAGGCCGGCGGCGAGCGGCGGCGGGACGGCCTCCGCGCTCTCGCCGGAAGCGACGAATCCCGCGCGCTCGAGGAGGCCCTCGAGCTGGTCGCGGCGGCTCGAGGCCCCGAGGGCGACCTGCTTCGTGATCACGCCGCGCAGGGTGAGCTCGGCGAGCGACTGCTCCATCGTCTGCATGCCGCGGCTCGAGGCGGTCTGCATCACCGAGTAGATCTGCTCCACCTTCCCCTGGCGGACGAGGTTCCGGATCGCGTCGTCCGGGATGAGGATCTCGAGCGCGGGCACGCGGCCGGCGCCGTCCGCGGTCGGCATGAGCGCCTGGGTGACGACGCCCTGGAGCGAGACGGCGATCTGCACGCGCACCTGCTCCTGCTGCTCGGCCGGGAACACGTCGATGATCCGGTCGATCGTCCCGGGCGCGCTCTGCGTGTGCAGCGTGCCGAAGACGAGATGGCCGGTCTCGGCGGCGGTCAGCGCCGTCGCGATCGTCTCGAGGTCGCGCATCTCGCCGAGGAGGATCACGTCGGGGTCCTGGCGCAGGGCCGAGCGCAGCGCCTCGGCGAAGGTGCGCGCGTCGGGCCCGATCTCGCGCTGGTTGACGAGCGATCGCTTGTGCCGGTGCACGAACTCGATCGGGTCCTCGATCGTCAGGATGTGCTCGGCGCGAGTGCGGTTGATCTCGTCGATCAGCGCCGCGAGCGTGGTCGACTTACCGGAGCCCGTCGGGCCCGTGACGAGGACGAGCCCGCGCGGCTGCGCAGCGAACTCGTGCAGCGTGCCGGGCAGGTGGAGCTCCTCGAGGGTCTTCAGCTGCTCGGGGATGAGACGGAACGCGGCGCCGAGCGACTCGCGCTGGAAGTAGACGTTCACACGGAAGCGGGCGAGGCCGGGGACGGCGTGCGAGAGGTCGAGCTGCCGGTCGATCTCCAGGCGCTTCTGCTGCTCGCTCGAGAGGACGCGGTAGAGGAGCTGCTGCGTGTCGTTCGGCATGAGCTTGCCGAGCTCCTCGAGGCGCACCATCTCGCCGCGCACGCGGAGCGTGGGCGGTGCGCCCGCGCTCAGATGCAGATCGGAGGCGCCGCGCGCCACCATCTGCTCGAGCAGCTCGTCGATGGACAAGAGATCCTGCGGCATGACTCTCCGGGCGAGTCATCGGCAGGCCCAGGCGGTTCCTTTACGCCCGCGAGGAACGATTCGCGGCGGGTCCCGATCCCTCGTTCGGGGCTCCCCTCGGTGTTGACAGCCGCCGATCCATGAGGGCGCCACCAACCGAACCTGGAAGGAGCCCCACCGCATGATCAGCACCCTGCGGAAACGCCTCGCGAGTGACGAGAGCGGCTTCACCCTGATCGAGCTGCTCGTCGTCATCATCATCCTCGGGATCCTGCTCGCAATCGCGATCCCCTCCTACTTGAGCTTCAGGAACCGGGCCAACAACTCGGCCGCGCAGGCCAACGTCCGCGCCGCCGTCCCCGGCATGGAGGCCTTCAACGCCGACCACGCCTCGGGCTACACCGGCGTGACGCTGACCAAGCTCCAGCAGAGCTACGACCAGGGCATCAAGAACATCAAGATCGTCCGGGCCAACAACACCAGCTACTGCATCCAGAACACCAACCCGAACACGGTCAGCTATTTCAAGGGCGGACCCAACGGCGCGATCACCCAGGGCGTCTGCTAGCCCAATCGCTCCAGGTTCGGTTCGAGAGGGCGCGGGAGACCGCGCCCTCTCTCGTTTTTCCCTCGTTAAGGGGTACGGCGCCGCTGCCGATAGGAACATCGTGGACCTGACTCTCACGCCGCGCGTCAAGGTGATGTCCTTGGCCGGAGTCCTCGCAGCCGTCCTGATGCTCGGGGGCATGAAGATGCTCGCCGCCAAGCAGGCTTCCCCGGCGGCCGCCCCCCTGCCGGTGATCCCTCACGTCGTGCACACGCCGCCCGCGACGCCTGCTGCGAAGCCGGCTCACAAGGTCGCCGTGCACAAGGCCGCGGCCCACAAGACCGCCGCTCCCGCCAAGCACCGGGTCGCGCACAAGGCCGCTGCGGCGGTGCCGAAGCCCAAGGCCGCGACGTCCACCACGCCGGCAGCCCCCTCGGTCACCGTTGGCTCGGCGCCGGCGACGGCGACGACGCCCGCCGCTCCCGCTACGACCCCGGCTCCGACCATTTCGGCCGAGACGACCGTCTCGAGCGGCATCCCGGCCGCACTCGCTGCCCAGCTCCGCAAGTTCCCGGTCGTCGTGATCGCGATCTACGACCCGCAGTCGCAGGTCGACGCGATCGCCTTCGCCGAGGCGCAGGCAGGCGCAAAGGCGGCCAAGGCAGGGTTCCTGCCGGTCGACGTCCTCGACGACAAGATCGTCGCTCCGATCACCGCGCTGCTTCCCGGCGGCGGGCTGCTGCCCGACCCGGGTGTCCTCATCTTCCAGCGCCCCGGCACGCTCGTCACGCAGTTCAACGGCTTCGCCGACCGCGACATGGTCGCGCAGGCGGCCGTGAACGCGATCCCCCGACCGTGAGCGCAGCCGGAGATTCGGCCGCCGCCCTCGCGGCAGGCAGGGAGCTGTTCGTGCGTCACGCGCGCAAGGACGGCCGCTCGGTCTGCCTCCTGCGGGCCGTGGACTACGGCGACTCGTGCGTCGTCGAGGCCGAGGTCTACCCCACGAACGCACGCTCGGCCGCGGCGGTACGCCCCGGTCCGTA
>VAXK01000268.1 GCA_005885565.1 Actinomycetota bacterium
GCCGCTGCGCGCGGCGGAGCAGCTTCGGCACGAAGTCGCGACACTCGTCTTCACGCCGGACCGGCTCGCGGTTGTCAAGGGCGGGCCTGCCGTTCGGCGCGCGTACTTCGACCGGGTGCTGGGCCGCCTCGCTCCGGCACGGGCGACGCTGTCGGCGGAGTACGGCGCCGCCGTTGCCCAGCGGAACGCGGCGCTCCGCCGCATCGCTGCCGGGTTTTCCAGCCGGGACGCGCTCGCCCCGTGGACGGAGCAGGTCGCCGAGCTCGGGGCCGCGCTCGTCAGCGGCCGGCGCGAGATCGTCGCCGCGCTCGCACCGGGCTTCTCCGCGCAGGCGGCCGCGTTTGGGCTCGACGCCGTGGTCCTGCGCTACGAGGGCGAGGCGCCCACGATCGAGGCCCTGGAGCAGCGTTACGAGCGCGATCTCGAGCGTGGTTCCACCGGCCTCGGTCCGCACCTGGACGACGTCGCCGTGCTCGCCGGCGAGCGCGACCTCCGCGGATTCGGGTCGCAGGGCGAGCAGCGGCTCGCCGTGCTCTCGCTGCTGCTGGCGGAGGCCGACCTGCTCGCTGAGCGCGGCGACCCGCCGCCACTCCTGCTCCTCGACGACGTCCTCTCGGAGCTCGACCCGGAACGCCGGCGGATCCTCGCCGAGCGGATCGCGCGGCGCGGCCAGACGCTCGTGACGTCGACGACCGCGGCCGCGCTCCCGACCGATCCGGATCAGCTGCTCGAGGTCGCACCGGGCCGGGTGGAGAGCCGCTGATGGAGCGGATCGGCAACGAGGTTCGCCGCGAGCTCGGCCGCTTCGGGCCGTCGGCGGGGATGGCGGAGATCGTCGCCGCCTGGCCGGAGGCGG
>VAXK01000269.1 GCA_005885565.1 Actinomycetota bacterium
CGGGGCGCGTCGGGGTCGAGCGAATCCGCTTCGCGCCGGGCCCCCTTCCAACCCCCTCGGAGAAGCCGACGACTCGACACGCGACGGCTCCGAGACCTCGTCCGGAGCACCTCGAACAGGCCGCCTCGCTGACCGCCGGGATCGAGGACGCGGAGCTTCGCGAAACGGTCGCGCGGGCGGTCGCGGCGAGCCTGGCGAGAGAGTCTTCCGACCGTGCCGTCTGGTAGACTGTCTGCGGCCCAATTGCAGGGCTTTTTTGATGGCTGAAGCCGCCTACACCGCAAAGGACATCACCGTTCTCGAGGGCCTCGAGCCCGTTCGTCTGCGACCCGGCATGTACATCGGCTCGACGGGCGCGCGAGGCCTCCATCACCTGGTCTACGAGGTTGTGGACAACTCCGTCGACGAGGCGCTCGCCGGCCGCAACGACCTCGTCGAGGCGACCCTCCATCCGGACAACTCCGTGACCGTCCGCGACACCGGTGCCGGGATCCCCGTGGACGTGATTCCCGAGCAGGGTCTGTCCGCCCTCACGGTCGTCCTGACGAAGCTCCACGCGGGCGGCAAGTTCGGCGGCGACGGCTACAAGGTCTCCGGCGGTCTCCACGGCGTCGGCGTCTCGGTGGTGAACGCGCTCTCGGAGTGGCTGATCGCCGAGGTCCGCCGCGACGGCAAGATCTACCGCCAGGAGTTCGCACGCGGCGAGCCCACGACCGACATGGTTGTCGCCGGCAAGACGACGAAGGGCGACACGGGCACGACGATCTCGTTCCTCCCGGACGCGGAGGTGTTCGAGGAGGTCGAGCTCTCCGCGCAGACGCTCGTGCAGCGCCTGCGCGAGACGGCGTTTCTGACACGCGGCCTTCGCATCGTCCTCGACGACCAGCGCGCCGAGGGCGAGCGGGTCGAGTTCCACTACGAGGGCGGGATCAGGGACTTCGTCGCCTACGTGAACGCCGCGAAGGACGCCGTCCACCGGCACCTCGTCTACTTCGACGGCGAGAGCGAGCAGGGCGCGGTCGAGGTGGCGATGCAATGGAACTCCTCGTACCAGGAGTCGGTCTACACCTTCGCCAACAACATCAACACGCACGAGGGCGGCTCGCACCTCTCCGGCTTCAAGGCGGCGCTCACCGGGACGCTCAACAAGTACGCGCGCGACAAGGGCCTGCTGAAGGAGAAGGAGGAGAACCTCGACGGCGAGGACGTGCGCGAGGGCCTGGCAGCGGTGATCTCGGTCAAGCTCCGCGATCCCCAGTTCGAAGGCCAGACGAAGACGAAGCTCGGAAACCCCGGCGTGCGCGGTCTCGTGGAGCAGACGGTGAACCAGCGCCTGGCGGAGTTCCTCGAGGAGAACCCGACGGACGCGCGGCAGATCATCCAGAAGGCCGTCGCGGCGTCGCGGGCGCGCCAGGCAGCACGCAAGGCGCGCGAGCTGACGCGCCGCAAGAGCGCGCTCGACAGTGCGTCGCTTCCGGGCAAGCTCGCCGACTGCCAGATCCGCGATCCCGAGTCGGCCGAGCTCTACCTCGTCGAGGGCAACTCGGCGGGCGGCTCGGCGAAGGACGCGCGCGACCGCACGTACCAGGCGATCCTCCCGCTGCGCGGCAAGGTCATCAACGCGGAGAAGAACCGGATCAACAAGGTGCTCTCGAACGCGGAGATCCAGGCGATGATCACCGCGATCGGGACGGGCATCCTCGACGAGTTCGACGTCACGAAGCTGCGCTACCACCGCGTGATCGTGATGACGGACGCCGACGTCGACGGCTCGCACATCCGCACGCTGATCCTCACGTTCCTGTATCGCAACATGCCCGAGCTCGTCGAGCAGGGCCACGTCTACATCGCCGTGCCGCCGCTCTACCGCGTGAAGCTCGGCGGCCGCGAGCTGTACGTCGAGAAAGAGTCCCAGTTCGAGAGCCTGCTCGTCCGCGAGCGCGTGAAGGACATGGTGGTCGCGGACTCCTCCGGGGCGGAGCTGGCGTTCACGGAGGCGAAGTACGACCGCTTCGTGCGGGAGCTGACCCAGTTCGAGGGCCTTCTGCAAAAGCTTCGTGCCGATTTCGGCCATCCCGCTGCGGACTTCGTCGTCGCGCACCGGCTCGTCGAGCTCGAGCACGTCTACATCGCCGTGCCGCCGCTCTACCGCGTGAAGCTCGGCGGCCGCGAGCTGTACGTCGAGAAAGAGTCCCAGTTCGAGAGCCTGCTCGTCCGCGAGCGCGTGAAGGACATGGTGGTCGCGGACTCCTCCGGGGCGGAGCTGGCGTTCACGGAGGCGAAGTACGACCGCTTCGTGCGGGAGCTGACCCAGTTCGAGGGCCTTCTGCAAAAGCTTCGTGCCGATTTCGGCCATCCCGCTGCGGACTTCGTCGTCGCGCACCGGCTCGTCGAGCTCGAGGCCACCGCGCCGTCCGACGTCGAGCCGGCGCTCGCGACGCTGGAGCCGAACGGCTACGAGGTGGCGGTCGTCCAGCACGACGCGGAGATGTTCGAGGCGAAGGTGGTGGAGCGCGAGACGAGCGCGGCGTCGTTCGTCACCGTGCCGGCGTCCCTCCTCGCGTCCCGGTTCTACGAGAACCTGCGGCAGGCCTACGGGAGGCTCGTCCGCATCGTCGGGCGGCCGCCGTTCCGCGTCAGCGCCGGCAAGAAGGCGCGCGAGGCGCAGACCTTCGAGGAGCTGCGCGCGGTGGCGCTCGACCTCGCCAAGGACGGCATCCAGGTCAGCCGCTTCAAGGGCCTCGGGGAGATGAACCCCGACGAGCTCCGCGACACGACGATGGATCCGGCGAAGCGGATGCTGATCCGCGTCGACGTCGAGGACGCGACGCTCGCGGACGAGATCTTCTCGAAGCTGATGGGCGACCAGGTGGAGCCGCGCCGCGCGTTCATCGAACAGAACGCCCGCGACGTCCGATTCCTGGATGTCTGAGGTCGAGACCGGAGCACTCGGTCCCGGCCGCATCGAGCCGCGCGAGCTGGAGCAGGAGATGCGCTCCAGCTTCCTCGACTACGCGATGTCGGTCATCGTCAGCCGCGCGCTCCCGGACGTGCGCGACGGCCTGAAGCCGGTGCACCGGCGCGTGCTCTATGGCATGCACGAGGCGGGGATGCAACCGAACCGGCCGTACAAGAAGTGCGCCCGCATCGTCGGCGACGTGATGGGCTCGTACCACCCGCACGGCGATGCGGCGATCTACGACACCCTCGTCCGCATGGCGCAGCCGTTCTCGTTGCGCTACCCGCTCGTCGACGGCCAGGGCAACTTCGGGAACCTGGACGACGACCCGCCAGCCGCGATGCGCTACTGCGTCACGGGTGATGCGCGTGTCGCGACTCCCGCAGGAACGGTCCGGATCGACGAGATCCATCCGCGGCTCGAGCCGAACTCGGAGCGCGAGGTCGCTCTCGAGGTGCTCGATCGGCTCGGCCGCCCCGTGCGAGCCTCGAAGATCTTCCACTCCGGGAATCACCCGACTCTGCGGCTACGCACCCGGGAGGGCTTCGAGCTCACCGGCACGCACAACCACCCGGTCCTTTGCCTCGTCGACATGGTCGGCGTGCCGCTTCTCCTCTGGAAGCTCCTGGAGGAGATCCAGCCGGGAGACCGCGTGGTCGTCTCGAGGACGCCTCGCTCGGAGCGCGAGGAGCTCTCGCAGCACGAGCGGCAAGTCGCCTTCCTGCTCGGCGCGTTCGTCTCCGAAGGCTGGGTCAGCAAGGGCCGCGCCGGCTTCAACAACGTCGACCAGAGCTTCTTCGACGACGTGCTCGCGGCATATGACGAGGTCGTCGGCGGGCCGCGATACGCGTACAGCCGCACGATCGCGTCCGGGAGCACTCTGCACGAGCTGGACGTCCAGGACCTGCGTCGGCTCCGCACGAGTGAGCTTGCCGACCTCGTGGGCGTCCCAAGTCGCGAGAAGACGGTCCCCGAGCGAGTCTGGCGCGGAGGGAAAGCCTTCAAACGGATGTTCCTCAAGGCGCTCTTCACGGGCGACGGCTCGTCTTCGCTGCTCCCGCGGAAGTCGATTCAGATCTCCTACTCGACGTACAGCGAGCAGCTTGCGAGGGACGTCCAGCTGCTGTTGCTCGAGTTCGGCGTGGTCGCTCGTCTCTGCCGGTACGAGAAGGGCGAGCTCAAGGTCGTGATCGGGAACCGCCGCGACGCCCGCGTCTTCGCCCGCAACGTCGGCTTCCTCGGGGCCAAGCAGCTGAAGCTCGAGCGCGCGCTCGCGACCATTCCGACAACGAGTCGCGCGCTCGCCCGCGACCACGTCCCGTTCGTGGCGGGCTATATCCGCAGCGACTGCGATTCACGGTGGGCCGACAAGGACTGGCTCCAGCGGCACAACGTCGACCGCATCGACCGCTGGGAGCGTGGCGGCACGGCGATCATGGAGCGGATCGCGTCCGACGAGGTCCGAACCGTGGTCGCGCCGCTCGTGACCGGCGAGTACTTCTACGCCGAGGTCCAGTCGGTGGCGCCGGCAGGCGTCCAGCCGGTGTACTCGCTCCGCGTCGACTCTGCCGACCACTCGTTCCTGACGAACGGCTTCGTCAGCCACAACACGGAGTGCAGGCTCTCTCGCATGGCGACCGAGATGCTCCGCGACATCGACGCGGACACGGTCGACTTCCAGCCGAACTACGACGAGTCGAGGCGCGAGCCCTCGGTGCTGCCGTCGCGGTTCCCGAATCTGCTCGTCAACGGCTCGTCCGGCATCGCGGTCGGGATGGCCACGAACATGCCGCCGCACAACCTCGGCGAGACGATCGGCGCGATCATCGAGCTCGTCGACAACCCGGACGCGGACGCCGATCGGCTCATGCGCCACATCAAGGGCCCGGACTTCCCGACGGGCGCGATCGTCGTCGGCCGCTCCGGGATCCGCGACGCGTACCGAACCGGCCGCGGGCGCATCGTCATGCGCGCGCGCGCCCACATCGAGGAGCTCCGCGGCGGCAAGTCGGCGATCATCGTCAGCGAGCTCCCGTACGGGGTGAAGAAGGGCGGCGACACGGGCGTGATCAAGAAGATCGCCGACCTCGTCCAGGACAAGGTCCTGACGGAGATCGCCGACCTCGCCGACCACTCCGATCGGAGCGGCATGCGGATCCAGATCGAGCTCAAGCGCGACGCCGTTCCCCAGGTGGCGCTGAACAAGCTCTTCAAGCACACGCCGCTCCAGTCGACGTTCGGCTACAACGCGGTCGCCCTCGTCGACGGCGTGCCGCGGACACTGTCGCTCCTCGAGCTCGTCCGGCACTACCTCGACTACCAGCGCGAGGTCGTCACCCGCCGCTCGAAGTACGAGCTGCGCAAGGCCGAGGAGCGGGCGCACGTCCTCGAGGGCTACCTCATCGCGCTCGACAACCTCGACGACGTCATCGCGCTCATCCGCTCGGCGGCCGACACCGACGAGGCGCGCACCGGCCTGATGGAGCGCTTCTCGCTCAGCGAGATCCAGGCGCAAGCGATCCTCGACCTACGGCTCGCCCGCCTGACCGGCCTTGCGCGCAAGGAGATCGAGGGCGAGTACGGCGACCTGCGGGAGCGGATCGGCGAGCTGCGCGGGATCCTCGGCGACCCGACGCGGATCGACGGTCTGATCCGTGAGGAGCTGCTCGAGGTCAAGCAGATCTACGGCCGCAGCGACGAGCGGCGTACCGAGATCGTCGCCGCCGAGGAGGAGCTCGAGCTCGAAGACATGATCGCGGAGGAAGACATGGTGATCGCGATCACGCGCTCGGGCTACATCAAGCGCCTACCCGTCACCTCGTACCGCGAGCAGCGCCGCGGCGGCATCGGCGTCATGGGCATGGACCTGAAGGACGAGGACTACATCGAGCACCTCTTCGTCGCCTCGACCCACGACTACATCCTCTTCTTCACGAACGTCGGGAAGGTCTATCGGCTCAAGGTGCACGAGCTCCCGCTCGGGTCGCGGCAGTCGAAGGGACGCGCGATCGTCAACCTGCTCCCGTTCCGACAGGACGAGCAGGTGCGGGCCGTCGTCCAGACCCGCGACTTCTCCGAGGCGAAGTACCTGGTTTTCGGGACGAAGAAGGGTGTGGTCAAGAAGACGGAGCTCGCCGCGTACAACACGCCGCTGAAGGCCGACGGGATCATCGCGATCAAGATGCGTGACGGCGACGAGCTCGTCGGCGTCCGTCATTCGAGCGGCAACGACGACGTGATGATGGTCTCGCGCAAGGGGCAGGCGGTGCGGTTTCACGAGAGCGACGCCCGTCCGATGGGTCGCGATACCGCAGGCGTCCGCGGGATGAAGCTTCGCCCGGGGGACGAGGTAATCGCGATCAACATCGCCGAGAACGACGCCGACCTGCTCGTGGTCACCGAGAACGGCTACGGGAAACGCACACGGATCGACGACTACCGTCGGACCGGCCGAGGAGGCCTCGGCGTCAAGACCGTGCGGCTGATCGAGGAGCGCGGCCAACTCGTCGGCGCCCGTGTGGTTCGCGACGGCTACCAGATCATGCTGATCTCGACGGCAGGCACGGTCATCCGGATGCCCGTCGACGACATCCGGCGTACCAGCCGGGCGACGCAGGGCGTCAGCGTGATGAAGCTGCGCGGTGACGACGAGCACGTCTCGGCGCTCGCTCCGGTCGTCGACGAGGACAAGGACGAGCCGGAGGAATCCGCGCCCGGACCGCCCGAAGACTGAGATTTCGGTAGGAAAGCCTTTTCTAGGCCGCTCGACCCGTCTATGCTTTTCGGGAAGGGTCCGTGTCCGTTCAAGAAAAGGTGACGCCATGGCGCCGAGCACGCAGGTAGATCTCCTCGAGCCGATCGATCTCGCCGAGCACCTGGAGAAGATCGAGCTCTACCTCGGACAGGTCTGCCAGATCGCCGGCATCTCGAAGATGCAGCTCGACTACTGGACGAACAAGGCACAGATCCCGACCAAGGGCAAGAAGCAGCGGATCTACGACATCGGCGCGCTCGAGACCGTCATGCTCATCAAGCAGGCGAAGGACAAGGGCCTCAACCTCGGCGCCGCCATCGACGCCGCCCGGCGCTTCCGGGAGGTTCAGGCGACCGCGAGGTCGTAGACGGCTGGCGGGCGCGCTGGTCCCGCGCTGTTTCGAACCCGGCGCACAACCGCCACAGACGGTGCACGGTGGCGGCCTCTACTGTGGCGGCGTGCAGAGCCGCTCTCATGCCGAACCATCCGAACTCCATGTGAGGAGTTCGCCTGGATCCGCTGACACGGCATCTGCGACCTGTCCCAGTGTCGCAAGTCGAGGGTTCGGGCTCCCTTCCGCTCGTTCGTATTTCCCGTACTGGCGCAAACTCATTCGAGCTGCTGTCGCGGCTTGTTGCTGCGAGAGACCCGCAGCCTCCCGAGCACGCTGGAGAAGTGCAGCGTCGAGCACCAGGCGACGAGATCCGCGTGTCGACATCGGGGCCCACGGCATCAGCCGGGGTAGGAATTATAGTGCGTGCAGTTTAATGCCTGAGGTGGCTGTGCGACTCGGCGTGGCCGAGCGGACCGTGCGGCGCTGGATTGCTGCCGGTGAGCTTCCTGCCCACCGTGATGGTCGCGCATTCGCCATTCGGTTGCGCGACGCTCTGCGCGTACACGAGCAATCTCGCGTTGCGCCGACCTCGAAGCGCATCGAACTTCTCCACGAGGTCGAAGAGACCACCGCCGGATTGGTGAGTCGGGTAGCCCTCCTTGAGCGGGCGCTCGCCGACGCCGTTCTGCGGATCGACCAGTTGGAGCAGACTCACAGGCGGGAGGCTGCATGATTCGGTTGATTTCGCAGCGCGCGGGTGCGGCAACGTCCGGTGTTGCTTGTACAAAACGCTCCGATGCTGTTACTCAAGCGTCTTCTCCTCGGCGTCACCTACTGGAGGTGGGCGCGGTCGGTGAGGAGGCAGTCAGACGAGCTTCGTGCGGCATGGGCGTATCAGGCCACGGATCGACGCTACGAGCTTGTGAACAAGGCACTTCGGGGTCAACTCGATCTCCAGGAACTGTCTGTGGAGGAGAGCAACTTCGTCGTCTCGACGCGCGAAGCACTCGAGGCGGCAATCAATCGAGGTCGAACTCCGTGCCGTCTTACGGTATTCAGGGGGGTGCGAGACTTCCGCCGGTGGTCGGGCGGTGTACGGCTAGAAGCGGGCGAAACTTTGGTCGGGCAGGAACTTGTACAGCTTGGCTTCAGCTCGACATCGTTGAGCCGACGCGTCGTGGAAGCCGAGTTCGCCGAGCGTGGGACCGGTGCGCTTCTCCGGATCTCACTGCCTCGCGGAAGCCCGGCGGCGTGGCTCGCTGGCGTAGGCGACCCACGTCATCGCCGTCAGATGGAGCTTCTCCTGCCCCACCTGGTTCCTATACTCGTCACACGGGTCCGGCGCGACGCCGGGTTCGTCTTGGTCGAATGCGAGGTCCGACCTGAGCAGGTTCGTCGATGATGGAAGATCACTCGCTCCGGGCGAGAAGCCACCCCTAATCGGTGTTATGGACCTGCTGAGGGAATTGGGCGTAATCGAGAAGCCTCGTCACGAGCAAGAGGCTGCGGTGTCGGGTTGGCTAGCGAGCAACACGCCGAACAAGCTTCTTGAGATCAGCTTGCGCAGGAACGGTTTTTCGGCGGTCGTGAAAAGTCGCTCCCAGGCGGCTCCGTAAACCGTATGTACTAGGCGTCGCGCAACGCTGCGGCCGCCTGCTCGGGCGGCAGCGAGTTGACGTAGATCCCCGCTCCCAGCTCGAGCCCCGCCAGAATCGCCAGCCGCGGTACGACCTCGATGTGCCAGCGACGGCCGTTGTGGAGCCACGCGTTCCACGGCAGGGCGCCCTCCAACCGGCGCAGCCGCCGGACCGCCTCGGCCACGAGGTGGAGCGCCGGCGCGAGGAGCTCGCTGCGGAGGCCGTCGGTCTCCTCGCCCTGCGGGGCGATCATCAGCTCGTACG
>VAXK01000088.1 GCA_005885565.1 Actinomycetota bacterium
CAGCGCGCGCTGAGCTGGGAGGAGGCGGCCGAGGAGGTTCGGCGCGGGCGTGGGGTCCCAGTTCGCGCCCGAGGTCGTCGACGCGTTCTTCGGCGTGCTTCGTCGCGGCGCGTTGCCGCGCACGGGCGAGCGGCTCGAACAAGCTGCGAGCTGACAAGGCGGTCGCTTGCGATGCCGTCTCAGGACGCGCGGTTCATCCGCGCGTCCGTCTGAAACGACCGGTCGACCCGCCGGCGATCTCGCGGCGGCCGTCGCGGGTTAGGCTCGGCGGATGGCCGAGCGTTTGCAAGGCGGGCGCCTGGCGGCGCGGGCGATCGCGGCGCACGGCGTCGACACGATCTTCACGCTCTCGGGCGGGCACGTGATGCCGATCTACGAGGGCTGCCGCCTCGAGGGAGTGCGGATCGTCGACGTCCGCCACGAGCAGGCCGCCGCGCACGCCGCCGAGGCATGGGGCCGGATGCGGCGGGCCTGCGGAGTCGCCGTCGCGACCGCAGGGCCGGGCGTCACCGGCACCATCACCGCCGTCGCGAATTCGTTCGTGGCGCAGACGCCGCTCGTCGTGCTCGGCGGCGCTCGCCCGCTCGCGCAGGCGGAGCAGCGAGCGCTCCAGGAGCTCGACCAGCTCTCGCTCCTGCGGCCGATCACGAAGTGGGCGGCGCTCTGCACCGACGCGGAGCGGATCCCGGAGCTCGTGGCCGCCGCCTTCCGGAACGCGCTCGCCCAGCCGCGCGGGCCGGCGTACCTCGAGCTGCCGATGGACGTCCTCTTCGCCGAGGCCCCGGCCGGCCAGGTTGCCCCCTCCCGCACGGCGGCCCGCGCCTTCGGCGAGCCGCGCGAGCTGATGAAGGCGGCCGACCTGCTCACGAACGCCGAGCGGCCCGCCGTCGTCGCCGGCAGCGGGGTTTGGTGGGACGGCGCCTGGAAGCAGCTCGCCTCCTTCGCCGAGAACGCCCGGCTGCCCGTCTTCCTGAGCGGCTCCGCACGCGGCGCGCTGCCGCCCGACCACGACCTTTTCTTCCAGCACTCGCGTGGGGTCGCGCTCGAGGCGGCGGACGTCGTCTGCGTGATCGGAACGCCGCTCGACTTTCGCCTCGGCTTCGGCCGCTTCACGCCGGACGCGAAGCTCGTCCACGTCCATGCCGATCCGACCGAGATCGGGCGCAACCGAGCGCCCGACGCCGGGATCGTCGGCGACTGCGCGGCGGTGCTGGGCATCCTCGCCGACGCGGTGAAGCACGGCGGTTCCGACCGGGAGGCGTGGCTCGCCCGCCTCCGCGAGGCCGAGACGGCGTGGTGGGACGAGCACCGCACGCAGATCGAGTCGGAGGCCGCACCGATCCACCACTACCGGCTCGGCGCCGAGCTCGACCGCGTCCTCGATCCCGGCACCGTCGTGATCGGCGACGGCGGCGACGTCGTGGCGGCGGTCTCGCGCGTCCTGCGCGTCCACCGTCCCGGCCACTGGCTCGATCCCGGTCCGTTCGGCTGTCTCGGCATCGGGCCGCCGTACGCGCTCGGCGTCAAGACCGCGGCGCCCACGAAGCAGGTCGTCGTCGTCGCGGGTGACGGCGCGTTCGGATTGAACGGCTTCGAGCTCGACACGCTGACCCGCTTCGACCTTCCGGTCGTCGTCGTGATCGGGAACGACGCGGCATGGGGCGAGATCCGCATCCCGCAGGTCGGGATCTACGGCGCCGACGCGGAGGTCGCGACCCGCCTCGCGCCCACGCCGTACCACCGGCTGACGGAGGTCTTCGGCGGCCACGCCGGGCACGTCGAGCGGCCGGACGAGCTCGCGCCTGCGCTCGAGCGCGCCCTCGCGGCGGGCGAGCCGGCGATCGTGAACGTCATGCTCGATCCCGAGGCCATGGCCGGCCATGCCTATAGAGGCATGTGATCAGCTCCGACGCCTCGACCGGTCGTTTCAGACGGACGGCCGGCAAGCCCGCCCGTCCTGAAAGCCGGCACCGCAAGCGGCGCCGGGCGCGGTATGTAGGGAGGATGATTACGGCGGGAGCACGAGCCTCTCCCCTGGCCTGAGGAGCGTGCTTCCGAGTCCGTTCCGCTCCTCCAGCTTCCAAACCGCCGCGCGTGGGTCACCTGCGTAGTGCGAGGCGGCGATCGACCACAGCGTGTCGGTCGGGCGGACGACGTAGACACGCTCGCGGCCGGCCCCGCTCGACGCATGCGGGACGAGCGCCCATGCGGCGGCCACGGCGATCAGAACAGCTGAGAGCTTCCCGAACACGTGTTCGCCACTCTACAGAACGCATGTTCGCCGCGTCAAGCGCGAGACATCACGAGAGCGTGACGAGCTCCGGGCGAATCTCCCCGCCTCCCACCTCGAGGACGAGCATCGAATGGACCGGTCCACGCCGACGCTCCGTCGGGCTCCCCGGGTTCAGGATCCAGACACCTCCCGAACCCACGCGTGCCACCTGCGGGATGTGCGTGTGCCCGTACACGACCGCGCCGCACCCCGGGAACCGCGCCGCGAGCCGAGCCTCTCGCCCCGCCGCCGGCCCGGGAATGTGGACGACGCCGATCCGCGCTCCCGCAACCTCCACGACCCGCTCCTTGGGAAGCGACTCGCGCAGCGCAGGCTCGTCCATGTTCCCGTACACGGCCTCGACCGGCGCGAACGAACGCAGCGCCTCGAGCACCGAGAGCGCCACGAAGTCGCCGGCGTGGACGATCAGGTCGGCCCGCTCGAGCTCGGCGACGCACGCGTCCGGCAGCCGCCGCCCGCCGCGCGGCAGGTGCGTGTCGGCGATGACCGCGACGCGGGCCAGTCAGCCGACCCGGAACGGCGTCCCGACGAGGAGCGCCGTTCGCGACCGATTCATCGAGGCGGCGAAGCGCACGGCATAGACGTACCAGCCGGGCGCGAGCGAGCGCGCCGGGAACACGACGCCCGAGGGCCAGTACGCATGCACGAACCCGGACGCACGGCTACGAGCCCGGGCGCCGGCCCGCTCGAGGCGAGCGCCGCGCCGATCGCGCCGCGGTCGCTCTCCGACAGGCGCCGCCCAGCCGCGCGGAAGATCCCCGCGTGGAAGCCGGCCGCTTCCTTCACGCTCACGCCGAACCCGAAGCGGCCGGGACCGCGGGCGGCGCCGACCGCGGCGACGGCGCCCGCCACGGTCGTCGAGTGCCGCCACGACGCCTCGACGTCCGAGCAGAGCCCGCCGCTGTCGGCGATCGCGCTCTTCACGGCGTCGTACGAGGGCCGGTGCGTCCCGTCGGCCCGCACGAGACCGCTCTGGAAACGGTCGAGATCGGACTCGTCCACGAGGTGGAAGAGGTCGAGCGCCGTCACGGACGGGTCACACTCGACGAAGCGGACGAGGTCGCCGTAGATACGCGCCTGCATGGCCTCGGACACCGTCTTCGAGTTCTCGCGGCCGGTGTACGCGCTCTGCTCGCCCGGCGGGATCGCCGCCTGCCAGCCCGTCTCGTCGAGGAAGAGGGTCAGTGGCGGCGTGTCCGAAGCGGCGAGGA
>VAXK01000069.1 GCA_005885565.1 Actinomycetota bacterium
GGTGACGACGAGCGCGCCGTCGGGCGAGAAGCCGGCGCCCGCGACCGCGCGGTCGTGCTGGAGGGCGTGCAGCTCCTTCCCGGTGCTCACGTCCCAGATCCCCGCGGTCTTGTCCGCGCTCGCGGTGACCACGAGACGGCCGTTGCGGCTGAGCTCCGCGTCCGCGACCGCTGAACCCTGTCGGAGAGCGTGCAGCTGGGCCCCGCTCGCCGCGTCCCAGAGGCGCGCGGTGCCGTCCTCGCTCGCCGTGAGGACGAGGCGCCCGTCGCGGCTGAACGACGCGCGCGCCACCGGCCCGTCGTGACGCAGCACGCGGAGCTCCTTCCGGTCCTGCACGCGCCAGATCCGCGCGGTCCCGTCGTCGCTCGCAGAGACCGCAAGCCGGCCGTTCGGGCCGAACGCCGCTGACGAGACCGGTCCCTCGTGCCGTCCGAGCACCTGGAGCGGGTCGTTCGTGGCGGGATCCCAGATCCGAGCCGTCCCGTCGTCGCTCGCCGTGAGGACGAAGCGCCCGTCTCGGCTGAACACGGCGCCGGCGACGCTGTCGCCGTGCCCGGCGAGGACCGCCACCGGCAGCCCGTCGCTGACGCGGTAGACCCGGGCCGTCCTGTCCCTGCTCCCGGCGACGACGAAGCGCCCGTCGGGGCTGAACGAGACGCTCAGGACGAAGTTCGTCGCTCCGGAGAGGAACTGCAGCTGCCGGCCGGTCGCGACGTCCCAGATCGCGACCGATCCGCCGCGGCTCGCCGTCGCGATATCGCTGCCGTCCGGGCTGAAGGCGACGTCGAGGATGCGGCCGTCGGGCTGTGGCAGCGCCGTGACGAGCGCGCCCGTTCGCGGGCGCCACAGCTTGGTCGTCCGGTTCGAGCTGCCGGTGGCGACCAGCGACCCGTCCGGGCTGAACCTCGCCGTGCCGACGCCGAGCTCGTCGAGCACGTGGAGGAGCCGCCCGCTGCTCGCGTCGTAGATCCGCGCCTTCAGGCGCTGCTGCTGGTCCCGGCTCACGGTCACGACGAGCTCGCCGTCGGGGCTGAAGGAGGCCTGGCTCACCGGCCCGTCGTGGGTCAGGGTGCTCACGAGCCGGCCGGTCGCGACGCGCCAGACGCGCGCGGTGCCGTCGGCGCTCGCGCTGACGAGTCGGTCGCCGCTCCGCGAGAAGGACACCGACGTGACCTCCCCGCCGTGCCGGCCGAGCTCGTGGAGCAGCCGGCCGTCCCCGCTACGCCAGAGGCGGACGCGACCGTCGCGGTCGCCCGTCGCGAGCACGCTGCCGTCCTGGTCGAAGGCTGCGGCCGTCGCGCTTCCGTCCTGCGTGCGGACGAGCTTGCCGGTTCCGGCGCGGAAGACGCGCGCGCCGCCACGGGCGCTCGTGATCAGCACGAGCCGGCCGTCGCGGCTGAACGACGCGCTCTGGACGCCGCCGCCCCCGCCGGGCAGGATCTTCCGCACCCGCATGGCGGCGAGCGACGAGCGGAGGACGTCCTCGACCAGGGCCGTCCGCTCGAGCTTCGCCGCCTTCCGCGCGAGCAGGACGCTGCGCTCGGGCTGGACGAGGAGCAGCGAGCGCGCTTCCTCCGCGAACGCGCGCGCGCGGGCGCGCCGCGCCTGCGCGAGCGCGCGAGCCCGCTGCGCGCGGGCGTACCGGCCGCGCTTCTGCGCCAGCGTCGCCGACGCCAGCGCCGCCGCCCGCGCGCGTCTCGCCTGCGCGGCCGCCGCGAGCGCCTGGCTCCGCTGCGTGAGCGCCTGCGCCCGGCTCGCCCGGGCGACAGCCGCCGACTGCCGCGCGCTCTGCGTGGCCGCGGCCTCCTTCGCAGCCTCGTCGCTCGCGATCCTGCGCTGCTCCTGCGCGACCTGGGCCTGCCGCACGGCATCTCGCTGATGGGCCTTCGCCAGCGACGCCTGACGGACGGCTTCGCGCCGGGCGGTCTTCGCCGCGCGGGCCGCCGCCTGCGCCGACGCCCGCTGTCGCTTCGCGAGCGCGCTCTGGCTCCTCGCGAGCGCGGCCTGCTGCTCGGCGACCCGTCGCTCGACCTGGGCGTGGGACGCTTGCTTGCGCGCCTCGCTCCGCTGCGTGAGCGCGTAGACGGCGACGGCCGTCATCGCGGCGAGCGCCACGAACGCGACCGCGATCACGCGCAGCAGTCGGCGGTGGCGCCGCTGGGCGGCCGCGCGCTCGCGCTCGAGCTCGCGCTGCGACTCGTGCCGCACGCGCCAGCCGAGGACGGCGTCGGCGAGGACGTCGTGGAAGATCTCGTAGCGAACGGCGTCCGGCTCGTCCGGGGCCGCGACGGGACGGAGGACCCGTGCCTGCGCGAGCCGCTCGACGACCTCCTCGACCTCACGCGGCGGCGCCCCCGCGTACTTCGCCAGGTCGCCGAGCCCGTGCGCGATCTTCATGCCGGACGGCGTGACGAGGTGGTTGAACACCCTCGAGGCCTCGTCGCGCTCCGACGGCGCAAGCGTCGCCATCGCACGCTCCAGGTGCTCGGCGACGATCCGCTCGGCGCCGCCGAGGCGCGTGAGCGTCGCGAGCCGAAGCGTGGTCGAGCCGGCCGCCCGCTCCTCCTCCCAGAGGCGCTGCATGACGAGCTGGAGGTACGGCGTCTCGATCCGGCCCGCGTCACCGGTGCCCGCGACCGCGCCGCGGCCGTGCACGCCGTGGTCGACCCGGCCGCTCTGCACCTGGTCGAGGACGGCCTCGACGAGCGCGGGCTCGACGCTCACGGCCTCGCCGCCGAGCTCGCCGTAGCGCTCGAGCGGGCGGACGATCGCCTCGCGCCCGCCCGACCGGTCGAGATGGTCGAGCCGGAGGTAGTTGCCGAAGAGGTTCGGGATCCGGGTCTTGAACGCGTCGAGCTTCGCGAGCGCGTCCTCCCGCAGGCCGAGCAGGAAGTTCGCCCGCAGGCCGGGCTCGCGGATCGCCGCCGCGAGCTCCCCCGCGAAGCCGGGGCCGGCGCCGTTTCGCTCGTAGAGGAAGTACTCCTCGAACTGGTCGAGGATCACGTAGACGTCCCCTCCGACGGCCTCCGAAGCGGCCTCGAGGATCTCGACGAGCGTCCCGCCGCCCTCGAAGCCGACCGCGTCCTCGATTCCCTCCCGGAGGCCGCGGCCGGGGTCGCCGGCCCACGACGAGAAGACGACGACCGCCGAGTCCGGAACGTCGCGGAGCGAGTGGGCGACCGCGGCCCGGAGCAGCGAGGTCTTGCCCACGCCGCTCGCTCCGTACAGGACGGTCAGGCGCGAGGCCATCAGGTTCGCGAGCACGATCTCGCGCTCCCGCTCGCGGCCGAAGAAGAGGAGCGCGTCGAGCTCCGTGTCCTGGAACGGCGCCAGTCCCTTGAACGGGCCCGCCAGCTTCTGTGCCCCCGCGCTCATCGCGGCGCCCGCGCCGGCTGCGCGGCCAGGTAGCGGCCGAGCGTCTCGATGTACTCGGCGAACGAGAGCTCGACGACGTCGACGTCGCGCCGCCGCCAGAACTCGCACTCGAGCGGCTTCGGCTCCGGCTGCACGGCCCAGGAGCGGTAGCTCAGCGGCTCGTTGCCCCAGAGCCGGTGCAGGATCACGCGCAGGTTCCAATCCGCCATCGTGTAGCCGAGGAAGAGGAAGTGGCTCCGGCGCAGCGTCGCGGCCAGCGCGACGGGCACCGCGCCGGCGATGTCCGTCTGGGCCAGGTAGTCGATGTAGTCGTCCTCGGTGACGACGAAGCTCTCCCACTCCCGCGTGGGGGTGCGTTCGACCTGGCCGTGCAGCTTGAGGATGACCGTCCGCCGCTCGAGCGAGAGCTCGGTCGCGTACGTGTTCGGCTGGTCGATCAGCGCGCCGACCCCGCCGGGCGCGATGTGGCAGAACCGGCCTCGATTGCGGCCGGCCGCGAGGTACGAGACGACCTCGAACTCCTCGCCCGCATCGTGGAACGCAAGCTCGAGCGCGTTGTCGTAGCTCGTCGTGACGAGCAGCTGGTGCGGGCGGCCGTGCTCGCGGAGAAGCGGCGGCAGGGAGGCGAAGAAGCGGTGCACCGCCGTCGGAGGCAGATCGACGGCGAGGAGCTCGTGCAACTCGTCGTAGAGCGGCCCAGAGCCCTTCATGATCGCCACGTACTGGGCGACGCGCGGGAGCGTCACGGCCCCGTCGTCGCGGGGGTAGCCGAAGCGCTGAGCGAGCCGTAGCGTCAGGTCGGCCACGTCCGCCCCGAGCACGGGCACGACGCGCCCCGAGAGGATCGTCGCGGCCACGTCCTCGAAGTGGTCCTGCGCCGGCGCCGCCCGCGCGGGCTCGAGGCGGGTCTCCTGGCGCAGGATCGCGCGGTGGAGCTCCTGGAGTCGCGGGCTCGGGTCGATCCCGAGCTCGTCGACGAGCACGTGCCGGGCCTGCTGGAACGCCTCGAGCGCCTCTGCCTGGCGCCCCGACCGGTAGAGGGCGAGCATCAGCTGCTCGCGAAAGCGCTCGCGGAGCGGGTGCTCCTCGACGAGCGCCTCGAGCTCGCCCACCACCTCGGCCTGCCGGCCGGTCTCGAGGTCGGCGTCGAGGCGGTCCTCGAGCACCGCCAGCCGGAGCTCTTCCAGCCGGGCGATCTCGGGCTGGGCGAACGGCTCGAACGCAAACTCGCCGAGCGGCGGCCCGCGCCAGAGCGCGAGCGCCTCGCGAAGCTTCGCGGCCCGGTCCTCGGGCGCCGCCGCCCGCGCCGCGTCGACCAGCTCGCGGACGCGGTCGACGTCGAGCCGGTCGGGCCGGGCGCGGAGCAGGTAGCCCGGCGGCTTCGTCACGAGCACGTCCGGCCCGAGCAGCTTGCGCAGCTGCGAGACGAAGTTCTGGAGCGACGTCTGCGCGGTCCTCGGCGGGTGCTCTCCCCAGAGCGC
Source organism: Actinomycetota bacterium (assembly GCA_005885565.1). Classification (GTDB taxonomy): domain Bacteria; phylum Actinomycetota; class Thermoleophilia; order Gaiellales; family Gaiellaceae; genus AC-50. Next base: position 4,857 of record VAXK01000069.1, read on the forward strand.
GTCGACGAGCCGGTCGGTCGAGACCGCGCGATCGGCCTCGACGAGGAGGAGCGCCAGGAGGGCGCGCTGCTTCGGGCCGCCGAGCTGGAGCGGCTGCCCGTCGGCCCGCACCTCGACCGGACCGAGGATGCGGAACTCGAGGTCGCTCGTGCTCACGCTCACGAGCTTGTTCTAGCACCGTTCCCCGACGTTGACCATGGGCCGTTAGCGGCCCGTTGGCGGGGCGTGAGAGCCCGGTTTGGGCTCCGGCTGACGGTGGGCGCATGGCTACCACAGCGCACCACCTCAACCGCCGCGGCGCCGCACGCCGCCTGCTCCTCGCCCTCCTCTCCGCCTCGCTCCTCGGCCTGCCGGGCATGCGGGCGATGCCGCACGTGGATCCGGAGCTCCTCGAGGGCCGTGTCCCGACGAAGGCCGAGCTCAGCCCGTCGGTCGAGGCGGCCTTCCTCCGCGAGAGCTACCGCCCCGGAAACGTCGCCACGCTACGGATCTTCAACAGCGCACGCGGGATCACGATGCGGCTCTTCCACGCCGGCCCCGAGACCGTGTCGACGCACGGGCGGAACGAGATGCAGGGCGTGCCCGTCACCGGCTCGCGCTCGATCGGCGCCTCCCGCGGGCACCGGCTCGTGCAGGTGCCGGTCGGCGACTGGCCCTCCGGCCTCTACTTCGCACGCCTCGCCGCCGCCGACGGGCGCGTCGGGTTCGCGCCGTTCGTCGTCCGCCCGCGCAGGCTCGGCGAGCACCGCGTCGCGATCGTCCTCCCGACGCTGACCTGGCAGGCCTACAACCTCCGGGACGACAACGGCGACGGCCAGGGCGACAGCTGGTACGCGAGCTGGAACATCCACACCGTGCGGCTCGGCCGACCTTTCCTGAACCGCGGCGTCCCGTACAACTTCCGCAACTACGACCTCCCGTTCCTCGAGTGGCTCGCCCGGACGGGGAAGGACGTCGACGTCCTCTCCGACTCCGACCTCGAGGCCGCACGCAGCGGGCGCGCGCTCGCCCGCGCGTATGAGCTGGTCGTCTTCCCGGGCCACCACGAGTACGTGACCACCCGCGAGTACGACGTCGTCACGGGCTACCGCAACCTCGGCGGGCACCTGATGTTCCTGTCCGCGAACAACTTCTTCTGGCAGGTCGTCAGGCACGGCCGCACGATCGAGCGGACGAAGCAGTGGCGCGACCTGGGGCGGCCCGAGGCGGCGCTGATCGGCGTCCAGTACCGCGGCAACGACAACGGCACGCACCGCGGCGCGTGGATCGTCCGGCGGAGCAAGGCGGACTCGTGGGTGTTCGCCAATACGAAGCTCGGGCCGGGCAGCGAGCTCTCGAACGCCGGCATCGAGATCGACAAGACCTCGCCCGCCTCTCCGAAGGGCACTCAGGTGCTCGCGGAGATCCCGAACCTCTTCGGGCCGGGCTTCACCGCGCAGATGACCTACTACGAGACGCCGGCCGGCGCGAAGGTCTTCGCCGCCGGCGCGTTCACCCTGGCCGGCAGCGTCCGCGAGCCGACGGTCGCCACCGTCCTCCAGAACGTCTGGGACCGGATGACCGCCGACGGCAAGCGCACGCTGGCCGCGCGGCCGGCAGCCGCCCCCGTGGAGGCGTTCTTCGCCCGGCGGAGCTACGCCCCCGGCGCAGCCGCCCGGCTCGTCGTGCTCGGCCGGGCGAGCGACCTCACCGTCCAGCTCTACCGGGCAGGCCACGGCGGCGAGGGCCCGATGGAGGGACGGCAGGTCGGCGGCACGCTGCACGCGGCGGCGCCGTCGCGCCTCACCCTTCCGCTCGGCGACTGGCCGAGCGGTCTCTACTACGCGCGCCTCTCCGCGTCCGGGCGGAGCGGCTACGCCCCCTTCGTGCTGCGGCCGCGCCGACTCGGCGAGCACCGCGTCGCGATCGTGCTGCCGACCAACACCTGGCAGGCGTACAACTTCCGGGACGACAACGGCGACGGCTCCGCCGACACCTGGTACGCGAGCCCGGCGAAGACGAGCGTCCTCCTCGCGCGGCCGTTCGAGGGCGACGGAACGCCGCCGCACTACCACGGCTACGACCGGGGCTTCATGCGCTGGCTCGCGCTCCACGGCAAGCAGGCGGACTTCCTCTCCGACGACGACCTCGACGCCGTCGCCCGAGGCGACCGCCTCGCGCGCGCGTACGACCTGGTCGTCTTCTCCGGCCACCACGAGTACGTGACGACGCACGAGTACGACCTGGTCGAGCGCTACCGCGACCTCGGCGGCAACCTCGCGTTCCTCTCCGCGGACAACTTCTTCTACCGCGTCGTCCGCCACGGCGACCGGATCTTCCGCGAGGGCCGCTGGCGCGACCTCGGCCGGCCCGAGGCGAGCCTCGTCGGCATCCAGTACGTGGACTGGAACCACGACACGTACAAGAACAAGCCGTACACCGTCATCGGGGCCCGCCGCGCGCCCTGGCTCTTCCGCGGCACGGGCTTCGCGGACGGCGACTCGTTCGGCGGCTACGGAATCGAGATCGACGCGCGCACGGCCGCCTCGCCGCGCGGTACCCGCGTGCTGTGCCGGATCCCGGACGCGTTCGGGCCGGGCAAGTCGGCGGAGATGACCTACTACGAGACTCCGCGCGGCGCGAAGGTGTTCGCCGCCGGCGTGATGAACTTCGGTGGGTCGGCCCTGTGGCCCGGGGTCTCGGAGATGATCGCGAACATCTGGAACGAGCTCAGCCGCCCGTGAGCCGCCGCCGCGCGATCGTCGGCGCCGCGCTCGTCCTCGTCCTCGGCGGCGGTGCGGTCGCCGCTTGGCAGGTCTACGAGCGCCGGCACCCGCCGGACGTGCACGGCTCGGCCTCGGTCGAGTTCGTCCCCGGCGACGTGCCGGAGCCCCGCCCGCGACGCGCGCGCTTGGCAGCGCTGACGTGGCCGACATACGGCTTCGACGACCGCCGGCTCCGCTACGCGCCCGGCGTCCGCCTCCGGCCGCCCTTCCGCCGGATCTGGATGTTCCGCGGCCGCGTGCTGCTCGAGTTCCCGCCCGCGGTCGCGGACGGCCGCCCTTACCTGCCGACCTTCGACGGGCGCTTCTACGCCCTCGACGGCGCTACCGGCAAGCCGATCTGGCGCCACGACTCGGGCCGCTGCGCGTGGGCGTCGCCCGCCCTCGCGCGGGGGGTGCTGTACCAGACGTTCCTCAACCGCTCGCGGAACTGCGACGCGCGCACGAGCTCGCTCGGCGGCGAGCTCGACGCGTTCGACGCCGCGAGCGGCCGCGTCCGCTGGCGCGCGCCGCTCGGGCCGTCCGAGTCCTCCCCGCTCGTCGCGGACGGGCTCGTCTTCGTCGGCGACTGGACCGGCGCCGTGCGCGCGATCGACGCGCGAACCGGCGGCCGGCGCTGGGCCTTCCGCACCGGCGGGCCCGTGAAGGGCTCGCTCGCCCTCGGCGGCGGCCGCGTCTTCGTCGGCTCCTACGACGGGCACGTCTACGCCCTCGACGCCCGCACCGGCCGGCTCGCCTGGCGCGCGTCGGGGCAGGCGCGGCTCGGCGGCGCGGGCAGCTTCTACTCGACGCCGGCGGTCGCGTACGGCCGCGTCTACATCGGCTCGACGGACGGGAAGGTGTACTCGTTCGGCGCGCTGAGCGGGAAGCTGCGCTGGTCGTACGGAACCGGCGGCTACGTCTACTCGTCGCCCGCGGTCTGGCGCCGCCTCGTCCTCGCCGGCTCCTACGACCACTCCTTCTACGCCCTCGACGCGGCGACGGGCGCGCTCCGCTGGCGCTTCCAGGCGAACGGGCCGATCTCGGGCTCGGCGACCGTCCTCGACGGGATCGTCTACTTCTCGACGCTCGCCGAGCGCACGTACGCGCTCGACGCCCGCACCGGCCGCCTCCTCTGGACGTTCCCCGACGGGAAGTACTCACCGGTCGTCTCCGACGGCCGCCGCCTCTACCTCGTCGGCTACACGCGCCTCTACGGGCTCGAACCCGCCCGTTAGCATCGCCCCGTGTCGAAGCCGCCGTTCAAGTTCTCGGCGCGGACGCGGGTCGGCTTCTCGGACACCGACGCGCAGGGGATCGTCTACTACGGCCGCTATCTGCCCTACTTCGACCTCGCGCGCGTCGAGTACCTGCGCCAGCTCGACCTGTTGCGTCCGCCCGAGTTGCGGGACGACGAGTTCGTCATGCGCGCCTGCGCGATCGAGTACCTCGCCCCCGCCGTCTTCGACGACGTGATCGACATCTACATCCGGCTCGCGCGGCTCGGCCGGACGAGCGCGACCTTCGAGTGCGCCGCCTACCGCGTGCCCGACGACGTGCTCATGGTCACGGCGACGCAGACGCTCGTCCTCGTCGACCTCGAGGAGCGGCGCGCCGTCCCGATCCCCGACGGATACCGCGAGCGCGTCCGCGCCTTCGAGGGCGACGACCTCGAGGCATGAGCGCCGTCGTCGACGCCGTCGACCGGATCCTGGACCAAGGAGGCGACGCGGACGACGTCCTGCGCTCGGTCGTGCGAGCGCTCGTCGAGCGCGGCGGCTGCTCCTGGGCCGGGATCTCGTTCGTCGAAGGCGACGAGCTCGTCCCCGGCCCGGCGGCGGGCGAGCCGGACGAGACGCGCCGAATCACGGTGCCGGTCTCCTACCGCGGCGAGCGCGTGGGCGAGCTCGCCGCCGACGGGCCCCTCGACCAGGCGCTGCTCGAGCGGATCGCGACGCTCGTCTCCGCGCACGTCCTCCTCGGCTGGGACACCGGCGGCGAGGGCTGGGCACCGTGAGGAGCCGCGCCGTCACCGTCGTCCAGGCGATCCTCGTCGTGAACGCCTTTCCCGCATTCGTGAACCTCATGTCGATCCCGGACCGGACCGACCACTGGTTCGTCTGGACGGTGAAGCCCGCCGCGAACGCGCGCGCGCTCGGCGTGATGTACGGCAGCGCCTGCCTGCTCGGCCTCCTCGGCTACGCGGCCCGGACATGGCCTCGGCAGCGCGTCACCTTCGTGGTCGTCGCGCCGTTCGCGGTGGCCGCGACGATCGTGACCCTCGTCACGCTGAAGCCGTTCCGCGCCCACCCCTGGTACGAGCTCGCGTACTGGCTGCTCATGTACTCGATCCTCTTCGTGCTCGTGCCGGCCACCTTCGTGGTCGAGGAGCGCAGGCACGGTGGCCGCCTGCCTGTGGAGACGCCGTTCACCCTCGGCGGGCGCGCCGCCGTCGCCGTCCTCGCGGCGCTCCTCCTCGCCGCCGGCATCGGCCTCCTCTTCGAGCTCTCCTACGCGACGCGCCTGTGGCCCTTCGCGATCACGCCGCTCGTCGCGCGCATCCTCGGCGTGTGGCTCGGCTGCCTCGGCCTCGGGCACGTGTGGACAGTCTGGGACGGCGACCGCCTGCGCGCCCGCGCGCTCCTGCTCTCGATCCCGCCCACGGGCGTGCTGCTCGCGCTCGTCCCGCTGCTCCATCGCGACGACCTCCGGGACGGAGCGACCGGCGCCCGCGTCGCCTACCTGCTCCTCGCGGGCGCGATGGCGGTGCTGCCGCTCGCGGCGCTCCGCTCGCGCTGAAGGACGCGTAGGCAGCCGCGTGCCCGCCCGGGTCCTCGCCGGGCGGGCGACGCGGCCGCTGCATCCCCTCCCCCCGCTCTCGTTGTAGTCGGATTGCCGCCGAGCGCCATCCCTCGTCCGAGCTAACCCACCCTTTCGAGGGATGATCCCTCGTTCGAGGGACGTGCTCCGGAAAGCCGCGTCGGAAGCGGCTGAACCCGTCGTTATCGGCCCGGGACCGGCATCCCGCTATCCCTCGAACGAGGGACTACGACGGAGTGACTCTGTACGCGTCGAAGACGGCGTCGATGTTGCGGAGCGCGTTGAGCAGGGAGCGCAGCGCGTTCACGTCGCCGACCTCGGCCGTGTACCAGTTCTTCGCGAGCTGGTCGTCGACCACGCCGCCGTAGGAGACGATGTTCGCCCCGTGCTCGGCGAATGTTCGGGCGACGTCCTCGAGCAGGCGCGGGCGGTCCCACGAGTCGACGGCGATCTGCACGCGGAAGCTCTTCGTCGCGCCGCCGTCCCACTCGACCGGCGTGAAGCGCTCCGGGGTCCGCATCAGCGTGCGCACGTTCGGGCAGTCCTTGCGGTGGACGGTGATCCCCTTGCCGAGCGAGATGTAGCCGACGATCGCGTCGCCCGGCACCGGCGTGCAGCACTTCGCGACGCGGACCAGGACGCCGTCGGCGCCGACGACGTTGATGCCGACGCTCTCGCTCGTGACCGTGCTCCGCTCCTTCGGCTTGAGCGGGACGGCTTCCTCCTGCGCGACCTGGTCGGTCTTCAGCCGCTGGAGGACCTTCTTCACGATCCCGTTCGCGGTCAGTTTCCCGGAGCCGAGCGCGAGGTAGAAGTCCTCGGCCTTCTTGAAGCCGGTCTCGCGGATCACCTGCGCGAGCACGGCCGAGCCGGCGAGCTTCTTGTACGGGAGCTTCTGCGCCTTCAGCGCCTGCTCGAGCGCGTCGCGGCCTTTGTGCTCGGTCTCCTCGCGCGTCTCGCGGGAGAACCACTGGCGGATCTTGTTGCGCGCCCGCGACGACGCGGCGAGCGAGAGCCAGTCGCGCGACGGTCCCCGGCCCGACTTCGAGGTCAGGATCTCGACGATGTCGCCGCTCCGGATGCGGTAGTGGAGCGGCACGATGCGGCCGTTCACCTTGGCGCCGACGGTGCGGTGGCCGACGTCGGTGTGCACCGCGTAGGCGAAGTCGATCGGCGTCGCCCCGGCCGGGAGCGACTTCACCTCGCCCTTCGGCGTGAAGACGTAGACCTCCTCGCCGAAGACGTCCATCCGGAAGGACTTCATGAACTCGCGCGGGTCGGCCTCGTCCGCCTGCGCGGTGGTGTCCATCAGCTGCTTCACCCACGCCGCCCAGTCGGGGTCACGGCGTCGGCCGCCGCCGCCCTTGTAGAGCCAGTGCGCCGCGATCCCGAGCTCGGCGATCTCGTGCATCGCGCGCGTCCGGACCTGGATCTCGAGCGGCCGCCCCTCCGGCCCGATCACGGTCGTGTGCAGCGAGCGGTAGCCGTTGAACTTCGGCATCGCGATGTAGTCCTTGAACCGCCCCGGCATCGGCTTCCAGAGCGAGTGGATGAGCCCGAGCGCGCCGTAGCAGTCGCGTGTCCCCTCCTCGCCCGAGCGCTCGATCACGACCCGCATCGCGGTCAGGTCGTAGATCTCGTTGAACTCGCGGCCGCGCTTGGCCATCTTGTCGTAGATGGAGTAGAAGTGCTTCGCGCGACCCGAGATGTCGACCGGGATGTCGACCTTGTCGAGCTCGGCCTGCAGGACGGCGCCGGCCTCGCGCACGTGCTCCTGGCGGTCGGCGCGCCGCTCCGCGACCATCGTCTTGATCTCCTCGTACTTGCGCGGGTGCAGCGTCGCGAAGGCGAGGTCCTCGAGCTCCCACTTGAGGGCGTGGATGCCGAGGCGGTGGGCGAGCGGCGCGCGCGCCTTCTGGAGCTGCTTCTGCTTGCCGAGGTACTCGATCTGGCGCAGGTTGTGGAGGCGGTCGGCGAGCTTGATCAGGATGACCCGCTCGTCCTCGGCCATCGCCACGATCATCTTGCGGTAGTTCTCGGCCTCGGCCTGCTCGCGGCTCTGGAACTGGACGCGCGTCAGCTTCGTGACGCCGTCGACGAGCCGCGCGACCTCGTCGCCGAACTCCGCGCGCACCTCGTCGAGCTCAGTGTCGGTGTCCTCGACGACGTCGTGCAGGAGCGCGGCGACGAGGGTCTGCTCGTCGAGGCGGAGCTGGGCGCAGATCTTCGCCACCCCCCAGGGGTGGTGGATGAACGCCTCGCCGGAGCGCCGCTGCTGCCCTTCGTGCGCCGTGGCGGCGAAGCGAAACGCGCGGCTCAGGAGCTCGCGGTCGACCTCCGGGTTGTACGCCGCGACCTCCTCAAGCAGCTCGTCGACGAGGTTCTGATGCGCTCCGTGAGCCTCGAGAACGGCCATGAATCAAGTGTACTCCGGGGTTTCGAGCACGAATCCTCCCCCTTTTCGTGGATCGCGAGCAGGAGGCGGCGGGCCGATACAGAACCCGTGACGACCTTGCTCCGGAATCGCCGCCAAGAGCGCAAGGCCGCCCAGCTCGCGCGTCTGCTCCTCGCGCTCGACTCGATGGCGGGCTCGGAGCGCCCCTGGCGCCAGCGCCGGGTGGTGCGCCTCTCGGTCGGCGCTTCGCGCTAGCGAAGAAGCCGACGAATCCGCCGGCCCAACCTGACCCTGACGGGCTCCGGCCGAGGACCGGCCCGGCGGCCGCTCCAAGCGTCTGGCTTGCTCATGTCAGGCCACGTCGGGCGCGGGAGCGGCATGTCCGAGACCTCTCTCTTCACAGCTCTCCTCTCGCGAGAACGCTGAGCCAAAATCCCACCTCTCCAATCAGGCACACGATAGCCAGCCGGAAGCAGGCGACGAGCATACGGATCTGCCCGGCATTCGACTCGTACATCGACTCGTACTGGAGCGCGACCTCACGAAGCGCTTCGGCCGGTGTGACACGATCGTCCTCCGCATCACCGTCGACGAACTTCAAGATCGCTGCCGCGCTCAGGCTGAACCGCAGCGTGAACGGAAGCAGCATCGTCAAGGTGAGCGAGGAGACAGCGACGAACGAGCCGATCGCGCACGTCGTGTACGAGAGGAGGTGCACCGGCGATCTTCCGGCGTGCGAGAGGGCCTGGCCACCGAAGAACGACGTCACGAGCGCCGTCGCCGCAAAGATCGTACCGGCGCGAGAGCGCAGGCTTTCGACGACGGCCGCCTGGTCCTCGATCGCGCGGATCGCGGCCTCGTAGGCGAGCTCGTACGGCTTCTCGGAGACGACGCGCGTCGCCATCGCGCTCTGACTGTTACGCAGCGGCGGCCAGGGGCGGCTCCACGAGAAGGTTTCGGAACGCTTCCGACTCCAAGAGGTGACGTTTCGGCCCGTCGGCACCGTCGCCGAAGCCCAGCTCCTCCAGGACGCGGGCCAGCTCGGGCGGCGGCGCGCGCCAGGAGCGCTCGAACCGCGCGAGGAGCTCCGGATACGCCTCCGGTGTCTCGAACAGCCGCTGGACGACGAGCTGCGGCGCGACAGTGCCGTTCCAGTGGTTCTCCTCAAGCCGGAAGACGACGTCGTAGCGGCCGACGCGCCGGTAGCGATCGAGCTGCGGCCCGAGCCGGAAGGCGATCGCGCTCCCTGCGTCCTGACCCGTCTCCTGCCTCACGCGGAAGCGGAGGTGCTTGCCCTCGCCGACCGCGGCGAGCTCGACGAGCTCGGACCCCGGTGCCAGCAAGGTCACCGGTGGATTCCCGAGCCCGAACGGCGCCAGCCGGCGCAGCTCGGCGCAGAGCTCGAGGGTGAGCCGCCGGCTGCGTGGCACCACCGCGTCGACGTGCACCACGGGGCTTAAGGCCTCCTCCGGCAGGACGGTGTCGGCGTGGGCGGCGAACGCCTCCGCAAAGGCGTCCACCCGCTCCGGCTCGATCGAGAGCCCGGCCGCCGCGCGGTGGCCGCCGAAGCGCTCGAGCTCCGCAGCGCACTCAGCGAGGCCCCCGTGGAGGTCGAACGCGGAGACAGACCGGCCCGACCCCTTCCAGAGGTCGTCGCCGCCGGCCACCAGCACGACCGGCCGGTGGAACCGCTCCACGAGCCGCGACGCGACGATCCCGATCACACCCTCGTGCCAGCCCTCGTCCGCCAGCACGTAGCCGCGGCGGGCCCGCCGCGCCTCCGGCCAGGACTCGACCTGTGCGAGCGCCTCGCGCAGGATCCGTTCCTCGACGGCCTGCCGCTCCCGGTTCAGCGTCTCGAGCTCCGCCGCGAGGCGTCCCGCCCGCTCCGCGTCCTCGGTCAGCAGGAGCTCGAGCGCAGTCGCCGGGTGGCCGAGGCGGCCGGCGGCGTTGATCCGGGGGGCGAGCCGGAACCCGATCGACGCCTCGTCGAGCGCGGCCGGGTCGACGCGCGCCGTCTTCATCAGCGCCCGCAGCCCAGGCTTTCGCGTGCGCGCGAGTGCCCGCAGGCCCGCGATCGCGAGGGAACGGTTCTCGCCGACGAGCGGCACGACGTCCGCCACCGTCGCCAGCGCCACGAGGTCGAGGTGCCGGCGCAGCACCTCCGACTCCGGCCCGAGCAACGCCTGCGCGAGCTTGAAGACGACGCCGGTCCCGCACAGCTCCGGGAACGGGTACTCCGAGGGCCGCGTGACGACGAGCGGACAGTCGGGCAGCCGCTCGCCCGGCTGGTGGTGGTCGGTCACGACGACGTCGAGGCCGACCGCCCGCGCCTGAGCCACCTCGTCCACCGCGGTGATCCCGCAGTCCACCGTCACCACGAGGCCACAGCCTTCTCCGGCGAGCCGCGTCAGCGTCTCGCCGGAGACGCCGTAGCCCTCGTCGAAGCGGCTCGGCAGGTGCCAGGACACGTCCGCGCCGAGCTCGCGCAGGGTCAGGACGGCAAGCGCGGTCGCGCAGATCCCGTCCGCGTCGTAGTCCCCGTGGACGCAGATCGCCTTCCCGGCCGCGATCGCCCCCCGAATCGCCTCGCATGCGGCGGCCATGTCCCCGAGGCCGAACGGATCGTGCAGCGGCTGCTCGCCGGCCAGGAAAGCCCGCGCCTCCTCGGGGTCGCCGTATCCGCGCCGGACGAGAACGCTTGCCGTGATCTCGCTGAGACCGAGCTCGCGGGCGAGCAAGCTCGTCTCCCGGTGCGGGCACGGACGGATCGTCCACGCGCCCTGTTCCATCGCCTTCGACCGTACGGAGGGCGTCGGACGGAGCTTCGCCACGCGCGTAACGCGTATGCGCCGGAAGCGTGGCTATTCGCGCGGGAGCTTCACACCGAGCAGCGTGAGCACCAGCCCGACGACCACGATCGCCGCGGCCGCACCCAGGATCACGCGCGGGTGCCGGCTCTCGCGGAAATGCGCCCAGCCGACCCGTCCCCACAGGACGAGGAGGCCCGCCGCGGCGGCCACACCCACGACGAGCACGGGCGCCAGCAGCGCCGCCCGCTCGAACGAGAGATTCGTGAGCCAGACTACGAGCAGGACGACCGCTCCGACGGCGAAGGACGCGGCGGCGACTCGGACGCTCACGGGCGGCACCATATCCGGGCGTTATCCTCAGAAAGCGGATGATCCCGGAGACGAACTACTCCTCGGGCGAGGACTACGAGATCGAGTTCCTCGGCTACCGGTTCGCCTTCAACGCCTTCGACTTCGAGCAGCGCGTCACCGCCGCGGCCGTGAAGCTCGGCCTCGTCGAGAGCAACGAGCTCGACGACGACGAGACCGCCGATCTGGTCGAGCTCGTCCACCGCGGGCTGATCGACGAGGCGCGGAGCGGGCTCGGCCGCTACCTCGTCCGCCACTGGGAGCGCCTGTCGCTCGTCGACGGCGAGTCGCTCGTCTACTGGCTGCGCAAGCTCGTCTTCCGCGGCGCCTGGCTGGACCACCGCGTGAAGGAAGGGCTGCTCGAGGTGACCTGGGACGACGACAACGCCGACTTCGGCTACCAGGACCCTCGAGGCGACCGCGCCCTGCTCGAGCTCGCCCCGGTTCCCTCCTGGCACGAGCTGCAGTTCCGCCGGTGATTCCGCGCTGGCTCGCCCTGGCGGTTCCCGCCTACTTCACAACGCTGCTCGCGATCGACACGCAGGTGCGGCTGCCCGGTCAGCTCGTCCTCGGCGCGGTCACCTGGGGCGCGCTCGCCGGCGTCTGCGCGCTCATCCCGGCCGAGCGGCGTGCCCAGGTTCTCGTCGTCGTCGGCGCGGCGACGATCGCGGAGGTGACGGGGTCGATCCTGTGGGGCGTCTACCGCTACCGGATGCACAACCTGCCGCTCTTCGTCCCGCCGGGCCACGGCCTGGTCTACCTGAGCGGCGTCGCGCTGAGCCAGGCGCTCCGGCGGCACGCTCGCGCGCTCGTCGGCGCCGCCGCGGCCGGAGCCGCGCTCTGGGGGCTCCTCGGCCTGACCGTGCTGCCGCGCCTCGACGTGGCGGGTGCGCTCGGCGTCCCGCTCCTGCTCCTCTTCCTCTGGCGCTCCGAGAGCCGGGCCGCCTACGCGGGCGTGTTCGTCGTCGTCGCGATCCTCGAGCTCTACGGCACGGCGATCGGCACCTGGCGCTGGACCGAGGCGCTGCCGGGACTCGGCATCCCGGACGGGAACCCACCGAGCGGCGCCGCGAGCGGCTACGTCTGCTTCGACGTCGCCGCGCTCCTGCTCGCGCCGCGGCTGCTCGCGCTGCGCACCCGCCTGCCGGCCGCCGCGCCCGCGCAGCCTTGACGGCCCCGCTCAACGTCTGGGACTACGAGCGCCTGGCCGAGGAACGGCTCGGGCCGGGCGCCTGGAGCTACTTCGCGGGTGGCGCCGACGACGAGCGCACGCTGCGCTGGAACGTCGAAGCGTACGGCCGCTGGCAGCTGCGGCCGCGGATCCTTTGCGACGTCGCGCGCGTGAGCACGGAGACAACGGTGCTCGGGACGGAGGTGGCGCTGCCGGTGCTCGTCGCGCCCGTGGCCTTCCAGCGCGTGGCCCATCCGGACGGCGAGGCCGCGACGGCCCGTGCGGCGGCCTCGGCCGGCACGGTCATGTGCCTGTCGACGATCGCGACCGCGACCCCGGCCGACGTGGCCGCCGCCGCGCCCGGAGCGCCACGCTGGTTCCAGCTCTACGTCTTCAAGGACTGGGGCCTGACGAGCGCCCTCGTCCAGCAGGCGGCCGACGCGGGCTACTCGGCGCTCGTCCTCACCGCGGACACGCCCTACCTGGGCCGGCGCGAAGGCCCGCTTCGCACGGGCTTCGCGATCCCGGACGACGTGCGCATCCCGGCCGTCGACACGGCCCGCGGCGGCGGCCTCCAGCCCTTCTCGCTCCACGAGCACTTCGACCTCTTCAGCCCGGCCGTGAGCTGGCGGGATGTCGAGCGGCTCACCGACCTCTCGGGCCTGCCGGTCGTCGTCAAGGGCGTCCTCACGGCCGAGGACGCCCGCCTCGCCTGCGAGCACGGCGCCGCGGCGATCGCCGTCTCGAACCACGGCGGCCGGCAGCTCGACGGAGTGCCCGGCACCCTCGACGCGCTCCCCGAGGTGGTGGAGGCGGTCGAGGGCCGGGTCGAGGTCTACCTCGACGGCGGGATCCGGCGCGGGACGGACGTCGCGAAGGCGCTCGCGCTCGGCGCCCGTGCGACGCTCGCGGGCCGCGCCGTCCTCTGGGGACTCGCCGTGGGCGGCGAGGAGGGCGCGCGACACGTGCTCGAGCTCCTTCGCGACGAGATCCGCCTCGCGCTCTCACTCCTCGGCTGCACCTCGCCGGCCGAGATCCGGCGCGAGCACGTCGCACCTGCGCCCTAAGATCGAAAGCGAGGTGGACGAGTTTCGGCTCCTGGGGCCGCTCGAGGCCGTCGTCGACGGCGCTCCGGTCCGCCTCGCCGCGGAGAAGCCGCGCGCCCTCCTCGCGCTCCTCCTGCTGAACCGAAACCGGGTCGTCCCCACGGAGCGGCTCGTCGACGAGCTGTGGGGCGAGGAGGCGCCTGCGCGCGCGACGAAGGCGCTCCAGGTCTACATCTCGCAGCTCCGGAAGGCCCTCGGGCCGGAACGGCTCGTCTCGACGTCGCGCGCTTCGAGTCGCTCGTCGCGGCGGCGCGCGAGCAGCTCTCGGCCGGGAACGCGCGCGCGGCCGCGAAGGGCCTGCGCGAGGCGCTCGAGCTCTGGCGCGGGCCGGCGCTCCGCGAGTTCCGCGCGGAGCCCTTCGCGGAGCTCGCGGCCGCGCGGCTCGAGGACCAGCGGCTCGCCGCGGTCGAGGACCGGCTCCAGGCGGAGCTCGACACGGGCGAGGCGGCGCGCGTCGTTCCCGAGCTCGAGGAGCTCGTCGCCGCCGAGCCGCTCCGCGAGCGTCCGCGCGAGCTCCTGATGCTCGCGCTCTACCGCGCCGGCCGCCAGGCGGACGCGCTCGACCTCTACCGGCGCACGCGCGACCTCTTCGTGAACGAGCTCGGCATCGAGCCCGGGCACGCGCTGCGCGAGCTCGAGCAGGCGGTGCTCCGGCAGGACACCGCCCTGCGCGCGCCGCCGCGGCGACCGCGGCCACCTGCGCACGAGCCAGGGGCCGAGCCGCCTTCGCGCCCGCGCCGCCGGCTCGTCCTCGTTGTCGCCGTTGCCGCCGCACTCGTCGTCGCCGCGGTCGCCGCGGCACTCCTCCACTCGGGCGGCAACTCGGAGCTCCAGTCGTTCGTGTTCAAGCTCGAGAACTTCCTCGCCCAGTCGCGCTCGGGACGCGAGGACGTGAAGAGCGCGATCAACGGCGCGCTCAGCTGCAAGCTCTCGCCGGCGGCGACGGAGGCCCGGCTCGACCGCGTCCAGCGCAACCGGCAGAGCCTCCTCGACCAGCTCGCCGCGCTCCACGTTCCGCCGGGCAGGGAAGCCTTGCGCGCCTCCGACCTCCTCCAGAAGGCGATCGCCGCCTCGATCGCGGTCGACGGGGTCTACCGCGACTGGCTGCGCGCGCATCCGACCTGCCCGCGGGGCCACCCGCCCGCCGAGTTGCGCGCCGCGGATGCACGCGCGACCGTGCTGAAGCGGCGGTTCCTCGCCGCCTTCAACTCGCTCGCGAAGCGGTTCGGACAGCGGGTGTGGAAGCCGGACGAGTTCTAGCCGCCGAGTCGGCGCAGGATCTCCAGCATCCGCGTGAACGTCATCCGGCGGTCGCCGGCCACGAAGAGGCCCGGCCGCTCGAGCTGCGCGCGGGCCTTCCCGGTCGCGTGGAAGGTGGTCGTGCGGCCGTCGCCGAGCCGCCGCAAGGTCACCGCGCTGCCCGAGGCGGTGACGAGGATGTCGCCCTCGAGGTCCTGGAGGCCCTTCAGCGCAGGGAGCTGGACGACGAGCCGCCCCGAGGCGGTGTCGTAGATCTCGACGCCGCCCGCGGTCTCCACCGCGAGCCGAGTGCCGGAGAGCGCCGCCGCCTTCGCCGTCACGGCGAAGGTGCGGAGCACGCGGCCGCCGGCGGTGACGATCTCGACGCCGCTCTTCGTCCCGACGACGATGCGGCCGGCGTCGACTGCCAGCACATCGAGCTTGCCCTCGGCCTTCAGGATCTCGACACACCCGTGGATCGAGCTGTAAGTGCTGGGACAGGGGCCACGGCCACCGAGCCGCCAGAGCGTCGTGGAGGCGACATCGCCCCCCTCGTAGCCGGGCGGACAGGCGTCGAACGCTCCCGGCGATGAGTTGGAATCACAGCTCAGCAGGATGGTGAAGACGAGCAGGCGGCCGTCTCCGGCCGGACCTCTTACGAAGGTGCCGACATCGTCGCTGA
Source organism: Actinomycetota bacterium (assembly GCA_005885565.1). Classification (GTDB taxonomy): domain Bacteria; phylum Actinomycetota; class Thermoleophilia; order Gaiellales; family Gaiellaceae; genus AC-50. The sequence goes on from VAXK01000069.1 coordinate 20,172, forward strand.
GGGTCGCTTCGGCGACCTGGCGCCACGGTGGGTCGAGCTGCGAGAGCCTCGCGGTGACCACGCCGCTGTCCGTGGTGTGCCCGCAGCAGGACGCGCTGCTCCACGCCACCCGCGTTCCGGCGAGCGCGACGGAGCCCAGCACGTCGAGGTCGGGTCCGCAGGGGGCTGGGAGCGGCCGGGCGACGGATCCGGCCGCGGGCGTCCAGACGGCGACGTGGGCGCAGTCGGTCGCCGTGCGCCCGGTGACGAACGCGACCCGCGTCCCGTCGGCGGCCATGGAGGCTACCCGGGCGCGCAGCGCAAGTGTGTGCCGGTCGACGGCTCGCTCCGTCTTCGGCAGCGGAGGCGCCGTCGGCCGGACGGGCGCGAGCCGTGTCCACCCGACGAGTCCGTTGGCGCCTTCACGCGTCAGGCGCCGGAGGCCGTGTCCGTCGAGACCGGCGATCCAGAGCTGGCCGTAGCCGCTCTGCAGCACGAGGTGCCGGTCCGGCAACCAGGTCAGATTCGTGACGTCCAGGCGAGAGAACGCCAGCCGCCTTCGGCGGCCGTCCAGGCCGGTGACCGCGACCTCGTTCCCGTAGCCGACCGCGAACGCGAGCCTTCTGCCGTCGGGCGACCACGCGAACCCTCCGAGATCGCTCACGTCGCGGGCGACGCGGTGCCGGCTCGTGCCGTTCGGCCGAACGACCCAGAGCTCGTCGTGGATCAAGGGGTCGTCCTTCGAGATCGTGTACGCGATCCATCGTCCGTTCGGCGACCACTCGAGCCCGTCGAACTCCCCCCAGGCGAGCGCGCGCCCTCTACCGTGGAGCGGGCGGACGACGAGGACGCCAGCGAAGTCGCCGACGGCATGGACGAAGGCGAGCGTCTTCCCGTTCGGCGACCACGCGGGCGAGCCGTCGTTTCGCCGGGTCAGGCGGCGCGCGCCCCGCCCGTCGGTGCCGATAATCCAGATCCCGGGCGTCCTCTTCGTGAAGGCGAGCAACCTCCCGTCCGGCGAGAGCACGCCGTTCCGGGCCGGCTTGGGCACCACCTGGTGGAGGCCACGCCCGTCCGCGCGCGAGACGTAGATCGCGGACTCGTAGACACCGTCGGGCTCCGTGTAGACGATCCTGCTGCCGTCGCGTGAGACCGCCCTCGGCACGAGCGTTCGCCCACGCGGCAGGAGCGGCGTCAGGCGCGAGCCGTCGGCGACCATGCTGTACCCGCGCGGCCGGCCGTCGCGGTTGCTCGTCAGCAGGACGTGGTACCCGCTCGGCGTCGTCGTCGCGCCGCTCGACGCGGAGAGACCGAGGGCTACCGCGGCGACGATGGCCGGCCGAATCATCGGGCAGGCTCCACGAAGCAGCGGCCGCCCCAGTGCTCGAGCGACCACGCCATGATCAGGTCGATGGGCACGACGTTCGTGCAGATGCCGCCGTGCGTCTGGCGGCGGACGTGCCAGCGGCCGTGCTGGTCGGCCCGGAAGATCGTCGGGTACGCGCCGAAAGTCGCGACCGCGTAGCGCGTCCCCGAGTAGCTGCCGTAGTACGTGCGGCCCGGAACAGGCCCGCCGACGCGGCCCGGCGTGAGCTCCGGATGCGCGGTGAGGTACGCCGCGCGCAGCGCGGCCTTCGTGCCGGGCTTCGCGACGAGGTTCACGCCCATCCAGCCCCCTCCGCAGGCGAGCACGGGCCCGGCGAGGACACCGGTCGCGACCGCTGCGGCCGCGAGCGTCCGCAGCGCTCTCACGACGCCCGCCTTCCGGGTGTGAAAGTGGCTCCGTCGGTCTTGGTCCCGCCGCCCCAGGTGATCATCGAGCGGCCGGTCCAGACGGCCGTCGGCTGCAAGCGTCCCGGAAGCGGCGCCTGGGGGAGCGGCGACCAGCTGTTCGTGCGCGGGTCGTAGGCGAGCCCGTGCCGGGGAACCGCGGACGAGCCGGGGCCGGTCGTCCCGCCCCAGAGGAGGAGGCGGCTTCCCGTCCAAACCGCCGCAGCGCCGATCCGTCCCGAGTCCATGGGAGGCAGACGCCGCCAGCGGTTCGTGGTTGGGTTGTATCCGAACCCGGTGCGCGCGGCGACGCGTCCCGACGCGCCGCCGACGACGAGGATCTCGTGCCCGTCCCAAACCGCGCTCGCCCCGCCCCGAGGGGCCGGGAGCGGCGCGATCCGGCGCCACTTGTCGGTGGCCGGGTTGTACGCCGCCGCGCGGGCGAGCCTGGTCGGCCACGGCTTGCCGGTGTCCGGGTTGAGGTTCCCGACGAAGAGGATCAGCTCGCGGCCGGTCCACGCGCCGAGCGCGTACCCCCCGGCAAGCGGCGTCGGTGCGAGCGCCCGCCACCTGTTGGTGGCCGGGTTGTAGGCGACGCCGTCGGAGAAGGCGTCACCGCAGCAGCCGCCGCCCCACCCGATCATCTCGCGGCCGGTCCAGACGACGATTCCGTAGCCGTCGTGAATCGAGAGCAACGGCGAGCTCGGCAGCCGCCGCCAGCGGTTCGTGCGCGGGTTGTAGCCGAGGCGGGTGCCCTGGCCCCAGACCAGCATTTCCTTGCCCGTCCAGACGGAGTCGTTGTCCATGAACGAGCTCGTGGGTCCCGGCGGGCTCAGCCGGCGCCAGGCGTTCCTCGCCGGGTCGTACGCCGCCGCGACGGCGCCCCGGTCGAACGCGCCCCCGGCCGGGCCTGTCTTGCTCGAGCGGCCGAAGACGACCATCTGCCTGCCCGTCCAGACGCTCGCGACGCCGCCGTCGTTCGGCACGATCGGCGCCTTCGGCAGCAGTCGCCAGCTTCCGGCGAGAGGCCTGGACGTCGTCGCGCCCGCGCTTGCAACAGCCGCGGGCGCAATCACGAGCGCCAGAGCCAATGCGATTCGTTTCATGATCTCGCTCCCTTCCGTTCGACTGCACCGGAAGATCAGCCGGACCGGCTAACGGACGGCTAAGCGACGGCAAATGCCGCTTTAGAACAGCGATTCGTCGGCGGTCGGGGCGCCGACGTGAGCGCGGCCGAGGTCGGTGATGACGCGGCCGCGCGGCGTGCGCTGGATGAAGCCGAGCTGGAGGAGGTACGGCTCGTAGACGTCCTCGATCGTCTCCTGCTCCTCGCCGAGGGCGACGGCGAGTGTGGAGAGCCCGACCGGCCCGCCGCCGAACTTGACCGCGATCGCCTCGAGCAGCTCGCGGTCGGCACGCTCGAGGCCGATCGCGTCGACCTCGTGGAGGTCGAGCGCCTCGAGCGCGATCTCGAGCGTGATCGCACCCTGGTGGCGCACCTCGGCGACGTCGCGGACGCGACGCAGGATCCGGTTCGCGACGCGCGGGGTGCCGCGGGCGCGGGCGGCGATCTCGTCGGCCGCCTCGTCCGCGACTTGGACGCCGAGGATGCCCGCCGAGCGGCGCACGATCAGGGCGAGCTGGGCGACCTCGTAGTAGCCGAGCCGGAAGGTCATCCCGAAGCGGTCGCGGAGCGGCGTCGTCAGGAGGCCGGTGCGCGTCGTCGCGCCGACGAGCGTGAACGGCGGCAGGTCGAGCGTGAGCGTGCGGGCCGACGGCCCCTGGCCGACGACGATGTCGAGCCGGAAGTCCTCGAGCGCCGGGTAGAGGATCTCCTCGACCGACCGGTTGAGCCGGTGGATCTCGTCGACGAAGAGGACGTCGCGGGCCTCGAGCGCCGTCAGGATCGCGGCGATGTCGCCCTTGCGCTCGAGCGCCGGCCCGGCCACGGTGCGGATGCCGACGCCGAGCTCCTCGCGGACGATGTAGGCGAGGCTCGTCTTGCCGAGCCCGGGCGGGCCGACGAGGAGGACGTGGTCGAGCGCCTCGCCGCGCGCGCGCGTCGCCTCGAGCGCCACCGCGAGCTGCTCCTTGATCCGCTCCTGGCCGACGAAGTCGTCCAGCCTGCGCGGGCGGAGGCTCTGCTCGAGCTCCTCCTCGTCGGGCCGCGCGGCCGGAGCGAGGAACTGCACGGGCGCGCTCACGCGGCTCGCAACGCCTGCCGGACGCGCTCCTCCGGCGGCAGGTCGGGATCGACCTCGGCGAGCGCCTGCTCGGCCTCGCCGACGCTGTAGCCGAGCTCGACGAGCGCGGCGCGGGCGACGAGGTGCGGTCGCGTCCCGGCGGCGGCCGAGATCGGCACGGCCTCGTCGGCAAGCCGCTCCTTGAGCTCGAGGACGATCCGCTCGGCGGTCTTCTTGCCGATCCCCGGGATGGCCTGGAAACGCGCGGCGTCGCCGAGCGCGATCGCGCGCCGGAGCTCCGGCGCCGGTGAGCCCGAGACGACCGCGAGCGCGACCTTCGGTCCGATTCCGTTGACCGCGAGGAGGTGGACGAAGAGCTCGCGCTCGTCGGCGTCGGCGAACCCGTACAGCTGGAGCGCGTCCTCCCGGACCGCGAGATAGGTCGGCAGCGTGGTCTCGGCGGCGCCGCCGGCGCGCGCGAGCGCACGCGGGGTCGCGTGGATCAGATAGCCGACGCCGCCCACGTCGAGGACGAGCCCCTCCGGGGTCCGCGCGACGGGCTTCCCGCGTAGGGAGGCGATCATGCCGCGAGGCTACGGGCGCGGTCGGACGGGTACGAGCTAGACTCGCCCTCGCGGTGGGATTCAAGCTCCTGACGGTGTCGGCTGTGGTCTGCGTCGTGATCGCCGCCGGCTGCGGTGGATCGAGCAAGAAGTCGGCGTCGCCGCCGTCGAGTTCGACCTCGGCCGGCTCGACCACGACGAGCTCGGCGGCCCCGAAGTTCGCGACGTCGAAGAACTGCGCGCAGCTCGAGGCTCTGGGTACGAAGCTCGCCCAGTCGCTCCAGACGACGTCGGGGAACGCCGAGACGCGGATCTCCAACGAAGCGAAGCTCTTCCAGGCGTATGTGAACGCCGCGCCGTCCGAGGTGCGGGGCGACTTCCAGACGCTCGCGAGCGCGTTCAACACGTACATGCACGCGTTGCTGAAGGCAGGCCTCAAACCGGGCAAGGTCCCGACGGCAGCGCAGATCGCTCAGATCGAGGCAGCGTCGAAGGCCTTCAGCACCCCGAAGCTGCGCGCAGCCGAGCAACACCTCTCGGCGTGGGCGCAGAAGAACTGCGGCGCCACGGCCGGGACGACGACGGGCTAGAACCGAGGAGCGCTGCTCAGCCGACGGCGCGCAGGAGCGGCGGCGCGAGCGCGTGGCAGATCGCGACGGCGAGCGCGTCGGCGGCGTGGGTCGGCGTCGGCGGGGCGTCGAGCCCGAGGATCGCCTTCACCATCCGCTGCACCTGGTCCTTCTCCGCCCGGCCGTAGCCGCACACCGCCTGCTTCACGCGGGCAGGCGCGTACTCGGTGCACTCGACGCCCGCCTCCGCGCACGCGACGAGCACGGCGCCGCGCGCCTGTCCGACGGAGAGCGCGGTACGGGCGTCGGCGCCGACGAACGACTCCTCGAGCGCGACGGCATCCGGCGCGTGCCGGCGCACGAGCTCGCCGACGCCGTCGAAGATCGTCTTCAAGCGGAGCTCCGGACGGTCTCCCGCGGATGTTCTCCACCAGCCGTGGTCGACCGCCCTGAGGCGGCCGCCGCTTTCGTGGACGATGCCGTACCCGCATGCAGCCGTTCCCGGATCGATGCCGACGACCTTCACGGCCAAACGTTAGGCACGTGCGCGGACGTTCCTGCCACGGGGAGAAGACCGGCGTGTCGACCGGTCATTTTCAGACGGACGCACGGGAGACCCGCGCGTCCCGACGTCGGCACCGCAAGCGGTGCCTCATGGGCCTCGACTCAGGAGGCGACGGCTTCGAGCACCTGCTCCGGAATGTCGAAGTTGGCGTAGACGTCCTGGACGTCGTCGTTCTCCTCCAGGGCGTCGACGAGGCGCAGGACCTTCTTCGCCGCGCTCTCGTCGGCGAGCTCGATCGTCGTCTTCGGCACCATCGTCAGCTCGGCCGATTCGATCTCGATGCCCGCGTCCTCGATCGCCTCTCGCACCGAGACGAGCGCTTCCGGCGCGCTCGTGACCTGGAAGGTGGAGCCGTCGCGCGTCACGTCGTCCGCACCCCCTTCGGCCGCGGCCAGCGTGAGCTCGTCCTCGTCGGCCTTGTCCGCGTCGACGAGGACGACACCGCGCCGCTCGAAGAGCCATGAGACCGCGCCCGAGCCGCCGAGGTTGCCGTCGTTCTTGTCGAAGGCGTGCCGGACGTCGGAGGCGGTGCGGTTGCGGTTGTCGGTCAGGGCCTCGACGATCAGCGCCACCCCGTTCGGGCCGTAGCCCTCGTACACGACCGTCTCGAAGGCCTGGGCGTCGCTGTCCGTGCCCGAACCGCGGGCGATCGCGCGCTCGATGTTCTCCTTCGGCATCGAGTACGAGCGCGCCTTCTCGACCGCGTTCGCGAGCGCGAGGTTCGCCGCCGGATCGGGGCCTCCCTCCCGCGCCGCGACGATGATCGCGCGCGAGAGCTTCGAGAAGAGCTTGCCCCGCTTGGCGTCGGCGGCGCCCTTCTTGTGCTTGATCGACGACCATTTGCTATGCCCGGACACGCTGCTCCTCCTTCACCAGCTCGAGGAACCGCTCGTGCACGCGCGTGTCGTCCGTCAGCTCCGGGTGGAACGACGCGACGAGGAACCGGCCCTGGCGGGCGAGAACCGGGTCGCCGTCGTGCTCGGCGAGCACCTCGACCTCCGGGCCGGCGTCGAGCACGCGCGGCGCGCGGATGAACACCCCGCGGAGCGCCTCGTCCTCGCCGGCCAGCTCGAGGTCGGCCTCGAAGCTCGCGACCTGCCGGCCGTAGGCGTTCCGCGCCGTCTCGAGGTCGACGAGGTCGAGGTGATTCCGGTCGAGGACGATCATCCCCGCGCACGTGCCGAAGACGGCCCCCGCGAACGAGCGCAGCGCCTCGTCGAGCCCGTAGAGGCGCATCAGGCGGATGAACGTCGTCGACTCGCCGCCCGGCACGACGAGGCCGTCGAGGCCGTCGAGCTGCTCCGGCAGCCGCACCTCGACCACCTCGGCGCCGAGGCGGCGGAGCATCGCCGCGTGCTCGCGGAAGTTGCCCTGGAGGGCGAGGACGCCGATGCGCGGTGCCACGGCTTGCAGTCTAGTTCGGGGCCTCGGGATACTCCGCGCATGGCGAAGTTCAACGTCTTCACGGGCAAGGCCCCGAAGGACAAGTCCGATCCCGAGGGCTACCACACCGGCATGGCTCGGTTCGGCAACCGGATCGGCGCCGGGCTGATCGGCGGCTCGCTCTACGAGCTGCCGCCCGGGCAGAGCATCTGCCCCTACCACTTCGAGTACGGCGACGAGGAGTGGCTCATCGTGCTCCAAGGGCGGCCCACGCTCCGCCGCCCGCGCGGCACGCAGCGGCTCGCCCCCGGCGACGTCGTCTGCTTCCCGCCCGGACCCGACGGCGCGCACAAGGTCACGAACCGGACGGAGGAGACGGTCCGCGTCCTGATGGTCTCGACGAGGAACGAGCCGTCGGTCGCCGTCTACCCGGACAGCGACAAGGTCGGCGTCTGGCCGGGCGGCAAGGAGAGCCTCATGCTCCACCGGAAGGACGGAAACGTGGACTACTGGGAAGGCGAGACCTAGACGCGCGTGCGTCCCGTCTGGCTCGTCGTCGCGATCGTCGAGCTCGGGATCCTGCTGACGATCGCAGCACCGAGGAACCCGGACAAGCCCGGCCGCGCGGGCGGCATCCGCACGGCCGCCGCGCAGCTGCGCGGGAGCGGGCCGCCGGTCGATCTCGTCCAGGACTACGCCGGCGCCCGGGACGTGGCCCGCGGCCGCGAGGCGTATCCCGTCCTCACGCGTGCGTACGCGAGCGTCGGCCTCGAGTGGCCGGCAGGGCACCGCTCGACGCATCCGCCGACGGCGTTCCTGCTCGTGCTGCCCGTTGCGTGCCTGTCGTGGAAGGCGGCCGCAGCCGTCTGGATGGTGCTGATGCTCGCTGCGCTCGCGGGGGCGTACTGGGCGCTCGGAGCCACGCTCGGATCGGCGGTCGCGCTCGCGCCGCTGACGCTCGTCTGGCCGCCGGGCGGCTGGTCGATGGGTCAGCTCACGCCGCTCTGGCTGCTCGGGCTGGCGCTCGCCTGGCGGCTCCGCGACCGCCCGGCGTCCGCCGGAGCGGCGATCGCGCTCGCGTCGCTGACGAAGCTCTTGCCAGCCCTCTCGTTGCTCCCGTTCCTGCTCCTGCGGCGCTGGTCGGTGCTGCGCGGCTTCGCGATCGTCTGGGGCGCCGCCGTCGCCGTACTGCTCCTGCTCGACGCCGGGGTGATCGGGCGGTACGTGACGATCCTCCGGACCGCGTCGCGCGAGCAGGCGGAACGGGGGGAGAACTCCGCGCCCCTCTGGGCGGCGCACCACAACTACGGCGCCGCCGGCGTCGCGGTGGCGGTCGTGCTCGTCGCCGCCGTCTTCGTGCGTGCGGTGCGACGCGTCCGGCAACGCGGCGAGATCGACCGGCTGTCGTGGGACGGCGTCGGCTGGGTCGGCGTCGCGCTGCTGCCGATCGCCTGGATCTACTCGCTCCTGCCGCTCCTGCCGGCGCTCGCGCGGCTCGTACGGCGCGGCGGGCTTCTCGCGGCGGCGCCTGCGCTCGTGACGCTCGTGGTCCCGTTCCTCGTCGACCCCTTCGGTCTGCCGGGCGGCATCCGCCTCGCATTCGGAACGGCGGCCCTCGGCCTCGCGCTCATTCTCGCCCGGCGCGTCTACGCATGAAGGTCTCGTTCCTGATCGCCGCCCACAACGAGGTCGCGACGATTCGCGACGTCCTCGACCGGATCCGCGCGCTCCCGCTCGACGCGCAGATCGTCGCCGTCGACGACGGCTCGACCGACGGGACCGCCGAGGCGATCGAGAGCTGGCGCGAGGAGCACGGCGACGTCGTGCTCCTCCGGCAGCCTCATCGCGGCAAGGGCGCGGCGATCCGGAGCGCGATCGAGGACGCCGACGGCGAGATCGCCGTCATCCAGGACGCCGACATGGAGTACGACCCCGCGGACGTCCCGGCGCTGATCGAGCCGATCGAGCGTGGTGCCGCGGACGTCGTCTTCGGCTCACGGCTGCTCGGCGGCCGGCCCCAGCGCGCGTACCTCTTCTGGCACCTCGTCGGGAACCGCTTCCTCTCCCTCCTGGCGAACGTGCTCTACAACACGACGATCACGGACATAGAGACCGGGTACAAGGCGTTCCGGACCGACACACTTCGGTCGCTCCGCCTCACGCAAGACGACTTCGCGATCGAGGCCGAGCTCACAGGCGAGGTCTGCCGTCGCGGCCTGCGGGTGTACCAGCTGCCGATCGCGTACTACGGCCGCACCTACGCCGAGGGGAAGAAGATCACCTGGCGCGACGGCGTGAAGGCCGCCGCCGTCCTTGTGCAGGTGCGCCTGCGGCGCTAGCGAGCCACGCGGCGAGCGGGCCTTCTGCCACCTCGACGAAGCGGGGCTCGAGCTCGGCGCCCGCCTCGAGCAGAAGCTCGGCGACGGCGACGTAGTCGCACCCCGGCTCCCGCCACGCCTGCGAGCCGAGCACCGCCCACGCGAGCGGCGTGTCGAACTCGGCGCCGGAGCGCGCGAATGGATCGGCGCCGCGCTCGAGCAGCCGCCGCACGACCTCGGGCTTTCCCACCCAGGCGGCATGGTGGAGCAGCGTGCCGGGCGGCCCGCCGCCGGCGTGGGCGAAGAAGTCCGGCCCCACGAGGTCGCGGACGAGGTCGAGCGGTCCGAAGAGCGCGGCCGCGACGAGCACCTCCTGCGCGTCCGGGCTGAGCTCGGCCGGGAAGGGCTCCTGCGGCCGCTCGCCGCGCGCGATCGCCGAGACGATCCTCTCCTCGGCGGTCAGCTCGGTCGAGGCGCCGAGCTCCTCCAGCACGGCGGCGAGGTCGTCGCGGCCGCGCAGGACGGCGTTCTGGTACGCGGTCTTGTAGTGCTCCGGCGGCGTCGACCACTCGCCGCCGCGGCGGTCGAGCTCGGCGCCGTGCTCGGCGAGGAGGCGCAACGTCTCCGGCCGGCAGCCGCGCCGGACGGCGTGGACGAGGAGCGCGCCCTCGTTCGGGGCGGCGCCGGCGTCGAGGAGCAGCCGAACGTGCTCGGCGCGGTCGTAGTCGAGCGCGTGCGCGAGGGCGTTCGAGCCGCGCGGCTCGGCGCCGTGTGAGAGCAAGATGCGCAGGCACTCCGGGCTCTCCGCCTCCACCGAGTGGTAGAGCGCGTCGCCGAAGTGCGGCTCGCCGTTGGGATCGGCGCCGGCCTCGAGGAGGACGCGCGTCAGCTCCGCGTCGTGGACGACTCCCGCAGCGCCGTAGAGCGCGGACATCGGCCCGTACTCGTTCGGGAAGTAGGCGTTCGGTTCGGCGCCGCGGCGCAGCAGCTCCCGCGCGAGGTCGATCGGCGCGAAGCAGGAGTGGCTGACGTAGTGGAGCGGCGGCCATTCCCGCGGGCCGCCGACCTCGTTCGGGCCCCCGTCCCACCCTCGGCCGAGGACGAGCGCAGCCCAGCGGTCGCGTTCGATCTCGGGCTGTTCACCGAGCAGCGCCTCGGCACGGTCACGCCGGCCGGATGTGGCGGCGACGATGAAGTCAGCTACCAGCCGCGGGTCTCGAGCAGCTCTTCGGGCGCGAGGTCCGCGGCGGAGAGGCCCAGCATCGGCTCGCCGAGGCCGCCGGAGACGCGGGCGAGGATCTCGCCGTCGCGGAAATGCGTCGTCG
>VAXK01000089.1 GCA_005885565.1 Actinomycetota bacterium
GATCGGCGACGTCATCTCCGACGCGATCGAGAAGGTCGGCAAGGACGGCGTCGTGAACGTCGAGGAGGGCCAGACGTTCGGCCTCGAGCTCGAGTTCACCGAGGGCATGCAGTTCGACAAGGGCTACCTGTCGCCGTACATGATCACCGACCCCGAGCGCATGGAGGCCGTCCTCGAGGACCCGTACATCCTGGTCGCGAACCAGAAGATCGGGGCCGTCAAGGACCTGCTGCCCGTGCTCGAGCAGGTGATCCAGGCCGGCCGGCCGCTGCTCATCGTCGCCGAGGACGTCGAGGGCGAGTCGCTCGCGACGATCGTCGTCAACAAGCTGCGCGGCACGTTCACTGCCGTCGCGGTCAAGGCGCCGGGCTTCGGTGACCGCCGCAAGCGGATGCTCGAGGACATCGCGATCCTCACGGGCGCCGAGGTGATCACCGAGGAGATGGGCCTCAAGCTCGAGAACACGAAGCTCTCGCAGCTCGGCCGGGCCCGTCGCGTCGTCGTCGACAAGGACACGACGACGATCATCGACGGCGCCGGCGACTCCGACGCGATCAAGGCCCGGATCAAGCAGCTGAAGTCCGAGGTCGAGAACACCGACTCCGACTTCGACCGCGAGAAGCTCCAGGAGCGCCTCGCGAAGCTGGCCGGCGGCGTCGCCGTCGTCAAGGTCGGCGCTGCGACCGAGACCGAGATGAAGGAGAAGAAGCACCGCGTCGAGGACGCGCTGCAGGCGACCCGGGCCGCCCTCGAGGAGGGCATCGTGCCGGGTGGCGGCGTCGCGCTCCTGAACGCGGTCGACGCGATCAAGCTCGACAAGCTCGAGGGCGACGAGCGGACCGGTGCGGCGATCATCGTCCGGGCGCTCGAGGAGCCGATTCGGCAGCTCGCCTACAACGCGGGGCTCGAGGGCTCCGTCGTCGTGAACCAGGTCCGTGAGGCCGAGACCGGCCAGGGCCTGAACGTCAACACGAACGAAGTCGAGGACCTCGTCAAGGCCGGGATCATCGATCCGACCATGGTGACGCGCTCGGCGCTGCAGAACGCCGCGTCGATCGCGAAGAACATCCTCACCACCGAGGCGATCGTCGCCGAGCCGCCCGAGAAGGCCGGCGCCGGGGCTGGAATGCCCGGCGGCATGGGCGACATGGGCGGAATGATGTAGTAGCGCGGGGGAACCCCTGGTTCCCCCGCGAGCCCCCTCCTTCACGGCGGGGGCGCGGTTCTTTCGGTTCAGGAGCCGCCCGAGGCTTTCGAGCTTCGGGCGGTTCTTTTCTTTGTGGGCCTCCCGGCGGGCATAGCGAGAAACTGCCTCTAGATACGCGAAACGCCCGGAGGGGCGGGCGTTTCGCGGAGGGGGTGGGGGAGGTGGTTCGGGGTACGTATCGGGGTTCGCCGCGGGACCGCCGATCCCTCCAAAAGGGGTTCCTCCACTAGGACCTTCGGCCTATTCGCTCACCGCCCGAAGTGCGTCTACCAAGCCGCTGCCGTAGAAGCCGTTCGACTTCGCGTTGCCCCGGCACGTGGCTGTGTTCGAGGCCAGGATGCCGGGCGGGACGTCGTACGTGACCGTCGGCGGGGCCGGGCACGGGAGCGGTGACGCGCTGCGCTCGAGCACCTTCTCGACGTCGTCCGGCCGCATGTGTGGGTGCCCGAGCTGGGAGACGACCAGGGCCGCGACTCCCGCTACGTCGGGAACGGCCATCGACGTCCCCTGCTCCCACGCATAGTCCGCGCAGCCGCCGGCGCCACAGTCCTGCTCGCGGAGCGAGGGGTCGATCGAGCCGATCGCCTCCGCGGGCCAGGCCCCGAGGACGCGGCCGCCGCCGTGGATCCCCGCGCCGGGCGGCTGGAAGCGCCGGTCGCCGCCGGGCGCGACCACGTCGACCTGCTGCGTGCCGTAGTTCGAGTAGTACGCCTTCCGGTCGAGCGACCCGGTCGACGCGACGCCGACCACTCCGGGGAGGTCGGCCGGCAGCTCGACGACCGAGTCCATCACCTGCTTGTCGCTCAGGTCGAGGTCGTCGTTGCCGACCGCGGCCACCGGCAGGACGCCGGCGTCGCGTGCGTAGGCGACCGCGCGGCGCATGAGCTCGTAGTCGACCTTGTCCTTCCGGTCGACGAACGCGCCCAGGCTCAGCGAGGCCACGTTCGCGTGCTGGTCGGCCGCGTAGACGAGCGCCTGCGCGATGCCCGAGAAGCTCCCGTCGCCGTTCCGGTCGAGCACCTTGAGCGCGAGCGTCGTCACGTTCGGCGCGACGCCCGCGATGCCGACGCCGTTCAGCGGCGCGGCGACGGCGCTCAGGCACCAGGTGCCGTGTCCGTTGTGGTCCTGGAGATCGAGCTCGGAGGGGACGAACGAGCGGCTGCGCGCGAGGTCGAGGTTGGGAGCGATGTCCGGATGGGACGTGTCTGCGCCGGTGTCGAGCACTGCGACGACGACGTCGCGCCGCCCGCGCTGCACCGCGTACGAGCCCGAGGCGGTCGCGCCGATTCGGGCCTTGTCCCACTGCTGGCCGGAGAGCGGATCGCCGCCGCTCGAGGGCGCGGCCGCCGCCCGAGGCGCGCTTCCGCCCGCGTCGTCGCTCGGGATCAGCTGCCGCACCGCGTCCACGCCGACGCCGGCGACCTGCGGGATCGACGCAGCCGCCGCGGCGAAGTCGCCGCGCGCGGACGAGGCGCGAACGGCGCCGAGCTGCGGCAGGGTCGCCGTCACCGTGCCGCCCGCGGCGGAGACCAGCTTCGACGCGTTCGCGGGCAGGCCGCTCCCGCCGGTGAAGACGACGACGTAGCGCTGCGGCCCGCCGCCGTCGGTCCGCGCGCCGCCCGGGGCGACGAGCGTCAGGGCAAGTGCCGCGGCGCCGAGCGCCACGAGCGGCCGCTTCGCGATCCTCTCCAAGGCCCTCCGTGCATCGGCCGGCGCAGCCTCGAGGCCGATACCTCGTCCGGGCGCACCCATACGAGGAAGGGCGGCCCGGAGGCCGCCCTTCGACGATCAGATCAGTGGAGCGCTACGGCGCGAGGTCGCCGTAGATGTTCTGGTCGATCCCGCCGTCGTGCGGGCAGAGATCGCCGCTCCAGAAGCTGACCGGTCCCTTCTTGGTCTGGACCGTGTTGAGGGTCCGGCACTGGTGGACGTCGGACGTGGTCTGGTCTGCGTCCTCCGTCGCCTCACGCGGATCCGTCCCCTGAACCGTGTTCCGCCAGTCCGTCCAGACCGTGTACGCGAAGCTCCCGAGCGACGTCACCCAGAGGTAGTCGCCCGCGAACGGCACGGCGCGGTTGTCGAACTGCTCGTAGTTCGGGTTGGTCGAGACGTCGGTGATCCGCGTCTTCCCCGTCCAGGTCGTGCCCGCGTTGGTGGACGTCGCACCGTAGACGTCGAGCGACGGCACCGTCGTCCGGTCGGCGCAGTTGCCGATCGGCCGGGTGACGCTGTAGCACGGGTCGTTCCGGCTGTCCCACCAGATCGAGTGCAGGACACCGCCGTCGGCGGAGATGTCCGGGAACACCTGGTGACCAGTCGCCTGGTCGTCGATCACGACCGGCGCGGTGTGCGTGCCGGACGCCCCGTCGTAGCGGACGAAGAACGTTCCGGCCTGACCGCCGACGCCACGGCCGTCCGTGCCGTACGTCGTTCCCGTCGGGGCCTCCGTGCCCGGCTTCGTCGCGTCGTAGACCATGTAGATCCACTCGTGCGACGCGTCGAACTGGTCGGCCGTCGAGCGCACCTGCGTGTCGCGGCGGAAGAACGTGTAGCCCGAGGTGCACGCATCTGCGAAGTCACCGCAGTCGCGAGATCGGTCGGAGTGCGCATCCGTTCCCTCGCTGGAGGCCGGATCGTCGCTGACCGCCTGGGTCGGAACGGGCTGAGGCGACGACTGGTCCTGCGCGTCGTTCGGAATGAACGTCGTGATCTGCTGCGCAGGCGAGAACGTCTTGCCGCAGTCGGTCGACTTGACGACGTAGATCGCGTCGGTCGAGGGGCCGACGGACGAGAACGTCCGAAACGTCACGTAGACGTGGCCGTTGTGCGTCACCGAGATGTCCGGGAACTGGAGGCTCTTCAGCGACGACTCGAGCCTCATCGGCTGGGTGAACGTTACGCCGTGGTCGGTCGAGCGGACGAAGTAGATCTCGTTCGCACCGCTGCCGTTGAACCGTGACCACGAGAAGTAGACGTTGCCGTCGCACGAGCCGCCCGTGCGGTCGGCCTCGATCGCCGTCTTGTCGTGGAAGACGCCGAGCAGGTTCGGCGCCGAGGAGCCGTGCGCGACGACGGTCGTGCCGTAGTACTCGAGCCCGTCCTTCGTCGTGTCGGTCGCGTCGGGACCGTCCGGGTTCCGGAAGCGCGCGACGAACACGTCGCCGAACGTCTTCGCGGTTCCCGCCGGGTCGCCCGAGCTCTCGGAGCCGAAGAACGCCCGTCCGTGGGCGTCCCACGCGATCACCGGGTCGCCGGCGGTCGCCGTCCGTGCCTGCGAGAGCGCGGCGTACGGCGACGAATCGTCCGGGTAGCCCGGGACGAGCGAGCTCGTCCAGCTCGAGCCTCCGTCGAGCGAGCGGTAGTACCCGAGCCAGATCGGCCCGACGGCGCCCGCAGGGATGCCCTTGTTGTACACGGCGCAGTAGTCGTTCGAGCTGCCGAGCAGGAGGCTCGTGTTCCGCGGGTCGACCTGCACCGCAGGCTCGTTCTGGCGCCCGTGCGAGATCGTGCACTCGTCGAGCGT
Source organism: Actinomycetota bacterium (assembly GCA_005885565.1). GTDB lineage: Bacteria > Actinomycetota > Thermoleophilia > Gaiellales > Gaiellaceae > AC-50. The sequence continues at coordinate 4,731 of VAXK01000089.1, forward strand.
CGCGTCGGTGTACGGGATGCCGGTCGCGAGCGTGTAGGCGCTGACGTAACCGGCGCCGCAGCCCCCGTCCGGATGGCAGTCGTTCGTGAGCCGAACGTCCGCCCCTGGTGTCGACGCCCCCGCGCCGCCCACCGCGAAGAACACGGCAAGGCACGCGAGAGCGGCCACAGTAAGAAGCTTTCTCACAGATCTCTCCCCCTCCTAGGAGCTTGCAGACCCCATTCTGCTTCGGTCGCGGGCAGGGTACAAGAGGATTCGATATGTCGCAGGGGGCGCCGAAGCGCCCCCTGCACGTCCTGTTACGGCGTCGGGTCGGCGTACGAGCCGCCGAAGATGTCCGTGTTCCCGAACGTCGCGGGGCAGTCGTTGTTCGGCGCCGGGCGGGTCGGATCGGTCGACGTCCCCGCCGCCGTACCGTTCACGACGTCCTGTCGGTACGCGTCGATCGCCGGACAGTCGGCGGCGTTCCGCGCGTCGTTCCACACGGCGACGACGAAGTCGTTCGTCGCGAACGCGTAGTCGTAGTCGCCGAGGAACTCGCCGGTCAGCGCGTTGGCGCTCGAGCCGCGCGCGTCTCCCGTCGGCGCACGATGGACGTCGCTCCAGGCGCCGATCGCACCC
>VAXK01000070.1 GCA_005885565.1 Actinomycetota bacterium
CCACGACCGCCTGTTCGAGACCCTCGACCCGACCACGCGCGGATTCGAGCACGACGGGCGGCGCTACCTCGTGACCGACACGGTCGGCTTCATCCGCCGTCTGCCGCACCAGCTCGTCGAGGGGTTTGCCGCGACGCTCGAGGAGACGCTCGTCGCCGACGTCGTCCTGCACGTCGTCGACGGCTCCGTGCCCGAGTCGCGGCTCGAGGAGATGGTGCAGGCGGTCGACGCCGTCCTGCGCGAGATCGGAGCGGGCGAGCTGCCGATCGAGCTCGTCGTGAACAAGATGGACGCCGTCGACCCGCTGGCGCGAAGGCGGCTTGCCAACCGCTTCCCGGGTGCGCTTCAGGTCTCCGCGCTCACCGGAGAGGGGCTCGACGCGCTGCGGGCGAGGCTTGCGGCGCGCTTCGGTGACCGCTTCGAGCCGGTCCGGCTGCTGCTGCCGCACTCCGAGGGCGGCAAGCTCGCCGAGCTCTACGCGCTCGGAGCGCCGATCGACGAGCGCGAGGACGGGGAGGAGGGGGTCTACGTGCGGGCGCGGCTGCCGCGCCGCGAGCTGCGCCGCTTCGCGCCCTACCTCGTCGCCGAGGCGCACGCCGAGCGCGCGCGCTCCCGCGGGTGATCGAGCTTCCCGTGCGGCGCCTGCGCCCGGACGCGGCGCTTCCCGCGCGCGCGTACGCGGGGGACGCGGGCTTCGACCTCGCCGCCTGCGAGCGGGTCGAGCTCGCTCCGGGCGCGCGTGCGGCGGTTCCGACCGGCCTCGCGGTGGCAATCCCCGAGGGCTATGCGGGCTTCGTCCAGCCGCGGTCGGGTCTCGCGGCGCGAAACGGCCTGACGATCGTGAACACGCCCGGCCTCGTCGACTCGGGCTACCGCGGCGAGCTCGTGGTCATCCTGCTGAACACCGATCGCGAGCATGGGTTCGTCGTCGAGCCCGGGACGCGGATCGCGCAGCTCGTCGTGCTGCCGGTTCCGGAGGTCGATCTCCTCGAGGTCGACGAGCTGCCGGCGAGCGAGCGCGGGGTGCGCGGTTTCGGGTCGTCCGCCTGATGGGGGCGGAGCCGCGGATCCGCGTGTCGGCGATCCTGCGCTGGCACGACCGCGTGCTCCTCTGCCGTCACGAGAAGCCGGGGAAGGAGTATTGGCTCCTCCCGGGCGGCGGGGTCAACTCCGGCGAGAGCCTCGTCGACGCGCTGCACCGCGAGCTCGGCGAGGAGATCGGAATCGACGAGGACGTGCCGGTCGAGGGGCCGGTCGCGATCGTCGACTCGATTGCGCCAGTGCGCAGCTTCGCGGCGAAGCACGTCGTGCACATCATCTTCGCGGGCGACCTCGGCGAGCGGTCGCTGGACGCCGTGACGTCGCACGACGCCGCGGTTCGAGGCCACCGGCTCTTCACTATGGAGGAGCTGGACGGCGTCGTGCTGCACCCACCGATCCAGCGCTTCCTGCGCCGCTGGCAGCCAGGTGATCCTGCGGTCTATCTCGGCGCGCTCTGGGTTCCTTGAGCTCCGAACCCCCTCGATCTCAGCGCTGGGAGTACGACTGGTTCCTATGGATCTCGCATCTCACTGGGGAGAACTGGCAAGACTTGCGGACGCATTTGGCGCAGCGAGGTGACGAGGGCTGGGAGTTGGTGAGCGCTGTGACTGTCCCTCTCGCAGGCGACCCAGAGACCATCACGTTCTTCTTCAAGCGGCCGTGCTAAGCGAGGAGCCAAGATGCGTCGCCCGCACTTACGCGCTGCCGCGAACGTCAGGCGAGGCTCTTCGAGCCACGCTCTGGCGACGGGCACCGTCGTTCGCCAGATCGGTCGCGGAAACCCGGCTCTTCTCCCACGACGACCTCCACGGCGTCATCCTGCCGCCGAGCCAGCGCTTCCTGCGCCGCTGGCAGCCCGGCGACCCGCCCTAGAACCGCCCGCCTCGGTCGCGGGCTCGCTGGGCGGAGACCGCGTGCGCCTCGGCCTCGAGCTCGTCGGGGAGCGGCTCGAAGCGCGGAACCTCCGCCGAACAGGTGCGGTGCGCCAGCGCCTGCGTCAGGAGCCAGTCCGCGAGCCACGCGTTCCGCGGCAGGAGTGGGCCGTGCAGGTACGTGCCGACGACCCGGCCGGCGCGGCAGCCCTCGTAGCCGCTCTCGCCGTCGTTCCCGAAGCCCGCGACGACGCGGCCGAGCGGCTCGGCGCCGGCGTCCAAGCGCGTGCGGCCGGCGTGGTTCTCGAAGCCCGCGAGCGTGCGCTTCTCGCCCGGCTCGAGCTCGCACGCCAGCAGCACGTCGCCGATCATCCGCCGCTCGCCCGCGACGGTCTCGAGCGGGAGGATGCCCGCGCCGGGCATGTCCTCGCCGTGGAACCCGCGGTAGCCGCGCCCCAGGAGCTGGTAGCCGCCGCAGACCGCCAGCACGGCCGCGCCGCCGGCCACTGCCTCCCGTAGCCGCTCGGCCTTTTCGGCCATGTCGCCAGCCACCAGCAGCTGCTCGCGATCCTGGCCGCCGCCGACGTAGAGGAGGTCGTGCGCGCCGGGCCGCAGCGGCTCGCTCATGCCGACCGCCTCCACCTCGAGCCGGTGGCCGCGCCACTCGGCCCGCCGGGCCAGGACCGCGATGTTCCCGCGGTCGGCGTAGATGTTGAGGTAGTCCGGATACAGATGGCCGACGCGGATGTTCACGCCGCGCGCTCCCAGTACGGCCGCGTGAAGCCGCGCCCGGCGACGATCTTCCGCAGGCCGAGCATCGCCGTGTAGGTGGGGAGGACGACGAACTCGCCGCCCGGCGGCGTGAGCTCGAGGCCGCGGTCGAGCGCCTCCTCGAGCGCGGGCAAGACCTCGATCGCGCCGCGGTCGAACCCGGCGTAGGCGAAGCGGAGCGCGAGCTCGGCGGCACGGTCGCCGGCGGCGACGACCCTCTCGAGCCCGGCGAGGAGCGGCTCGAAGTCCACGTCCCAGATCCAGGAGACGTCCTTGCCGTCGGCGGTCGCGTCGTTCAGCGCGACGACAGCGAGCCGGGGGCCCCCGTCCGCGACGAGGGTGCGGATCGCCTCGTTCGCGCCGGCCGGGTTCTTGATCAAGAGCACGAGCAGGCGCCGGTCGCCGATCGCGATGCGCTCGAAGCGGCCGAACGCCGCGCCGGCGCGCTCCAGCCCGAGCCGCACCTCGTCGAGCGAGGCGCCGAGCGCGATCGTGAGCGACGCTGCGGCGAGCGCGTTGTACACGTTGTAGAGCCCGGGCACCGCGATCCGCACCCGCGTCGTCCCGGCCGGCGCGGATAGGTCGAACGACGCGCCCTCGAGGCCGTCGAGCTCGATCGCCCGGGCGGCGAGGTCGAGCGGGGGCCGCGCGTGGCCGCAGCGGGGGCAGCGGTAGTCGCCGAGGTGCCCGACGTAGGCGGCCGCGTACTCGTACGGCGTCCCGCAGCGGAGGCAGTACTTCGAGTCGGCCGCGTGCTGGAGCGACGGGTGCGCGTGGCGCGGGTCGTCGACGCCGAAGACGAGCGCCCCCGGCCGTCCGCTCGCCAGGTCGCCGACCTGCGGGTCGTCGCCGTTCACGACGACGGCGGTCTCCGGGGGCAGCCTCCGCACGGCCTCCCGCCAGCGCTCGGCGACGAGCTCGAGCTCGCCGTAACGGTCGAGCTGGTCGCGGAAGAGATTGCCGAGGCAGAGCGCCTTCGGCCGCACCCGTCGCGCCACCTCCGGCAGGGCGCCCTCGTCGACCTCGAAGAGCCCGAGCTCGGCATCCCGATCCGCGAGCAGCGTCGAGGCGACGCCCGAGACGAGGTTCGCGCCCGAGGCGTTGTGGGCGAGGCGCGTGCGCGGCCCGAGGATCGCCGCGGCGAGCGCGGCCGTCGTCGTCTTCCCATTCGTCGCGGAGACGAGCGCCGAGCCGCGCGGGAGCCGCGCCGCGAGCCGGTCGACCGCGGAGGGATCGAGCTTCCACAGGAGCTTGCCGGGCAGCGTGGTGCCGCCGCCGGCGCCCGCGAGCCGCGAGAGGCCGCCGACGGCCCGGGCGGCGAGGATCTCGGCCTGAAGCGGAATCGGGGCGCGCACGAGGGGGAGCCTAGCGACGGCGCCGATGATCCCTCGTTCGGGTGAATTGCGGCCCCGCTCCCACTTTCGGGGGACGTAGACCGGCCGCGCCGCTCCTAGCGTCCGTCTGATTTCGACTGCGGACCCGCCCCTCGAAGGGGCGAGGACAGGGAGGACTTGGATGGACACGCACACGTACGGTGACGGCGCGCGAGGGAGCACGCTCTGGGGCAAGGGTCCCAACGGCGGCTCCCGCGACAGCACGACCTGGGGCCGCAGGGGCGGCAGCTCGGTCGTCGCCGCGATCGTCGCCGGCCTCGCGCTGCTCGTCCCCGTGTCGGGCGCCGCAGCCGACAGCGGCAAGACCGCGCCGGGCACGTACGTCGATCCGGCGCTCCTCGCGAAGGCGAACAGGATTCCGGGGCTGAAGCTCCACGTCATCGTCCAGAGCACGGGCGGCCGCTCGGCGGCCGAGAACGCCGTGAAGGGCCTCGGCTCGCTTCGGAAGCGGCTCGACCTCGTCGGCGGCGTCGCGCTCGACCTCCCGGCCGGCCGGATCAACGCCCTCGCGAAGGTCCCGGGGCTCACGATCACCTCGGACGCGCTCGTCAAGGTGAGCGGGAGCGCCGCCTACACCTCGGCGCAGATCTGGCCGTACGAGTCGGGCGTCGCGTCGCTCTGGCCGTCCACGATCCCCTTGACGACGCAGGGCCCGGCGATCGCGATCGTCGACTCCGGTGTCGACCCCGCGCGCGCCGACTTCGGGACGCGCCTGCTCACGCAGGTGAACCTGAGCTCGCTCACTCCGACGGCGACGGGCGACGGCCGCGGCCACGGGACGTTCGTGGCCGGGATCGCCGCCGGCTCGGCGACCGGCTACGCGGGTGCGGCTCCGGCGGCCCCGATCGTGTCGATCCGGGTGATGGACGACAACGGCAAGGCGATGACGAGCGACGTCGTAGCCGCCTGCCAGTGGATCCTGGCGAACAAGGACAAGTACAACATCCGCGTCGCGAACTTCTCGCTGCACTCGGCGACGCCGGGGCACTTCGTCTCGAACCCGCTCGACAAGGCGGTCGAGAAGCTCTGGTTCAGCGGGATCTTCGTCGCGGTGGCGTCCGGCAACTACGGCGTCGCCGGCCAGCCCGTCCACATGGGCTACGCGCCCGGCAACGACCCGTTCGTCATGACGGTGGGCGCGCTCGACCTCGGCGGGACGGTCGGGCTGGGCAACGACAACGCCGCGCCGTTCTCTGCATATGGGTACACGTACGACGGCTTCCTCAAGCCCGACATCGCCGCGCCCGGCCGCTTCATCGTCGGCCCCGCGCCGGCGGCCTCGACGCTCGTCGCCCAGAAGCCGCTCAACGTCACGGCGCCGGGCTACATCCAGCTCTCGGGCACGTCCTTCGCGTCGCCTGCGGTGGCAGGGGCGGCGCAGGAGATCCTCACACGCCATCCGAGCTGGACCCCCGACCAGGTCAAGGGCGCGCTGCTCGCGACCGCGAAGAAGGCGCCGAACGCGACGCCGAACTCGGTCGGCGCGGGCGAGCTGAGCGCCGGCAAGGCTGCGTCGCTCAGCGCGCCGCCGAACCCGAACCTCGCGCTCGACAGGTTCGTCGGCCCCGACCCCACAGGCGGATCGACCCCGGTCTTCGACTGGGCGACCTGGGAGGACGCGGTCAAGAACAACCCGGCCTGGGACGCCGCGACCTGGACGGACGCGACTTGGACGGACGCCACCTGGACGGACGCGACTTGGACGGACGCGACTTGGACTGACGCGACCTGGACGGACGCGACCTGGACGGACGCGACCTGGACGGACGGGGCGATCGAGGACGCGAGCTGGGAGGACGCGGCCGAGGGCGACTCGAGCTCGACCCCCGATGCCTACGCCCTCGATCCGCTGGACGAGGCCGCGATCCTGGCCGATCCCTCTCTCGCGCCTCCGCCGGGGACGCTGCCCTGACCCAAGCTGCCCGGGCTCGGTCCTCCTGACCCGAGCCCGGGCGTTTTCCCTGGAAATGGGATGGGGTCGCCTACCACGAATGGGGGATGCCCCCGCCGAGGCGCGCGGCTACCGTGCGGGCGGAGCGAGCTGCGGACGTCCCTCACGCGGAGAGAGGTACGAAGGATGACGAGGCCATGAGCGCCGTAACGGGCACCGGAACCATGTCCGCACGCGGCTCGACGCTGCCGGTCCGCGAGCTGACGCCGCGCGCGATCGTGTACTGCGGCGTCGTGATGGCGTTCGCGGCGGCGGTGGCGGCCCCGCTCCTCACGCACGTCGCGGCTTCCGGCGACCAGTGGGCGGCCTTCGTCGTCTTCTCCTCGTGCGCGGCCGTGGCGCAGCTCTTCACCGTGCAGACGCCGCGGAACCACGGCTTCCAGACGACGAACGTCTTCCTCATCCCGGCCATCCTGCTCCTGCCGGCCCCGCTCGTGGCGCTGATCGCGGTCGTGCAGCACATCCCCGAATGGCTGAACAGCCGCAAGGCCTGGTACGTCCAGAGCTTCAACATCGCGAACTACACGCTCGACAGCCTCGCGGCCTATGCGGTCGCACAGGCCATCGAGCACTCCGGCCTGATCGGCTCCATGCAGGCGCGCGAGGCGTTCGCCGGCATCGGGGCGGCGCTCACCTTCGTCCTCCTGAACCACGTCCTGCTGGCCGTGATGCTGAACCTGGCGCGGCAGTACTCGCTCCGCGAGACCGAGCTCTTCTCCTTCGACGGGCTCTCGACCGAGCTCATCCTCGCCGGCCTCGGCGTCGGCGTCGCCACCTTCTGGCGGCTGAACCCCTGGCTGATCCCGTTCGGGCTCGCGCCGCTCGTCCTCATCCACCGCTCGCTCGCCGTCCCGCAGCTCCAGGCCGAAGCCCGCGTCGACCCGAAGACCGGCCTCTTCAACGCCCGGCACTTCGCGGCCGCGCTCGCCGAGGAGCTCGGGCGTGGTGAGCGCTTCGAGCGGCCGCTGTCGCTGATCATGGTCGACCTCGACCTCCTGCGCGACATCAACAACAGCTACGGCCACCTCGCCGGCGACGCCGTGCTGAAGGGGATCGCCGAGGTCTTCCGCGCCGAGCTCCGCCACTACGACGTGCCGGCGCGCTTCGGCGGCGAGGAGTTCAGCATCCTCCTGCCCGAGACCGCGCCCGAGGAGGCGCTCGAGATCGCCGAGCGGATCCGCCGCGCCGTCGCGGCGACGCCGTTCGACGTCGAGACCTCGAGCGAGCCGATCCGCGCCACCGTCTCGGTCGGCGTCGCCGGCTACCCGAAGGACGCCCACGACGCGAACGAGCTCATCCACCAGGCCGACCTGGCCGTCTACCGCGCGAAGCTCCAGGGCCGGAACCGCGTCCTCGGCGTGAGCTCGGAGACGCTGCTCATGAGCTCGGAGCGGCCCAAGCGGCTCGTCGCCGTCCCCGAGGACGGCGAGCACGTCGTGCCGCTGCCGCCGCTGCCGGAAGCGAACACCGAGGAGCGCCGGCAGACGCGCCGCCACGCGACGCACGGCCCGCGCTTCTTCGCGCTCTCCGCACGGCTCACGCTGCTCGTCGGCGCCGTCAGCTCGCTGGGAGCGGGGGCGGGGATCCTCGGCCTCATGATGGGTGGGAGCCGCGACCTCTTCGGCCTGCTCGCGGTCGTGGGCCTGGTCGGGGTCAGCCAGGCGCTCGCGCTCGAGGCCGACGTCGGCTCGATCTCCGTCAGCGCCGTCGGCGCGCTCGCCGGCGCTGCGCTCTTCGGCCCGCGCGTCGCCTTGCCGCTCGCGGTGACGATCACCGCGGTCGAGTGGAGCGCCCGCCGGCCTGGAATCCAGCACGTGCTCTTCAACATCGGTGCGCTTTCGCTCGCCTCGCTCTCCGCGGCGGGCGTCTTCGCGGCCGGCCGGCACCTCGTGCCGGACATCGCGATTCCGGCGGTGGGCCTCGCCGCGGGAACCGCGTACTTCGTCGTGAACAACGCGCTCGTGTCGCTCGCCCTCGCGCTCGAGGGCCACGAGCGCTGGTGGACGGTTTGGCGCGAGCGGTTCGCCTGGCTGCTCACGCACTACTTCGCGTACGGCTTCGTCGGCGGCGTCATGGCGCTCGGGTACCTGCTCGTCGGCCCGTACGCGCTCGCGGTCTTCGCGATCCCGCTGCTCCTGATCCGCAAGACCCAGGAGGCGTACCTCCAGCACACGCAGCGTGCGGCGCAGAAGCTGCGCCAGGCGGCGGAGACGATCCACAGCCAGAACGTCTCGCTCGAGCAGGCGAACCGGCTCTTGCGCGAGCGCTCGACCGCGGCTATGGAGTCGCTCTCCGCGACGGTCGACGCCCGCGACTCCTACACCGCCGGCCACTCCCGGCGCGTGCAGCGGCTGGCGCTCGCGGTCGGCCGCGAGCTCGGGCTCTCGCAGGCCGAGCTCGACCTCCTCGGCCACGCCGCGCTCTTCCACGACATCGGCAAGCTCGCGATCCCCGACGCGGTCCTCCTCAAGCCGGCCTCGCTGACCATCGACGAGTGGGCCTTGATGCAGCGGCACGCCGACGAGGGCGCGCGCATCATCGACCGGCTCGGCTTCCTCGACGACGCCGTCCCAGCGATCCGGCACCACCACGAGCGCTTCGACGGCACCGGCTACCCCGACCGGCTCAAGGGCGAGGAGATCCCGCTCGGCGCCCGGATCATCCACGTCGCCGACGCCCTCGACTCGATGCTGACGACGCGTATCTACCGCGCCGCCCGGCCGGCCGCAGAGACGATCGAAGAGCTCCGCCGTGCCGCGGGCACGCAGTTCTGCCCCCGTTGCGTAACCGCGCTCGAACGGATCCTGCCGCTCGAGGCTCCCGAGCTCGAGGACGCCGCGTTGCTGGCGGCATCCTAGAGCCGCGCGCGCCTCTACTTGCGTTTCTCCCAGTTCGCTCTATCCTTGTTGCATGGCCGAGGGGAAGGCTTTCCGCGCGCTCGCCGAGATCGACCGCGACGCGCTCGAGTCGTTTCAGGCGGGAATCCGCAAGCGCTACTCGGACGAGCAGATCCTGGCCGAGCTGCGTGCGTCGGCCGACCGGCTGGGTCGCTCGCCGACGATGCGCGAGTTCGCGGCCGACCCGGAGACGACCGTCCATCCGCAGACCGTCATCGAGCACTTCGGGAGCTGGAACGCCGCGAAGCGGAGCGCCGGCCTCGTCCCGCGCCGGTTCGCCACGCGCGAGGAGCTCGTCCGGCTGCTGCGTGAGCTCGGCGAGGAGCTCGGGCGCATCCCGTCCGCCAAGGACATCGACGCGCGCAAGGGCTCGATGCCCTCGAAGTCGCTCTACTGGCACACCTTCGGCTCGTTGACGAACGCCCTGCGCGAGGCCGGCTTCGACCTCCCGGTCGGCGAGGAGCGGCTCGAGCGCGCCGTCGAGCAGGGCCTGGAGCTGGCGCGCCGGCTCGGCCGCCTACCGAAGTTCTCCGACTGGACCGAGGCGCGCAAGGCCGACGAGAGCCTCCTCACCGAGTGGCAGGTGTACCGGATGTTCGACGCGCGCCGCGGCGCCTGGTCGACCTTCCAGTTCCTGATCCGTGAGCGGCTGCGGGAGCTGGGCGTCGACGTCGCGCCCGACGGACGCGTCGGCCGTTAAGCCGTAGCGATCGCCGCGAGCCGCTGGAGGCAGGACGCGCCCTCGTCCGGCGCCCGAACCGCGGGGAGCTGGCGCTCCTCGAAGCGGCGGTCGGGACGGAAGCGCTCCGTCCAGGCCTCGCGGCCGCGGGAGAGCGCGACGAGCGTTCCCTCGCGCACCTCGCGCTTGCGCAGGCGCACGCCCGTGTAGCGCTCCACGAGCTCGAGCGTCTGCGGCGTGGAGGCGAAGAAGCGCTCGTGCCGCCCGGCGCCGATCCAGAGTGGCCGTCCGACGCCGCGTACCACGAAGACGAGGTCGGGACGGCGCTCGTCGAGCCAGGCGCAGGCCATCGAGCCGCGCAGCTCCTGAAGCGGACCGGCGCGTCCCTCGGTGTGCTCGGCGAGCGCGAAGATCGCCTCGGAGTCGACGGTCATCTCGGGCTGGGCGCGCTCGAAGCCGTAGCGGTCGAGGATCTCCTCGTCGTTGAAGATGATCCCGTTGTGGATGCCGACGACGGCGCCGTGGCGGATCGGGTGGTTGTTCGCCTCGATCGTCGGATGGCCCTTCGTGTAGTCGCGGACGTGGAGCAGGGCTTCGCTCGCCTCGGGCGGGAGCTCGACGGTCTCGAGAAGGGCGCTCGCGCCGGAGCGCTGCTTGTGGCCGCGCACGCGTCCGTCGCCCTGCGCGCGGTAGGCGTACCCGGCCGCGTCGGCGCCGCGCTCGGCGATTCCTGCGAGAAGGGCCTGCGCCGCGAGCGTCCTGTCGACGCTCGACTTCGGGCTCAGGCTGTATCCGGCGATGCCACACACGATTGACGTGATCCTCCGTACCCTTTCGGACGGAATGCCTCCGAGGTTGACCCCGTACCGGTGACCGTCACCGGCCTCGTGATCCTCCGGAGGGTTCCGACGAGCCGCCTGCGCGGAAGTTAGTCGGGACCCGCTCGATCCCTCCTTCGGGTACGGGCGGCGTTAAGGCCGTTGTCCCGGGTGGGCCGATAAGCGGGGCACGATGGAGCCGCGGCCGCTTCCAGAGCCCATCCCCTCTGCCCCCGCGCCCGACGACGAGGCCGAGCCCGTTCTCGAGCTCCTGCCCGTCCTGGACGACGCGGAGGCCGACGCCGAAGAGGTGGAGGAAAGCGCTGTACAGACGCAGGATCCCTTGAAGCTCTACGTGCGGCAGATCGGCGACGGGCGCCTGCTCACCCCGTCCGAGGAGCGCGAGCTCGCCCGCCTGAAGGACGAGGGCGACGCCGCGGCGAAGCGCCGCCTCATCGAGGCAAACCTCCGCCTCGTGATGTCGATCACGCGGAACTACACGAAGGCCGGCGTCCCGCTCCTCGACCTCATCCAGGAGGGGAACCTCGGCCTCATCCGGGCCGTCGAGAAGTTCGACTACCGGCTCGGCTTCAAGCTCTCGACCTACGCGACGTGGTGGATCCGCCAGGCGATCACGCGCGCGCTCGCCGACCAAGGCCGGACGATCCGGCTGCCCGTCCACGTCGCCGAGCAGGTGCGGCGCGTGATGCGCGCCCGGCGCGTCCTCGCCCAGAAGCTGAACCGCGACCCGACGATCGACGAGGTCGCCGTCGAGAGTGGCTTTCCCGTGCGTCGCGTCGAGGAGCTGCTCGAGCTCGTCGAGGACCCGGTGAGCCTCGAGACTCCGGTCGGCGACGGCGAGAGCCTCTACGCCGACCTGATCGAGGACGTCCACTCCGACCAGCCCGACGAGTCGACCGCGAAGCGGCTCCGCTCGGCCGAGCTCGCCGCCGCCCTCCTGCACCTGAACCCGCGTATGCAGCGCGTGCTCTCGCTCCGCTTCGGCCTCGAGGACGGCAAGCCGCAGACCCTCGAGGAGGTCGGCGCCGGCCTCGGCATCACGCGCGAGCGTGTCCGCCAGCTCGAAGCGCGCGCCTTGCGCGAGCTTCGGACGGTCGCGCCGGATCTGGAGCTCTATCTGCGCGTCTGATCAAACCGCTCGACCGGTCATTTCAGACGGACGCGCGGGCGAAGCCCGCACGTCCTGATGTCGGCACCGCAAGCGGTGCCTTAGGCTCTATCTCCGGGCGTGAGGGTAGCCTGGGGCTATGGCCCCGGGCTGGTTCGTCGACCTCCACAGCCACGTCGTTCCCTCCGGCGACGACGGCGCGCAGTCGATGGGCGAGGGCGCCGCGCTCTGCGAGGCCGCGGCCAGGCACGGGACGCGCACGCTCTTCGCGACGCCGCACGTCGCCGCGCACGTGCCGCCCGACGACGGGCGAGAGGCGCTCGTCGCCGAGCGGGTCGAGGAGCTTCGCGCCCGCACGAGGATCGACCTGCG
>VAXK01000090.1 GCA_005885565.1 Actinomycetota bacterium
AGAAGTCGCCCGGCACGCGCACCTCCGGCAGGCGCAGCCGCTCCGCCGGCTCGACCGACACCGACACGGGCCGCCGCCGCACGCGCCCGCCCGCCGCCGCCAGCATCACCTCCGTGTGGTCGCGCGTGGGCAGCGGCTCGGCGACCGTCGTCGTCCCCGCCCGCGCGAGCACGCCGGCCAGGAGGACGGCCGACTTCACCTGGGCGCTCGGCACGGGCGGGTGGTACTCGATCCCGGACAGCGCGGCGCCCTCGACGAGGAGCGGCGGCCGCCCCCCGGCCGTCTCGACCCGCGCGCCCATGCGGCCGAGCGGCTCGGCGACGCGGTGGACGGGCCGCCGCCGCAGCGACTCGTCGCCGGTGAGCTCGTACCGCCCGTCCTGCGCGGCGACGATCCCCGCGAGGAGCCGGAGGAGGGTGCCCGCGTTGGCGCAGTCGATCGGAGCCTCGGGCGCGCGGAGGCCGTGCGTGCCGCGACCGGTCACGCGTAGGACGTCCACGTCCTCCTCGGCCACGTCCACGCCGAGCGCGCGAACCGCGGCGATCGTCGCCTCGGTGTCGGCGGAGCGGCCGAAGCCGCGGACGAGGGTCTCGCCCTCGCAGATCGCCCCCACGAGCACCGCGCGGTGAGAGATCGACTTGTCGCCGGGGACGGCGATGTGGCCGGCGAGGGCGCCGGCCGGCGCCACGTTCGTCATTCGGGATCGAGCGGGGAAACGTCCACCGCGTACCCCTGCGCCTCGAGCAGGTCGGCCGCACGCTCGGCCTCGTGCTCCCCGGCCACGAGCAGCGTGAGCAGCCCGCCGCGCTCGGGCGATTCGTGCTGGAGCTCGAAGTCCTCGATGTTGATCCGCTCGGCGCCGAGCGCCTGCGTGATCCCGGCCAGCACCCCCGGCCGGTCGGGGACGCGGACGAGCAGCCGCTCGATCGGCCCCGCGTCGGGGTAGGCGGCGCGCAGCAGCCGCCGGCGATTCGTCGCCGCCTCGCCGATCCAGCGGGCCAGGAAGCCGGCGTCGCCGGTCGCGAGCGCGCGCTCGAGCTGGTCGATGCGGCGCCGGTGCTCGCCGAGCGCCTCGCGCAACGCGTCGGCGTTGTCGAGGAAGATGTCGACCCAGATGCGCGGGTTCGCGCCCGCCACGCGGGTCATGTCCCGGAGCGACCCGCCGCCGGCGGCGAGCGGCTCGTGGCCCTCCACCCGTGTCCCGCCGGCCTGGTTGAGGAGCAGGTTCGCGAGCGCGTGCGGGAGGTGGCTCGTGAGCGCGAGCAGGCGGTCGTGCGCCGCGGGATCGACCGCGACGGGCACGGCTCCGAGCGACGACACGAACCCGTGCAGCGCGCGGTAGCGCTGCGGGTCGGTGGCGGCGGCCGGGGTCAGGAACCACGTCGCCCCGTCAAAGAGCTCGGCGCGCGCGTTCTCGGGGCCGTACGCCTCCGAGCCGCACACTGGATGGCCGCCGATGAACCGGGCCGCGCCCGCCGCGGCGGCGCAGACCGGCCCCTTCGTCGAGCCGACGTCCGTGACGGTGCAGCGCTCCGGTGACGCGCCGAGCACGGCGACGACCTGAGCCGGGAGCTCGGCGACGGGCGCCGCCACCACTGCCAGGTCCGCCGCGGCCACGGCCTCGGCGACGCTGGGCGCGGACGCGTCGATCGCCCCCCGCTCGGCGGCGCGCTCGAGCGCGCCCGAGTCGGGATCGAACCCGTCGACGTGCGCGACCCCGGCGCGCTTCGCGGCCAGTCCGACGGAGGCACCGATGAGCCCGGTCCCGACGATCGCCAGGCGCTGGGCCACGCTCTAGCCGATCACGCGACCCATGAGCGAGCAGAGGGCGCGGATCTCCGAGGCGAAGTCCTCGAACTCGGCCGCGGGGATCTGCTGCGGCCCGTCGCAGAGCGCCTCCTCGGGCGCCGGGTGCACCTCGACGATGATCCCGTCGGCACCTGCGGCGACCGCGGCCCGAGCCAGCGGCAGGACGAGGTCGCGCCGTCCGGCCGCGTGCGAGGGGTCGACGATCACCGGCAGGTGCGTCTCCTGCTTCAGCACCGGGACGGCGCCGATGTCGAGCGTGAAGCGCATCGCCGTCTCGAAGGTCTTGATTCCGCGCTCGCAGAGGATCACGCGGGAGTTCCCCTCCTTCACGACGTACTCCGCGGCCATGAGCAGCTCCTCGAGCGTGGCCGAGAGCCCGCGCTTCAGCAGGACCGGCTTGCGCGCCCGCCCGACCTCCGCCAGCAGGGAGAAGTTGGACATGTTCCGCGCGCCGATCTGGATCACGTCCGCGGTGTCGACGACGGCCTCGACGTGGCGCGGGTCCATGAGCTCCGTGACGAGCGGCAGCCCGGTCTCCTCGCGCGCTTCGGCGAGGATCGTCAGCGCCTCCTCGCCGAGCCCCTGGAAGGTGTACGGCGAGGTGCGCGGCTTGAACGCGCCGCCGCGGAGCATGCTCGCCCCGCTCGCGGCGACCGCGCGCGCTGTCTCCAGCGTCTGCGTCCGGTGCTCGACGGTGCACGGGCCGGCGATCAGGCCGAAGTAGTGATCGCCGATCCGTCGCCCGCGCGCCTCGATCACGGTCGGGTCGGGGCGGAGCTCGCGTGAGACGAGCTTGTACGGCTTGAGGATCGGGAGCACCTGGTCGACCCCGGGGAAGCCCTCCAGCGGCAGCGCGGCGAGGAGCTCACGCTCGCCGATCGCGCCGATGACGGTCGCCTCGCGACCCGGCGTCACGTGCGCGTGCGCGCCGGCCTCCTCGAGCCGCGCGACGACGTCGTCCACCTCGTCGCCCGTCGCGTGCGCGCTCATCACGATCAGGAGCTCCGGAGACCCGGTCACGGCCATGCCGGCCAGTGTAGATGCGGCGACTCGCGCGGTCGGAGCGCCCGATCGCGCCCAGTACGGCGCCGCGGGAGGTGTCAGTCGCCCGGGACGACCTGCGGTGCTGTCACGTATTGACGATGAGTCTGCTCGACCGCCTCGGTCTCGGAGATCGTGATCCCGTTGAGCTGGCCGAGGGCCTCCCGCAGACGCTCGTTCGGCTCGGCGATATCGTCGGCGTCAATCGATTCAACGGCGTACAGCTGACGGTGGTCGTCGTCCCGCATGTGCTTCAGGTTCACTACTGCCCTTTCGTTGCGATCAGATAAAGCGTACCTCCCCAGTTGAGGAGTTGTTGCAACGCATCGCCGAGCTGCCCCTTCGAGCGGGCGTCGTGAAGCCCGTCCACGCCCATGATCCAAATTGGCTCCTCGCCCGCGGCCGAGCTGACCGGCAGCCCGATGATCCAACGGAGCGCCGGATCGAGCTTCGCCTTCTCGGACTCCGGGAGCACGTACTCGCCCCACCCTTGATCGAAGGGTGCGAGGATCGGTTGCTTCTGCGCGAAGCACAAACCGGCGGCGCCCTGGCCCACTTGCATCGAAAGCGTCAGCTCCTTGGGGTTGTTCATGTTGTAGGTCAGGTCTGGGACGATGCGGAGCCGGCGGTCACGGTCGATCCCCCACACGTTCGCCCGCACGTGCGTGTCCGACACGTTCAGCTCGTGAGCAGCGGCTTTCGCGGCGTTTTCCAGGAACCCGCGGATGTTGGCCTTCGTATTTGCGTCGAGACTCTCCGCCCATGCGACGGTGTCCGTGATCTTCGTCCGGCGCCTGCCGCCAGATCCGAACATGTATTTGATGAGCAGCACGGCGAAGAGGACGACCGCGAGGACGACGACGACGTAGATCGTGAAGCCTTTGACGGCGACCGCGACCCCGGCCACGATCACGACGAGCAGGAGGAGCCCCGCCAGAAACTCGTTCGTGATCCGGTCCGCAAGAGTGGTCGCGGCGCCGCTAAACCCCTCGGCCATCAGCCGGCCTCGCGCGGGCGTAACAGCACCCGCTGAGCCTAACGTCGTCGCCTCGGCCCCGCCAATAGCGGCTAGCGCCGCTCCTTTAGCATCTCCTCGCGAAATGCGCATCTTCTCCGGCATCCAACCCACCGGGGCGAAGCACCTCGGCAACTACATCGGCGCGATCCGCCAATACGTGGCGACGCAGGAGCAGGGCGACGCCTTCTTCTGCATCGTCGACCTGCACTCGATCACCGTCGAGTACGACCCCTCCGAGCTCCGCGAGTCGACCCTATCGCTCGCGGCGCTCCTCTTCGCCGCCGGCCTCGACCCCGAGCGCTCGACCGTCTTCGTCCAGAGCCACGTGCCCGCGCACCCCGAGGCGGCGTGGCTGCTCGGCTCGGTCACGAGCTTCGGCGAGCTGCGCCGGATGACCCAGTTCAAGGACAAGGCCGACGCGCAGGAGTTCGTCTCGGCCGGCCTGTTCAGCTACCCCGTGCTCCAGGCGGCGGACATCCTCCTGTACCGGACCGACATCGTCCCGATCGGCGAGGACCAGCGCCAGCACGTCGAGCTCGCCCGCGACGTCGCCGAGCGCTTCAACGCACGCTTCGGCGAGACGCTGACCATCCCGAAGGCCGTCTTCCCCGAGGTCGGCGCGCGGATCATGGACCTCCAGGAGCCCGAGCGGAAGATGTCGACCACCGGCGGCACGGCGCAGGGGACGGTCCTCGTCCTCGACCCGCCCGACACGATCCGGAAGAAGTTCAAGACCGCGGTCACCGACTCGGGGCGCGAGGTGGTCCGCTCGCCCGAGAAGCCCGGGATCTCGAACCTCATCGAGATCATGGCGGTCGCGCGCGCCGAGGAGCCGGAAGCGGTCGAGGCCCACTACGACGGCCAGGGCTACGGCGCCTTCAAGGTCGACGTCGGCGAGGCGGTGGTCGAGCTCTTCGACCCGATCCGGGACGCCTACGAGGAGCTCCGCGGCGACGAGACGGAGCTCCAGCGCCTGCTGGCGCGAGGAGCTGAGAAGGCGCGCAAGGCCTCGGAGCCGGTGCTCCAGGAGATGTACGACCGGATGGGCTTCGTGAAAGCCAAGACCGGGCGCCTCTTCGGCGCCGCCCGGCCGAAGCGGCTCTAACCAGGTCGCCACCACATCTTCTCCCCGAGCCGTTGCCACCGGGAACGGATCGCGATACGTTCCACCCCGCCATCGACAGAGGGGAGAGAACTCGATGAGACGGAGAAAATTGGGCGTCCTTTGCGCGCTCCCAGTCGGGTGCCTGCTCGCACTCGCCGCAGCTTTCGCGACGAAGGGCTCGGCCGCGCTGACGATCGGGGCGAGGGCCGCGTCGTCGACCGCGACGACCGGCTGCCAGCTCGCGTCACCGAAGGGGAACGTCAAGCACGTCATCTACGTCCAGTTCGACAACACCCACTTCCGGCGCGACAACCCGAACGTGCCGTCGGATCTGGAGCAGATGCCGCACCTGCTCAACTTCATCAACGGCAACGGCAGGCTGCTCGCCAACGACCACACCGCGCTGATCTCGCACACCGCGACCGGCATCCTGACCTCGCTCACCGGCGTGTACCCGGATCGCATGGGCCAGCCGGTGTCGAACAGCTTCCGCTACTTCAAGACCGACGGGACGACCCGGACCGGTGTCTCGTTCGCGTACTGGACGGCGCCGCTCTTCGACCCGGCAGGCACGACGACCGACACGACGCCGACGATGATCAACGAGAACGGCAAGGTCGCGCCGGCGCCGTGGGCTCCGTTCACGCGGGCGGGCTGTGACTTCGGCGCGGTCGCGACCGCGAACACGATCCTCGAGAACACCGCCATCGACATCCCGACCGTCTTCGGGCCCGCGTCGCCCGAGGCCGCCGAGGTGGCGGCGAACCCGGGCCAGGCCTTCGCCGACTTCGTCGGCATCGGCATCCACTGCGCGCAGGGCTCGGCGACGTGCTCGGCCGCGAACAACGGCAAGGCCGACCTGCTCCCCGACGAGCCCGGCGGCTACAGCGGCTTCAACGCCCTCTACGGGGCGAAGTACGTCGATCCCGTCATCAAGCCGAGCGGGCCGATGACGGACCTGAACGGCAACGTGATCCAGGACGCGAACGGCCACGTCGGCTTCCCGGGCTTCGACGGGATGGAGGCGACGGTGTCGCTGT
>VAXK01000071.1 GCA_005885565.1 Actinomycetota bacterium
TCGATCGCGAGGCGGACGAGCGCCAGCTCGCCGTCCCGCGAGGAATCTCCGAAGACCTCCAACATGTCCACTCAGGCTACCGAGCGAAAAGCCGAAGGAGGGGGCTCGCGTCCGTCTGAGCCGACCGGTCCACGAGCGACCTTCACGGTGCGGCTAGAGGACGCCCCGACCCTGCCGTTGTCCTCGCGCCGCGGTGAACCTGGCGAACCAGGTGGGTGCCGTGCCGGCCTCGGTGGGGTGAGCACCTAGCCGAACCCAGGCTCCCTCTACGTGAGTGTTGGTTCAAACGTAAGACGCGAGGCCACGAACAGGGTCGGGCACTGGCGAGTCTAGCGGCACGGGCGTAAGCTCGAAAACGAATGACAAGCGTCACCATCGACGCGACCGGCGCGCTCGTCGTCGGCGGGCAGAAGGTCTTCCCGCTCGGCCTGTCGCTTCCACCGCCGGTCGGCGGGAAGACGCCCGACGGCAAGGACGCCTGGCAGGAGCTCAAGGCCGGCGGCGCGAGCTTCGTCCGCACCGGCCGCGCCGACTGGGACGCCCAGCAGATCGACGCGCAGATCGCGGCCGAGCAGAAGCTCGAGGACGCGGCCGCGGCGCACGGCCTCCACTGCTGGCTCTGGCTCGGCGCGCTGCCGAACCTGCCGACCACCGCGGGATCGCCGAGGGAGCAGCTGCTCACGAAGGTCGTCGATGCGTTCAAGGCCCATCCCGGCCTCGGCGCGTACAAGGGGATCGACGAGCCGCAGCACTCGAACCTCGCCGCCGCGGGGCTGATCCGCGCTCACACGAAGCTGCGTGCGCTCGACCCCGACCATCCGGTCGTGATCATCCAGGCGCCGGTGGGGACGGTCGCCGACCTGACGCCCTACCGCCGCGCGTTCGACATCACCGGCGCGGACATCTACCCCGTCGCCTACCCGCCGGGCGAGCAGACGGGCGGTCCGAACAAGGACATCAGCGTCGTCGGCGACGTGACGAGGACGATGGTCGAGGCGGCCGGCGGCAAGCCGGTGTGGATGACGCTCCAGATCGCCTGGTCCGGAACGGCCACGTCGACGTCGCGCCCCAACTCGGTGCCGCGCTTCCCCTCGCTGCCCGAGGAGCGGTTCATGGCATACCAGGCGATCGTGAACGGCGCCCGCGGGCTCGTCTTCTTCGGCGGCCATCTCACCCAGATCACACGGCCACGCGACGCGAAGGCCGGCTGGAACTGGACCTTCTGGGACCTCGTGCTGCGGCCGCTGCTCCTCGAGCTGACCTCGACCGCGGTCGGCCCGGCGCTCGTGGCCCCGAACGCGGGCGCGACCGTCACCGCCGGCGCCCAGGACGTCGAGCTCGTGGCGCGTCAGGACGATCGCTTCCTCTACGTCATCGCCGTGCGGCGCGGCACCGCGACGAACCGCGTCACCTTCTCGGGCCTGCCGCCGAAGCACGACGGGACGCCGATCGCGGACGGCCAGGTCCTCTTCGAGTACACGCAGGACCCGCTCCCGCCGCCGATCGGCGCCGGCCAGCAGGTCTTCAGGTCGGTCGGCGTCGCAAGCGGCGCCTTCCGCGACTGGTTCGGGCCGCACGACGCCCACGTGTACCGCTTCGGGCTCTAGCGGGCGAAGCTCCAGCGAATTTGCTTCGTGCCGTGGAGGCCGATCTCGTCGGCGAGGGCCTTCGTGACGTTGAACTCGCGGCCGGGCGCGTTGGGGCCGCGGTCGATCACCTGGGTCAGGACCTTGTGGCCGCCGTACGAGATGTAGATCCGCGCGCCGCACGGGAGCACGGGGTGGGCGACGCCCATCGTCCGCGCCTCGATTCGCTGGCCGCAGGCCGTGCGCCCAACCGAGGCGGCGGGCGAGTACGGCGCGGCGAGCGCCCGGTACCAGGTACCGACCGGCTTCGGCAGGGGCGTGCCGTGGTTCCGCTCGGGCGCGGCGAGCGCGAGCGACACGAGCGCCGCGAGCAGCGCAACGCCGGCCAGGGCGAGCGTCCGCTTCGCGGCGGCCGGGCTCACGGCCTCACGGCCCCGAGCACGTCGCCGAACGTCTCGCGCACGAGCGGGTCGAAGGTGACGGGCAGCATCCCGTCCGGGTCGGCGAACTCGCGCAGGTACATCAGGAGGAAGGATCGCTCCTCGTCGCGCGCGGCGTCGGCGCCTGCCGTCTCGCGCGCGAGCCGCTCGAGCTCCCAGAGGTTCCATTCGCGCGGCCCGCCCCGCGTCGGAAACGCGACGACGCCCTCCGGGGCCGGGGCGGGAGGCTCAGGCGCCGGCTCCGGCTCCGCACCAGGAGCCGGCGCCGGCGGCGACGTGTCCGCGTCGGCCGGTTCGGTGCCAGGCACGTGCCTGGCACCGATGCGGGGCGGAGGTTCCGGTTCGGGCTCTGCTTCGGGCTCTCGCGTCGGCTCGGGAGACAGGGACAGCGCCGGGGAGGGCGTGTCCGCCGCGGCCGGTTCGGTGCCAGGCACGTGCCTGGCACCGACGGTCGCGTCCACAGGCCGCTCGTGCTCGCGGCGGCTCAGGAGCCATTCGCCGAACGCGACGAGGAGCCAGGCGCCGGCGATCGCCGCGAAGACCCCGAGCTTCGCGACGTCCTCGTACCAGACGAGGGCGGCGACGAGCGCGATGAACGCCGCCTCGACGAGGAACCGGAGCCCGAAGACGCGCCGCAAGCTCCGCTCAGCGATCTGCCTGGTTGCCGCTCCCGTCGTCGGGCGTCGAGGCGTCCTCGTCCTCCGACGCGGCCGGCTGGGGCGGCGCGAGCGCGACCGGCTCGGCGCCCGGCGGCGGGCCGGCCACCGCGGTCGCCGCGCGCACGATCGTCTCCGCGACCTCGGCCGCCGCGGCCTCGCCCAATCCGGCCGAGCCGAGGAGCTGCTCCGCGCCGTGCTGCGCCCGGGCGAGGATCGCCGACGTCTGCGCCCGCGCCCACTCGAGGGTCTGCTCGACCTCCGCCCGCGCCGAGTTCGTCAGCTCGGTCGCCTGGTGGCGCGCCTGCTCGAGGAGCCGGGTCCCCTTCGCCTCCGCCTCGCGCAGCTCGGTCTTCGCCTCGGCGTTCGCCTCCGACACGATCTCCCGCGCCTCCTTGTTGGCCGCCCCGAGGATCTCCGTTCGCTGGCGCTCGGTCTCCTGCCGGTACCGCTGGACGTCGGCCTCCTGCGCCTGGAGCTCGCGCTGTCGCCGCCGAACCTCCTCCTCGGTCTTCCCGAGCTGCGCGGCCGAGGCGCTCTGCGCGTCGCGCTCGAGCGTGTCGGCGAACTCCGCCGCAGCGCGGATGAGGTGGAGCGCGTCCATGCGGATGGCATGCCCGGTCGGGTCGACCTGCGCCGTCCGCCCCGCCGCCTGCAACACCCGGAGCTGCGCTTGGAGCTGGGCGGTGTGACGCCGGAACGCGTCGAAGGCCTCCTGCACCCGCTCCCTGTCGTAGCCGTCGCCCGAGGTCGGCAGATCCTCGACCCGGGGAAGCGAGGTCAGCGACGGCTGCTGCGCGCGGCTCGGGCCTTCGGACATCGGCGCCAAGTATGACCTGCGCGTCGGCGAGCGCGCTACGGGCCCGGCGGGACGACGCGGATGCCGAGCTCGCGGAGCTGCTCCTCCTCGACCCCCGTCGGCGCGCCGGTCATGGGATCGAGCCCGGCCTGGTTCTTCGGGAAGGCGACGGTGTCGCGCAGGTTCGCCTCGCGCGCGAGGACCATCATCATCCGATCGATCCCGAAGGCGATCCCTCCGTGCGGCGGGGCGCCCATCGCGAGCGCGTCGAGCAGGAAGCCGAACTTCACGCGCTGCTCCTCCTCGGTCAGCTCGAGGACGCGGAAGACGCGCGCCTGGAGCTCGGGCTCGTGCATCCGGAAGGAGCCGCCGCCGAGCTCGTTGCCGTTCCCGATCAGGTCGTACGCGTGCGCGACCGCGTGCTCGGGATCCTCGTCGAAGCGGTCCTCCCAGTCCGGCGCCGGCCGCGTGAACGGATGGTGCTTCGCGCCCCACCGGCCGTCCTCCTCGCTCCAGTCGAACATGGGGAAATCCGTGATCCAGAGCCACGACCACGCCTCCTCGTCGATCAGGCCGAGCCGCTCGCCGAGCCGGAGGCGGAGCGGCCCGAGCACGCGCGAGGTGGCCGCCCAGGTGTCGGCCGCGAAGAGGAGCGTCGTCCCGGGATCCGACCGCAGCGCGGCGAGCTCGCGCTCGGAGAGGAACTTCGCGATCGGCGAGCGCACCTCGCCGTCCTGCCCGTAGGCGAGGTAGGCGAGCCCCTTCGCTCCCCATTGGCGCGCGAAATCCTCGAGCTCGGCGAGCTCGCTCCGCGAGAGCTCCTGCGGCACGCGCAGGAAGCGCACCGCCTCCGCGTTGCCGAACACGCCGAGCTCGGAGCCACGCGTCACCTCGGTGGCGTCCTCGATCTCGAGCCCGAAGCGCAGGTCGGGCTTGTCGCTACCGAAGCGCCGGTCGGCCTCCGCGAAGGTCATCCGCGGAAAGGGAATCTCGAGCTCGGCGCCGATGCACTCGCGCCACACGGCCTGCACCATCCGCTCCATCAGCGCGAAGAGGAGCTCCTGGTCGGGAAAGGCCGTCTCGACGTCGAGCTGCGTGATCTCCTGGACGCGGTCGGCGCGCAGGTCCTCGTCGCGGAAGCACGCGGCGATCTGGTAATAGCGCTCGAAGCCCGAGATCACGAGCAGCTGCTTCGCGATCTGCGGCGACTGCGGGAGCGCGAAGAATCGCCCCCGGTGCAGGCGGCTCGGCACGAGGAAGTCGCGCGCGCCCTCGGGTGTCGGCTTCCAGAGGAGCGGCGTCTGGATGTCGACGAAGCCGGCCTCCTCCATCACCCGCCGGATCGTCCCGATCATCTTCCCGCGCAGGCGGATGTTCCGCTGGAGCTTCGGCCGGCGCAGGTCGAGCCAGCGGTAGCGGAAGCGCAGCGTCTCGTCCACGCCCTCCTCGTCGAGCTGGAAGGGGAGCGGCGTGCAGCGCGACACGATCTCGAGCTCCTCGACGCGCAGCTCCACCTCGCCCGTCGGCATGCGCGGGTTCACCGTCTCGGGGCTGCGCGCGACGACCTCGCCGCTCGCGCGCAGGACGAACTCGTTGCGCACGCCGTGCGCGGCCTGCGCGGCCTCCGGCGCCGTGTCCGGGTTGACGACGAGCTGGCAGATCCCGGTCTGGTCGCGGAGGTCGACGAAGACGAGCCCGCCGTGGTCGCGCCGCCGCGCCGCCCAGCCGGCCAGCGTGACGCCCCGGCCGGCATCCTCGGCGCGCGGCTCGCCGCAGCCGAGGTCACGCCAGGGCATCGACGATCTCCTCGTAGCGGAGCGCGCGGTCGGCCTCGCCGGCGCGCCGCACCGTCACTGTCTCCGGCCCGGCGAAGAGCGTCACCCGCGCTCCGAGCCGCTCGCCGTGCGTCAGCCGCCCCTTCGCCGAGCGGCCGGCGTAGTCGGTCTCGCAGCTGAGGCCCCGGCGGCGGAGCTCGGCCATCAGGGCGAGCACGCGCGCGCGGTCGGCCTCCTCGTCGGGGTCGACGAACACGTCGACCTGCGGCTGCGGCGCGTCGAGGTCGAGCGAGAGAAGGAGCCGCTCGATCCCGGCCCCGAACCCGATCCCGGGCGTCGGCGGGCCGCCTATCTCCTCGACGACGTAGTCGTAGCGGCCGCCGCCGCAGATCGAGCTCTGGGCTCCGATCGCCTCGTCCACGAACTCGAAGGCCGTGCGCGTGTAGTAGTCGAGCCCGCGCACGAGCGTCGGCTCGAGCTCGTAGCGGACGCCGTACGCGTCGAGGTAGCGGCGCACGGCGTCGAAGTGCTCGCGGCACGCGTCGCACAGCGACTCGCCGATCTTGGGCGCGTCGGCGAGCGCCGCCTGCACGTGCGGGTTCTTCACGTCGAAGACACGCAGCGGCGTCGTCGCTCGCTTCTGGCGCGCCTCGGCGTCCAGCTCGTGCTCGTGCTCGTCGAGCCAGGCGTTCAGGCGCTCGAGGTAGGCGGGGCGGCACTCGCGGTCGCCGATCGAGTTGAGCTCGAGGCGGTAGCCGGTCGCGCCGAGCCGGCGCAGGAGCTCGTCGTAGAGCTGGACGATCTCGGCGTCGAGCGCGGGATCGTCGGAGCCGATCGCCTCGACCGAGAGCTGCCAGTGCTCGCGGTAGCGGCCGCGCTGCGGGCGCCCGTAGCGGTACATCGGCGCGATCGTGAAGAGCTTCACCGGCTGCGGCTCTCGATGCAGGCCGTGCTCGACGTAGGCGCGGCAGATCGGGGCGGTGCCCTCCGGCCGCAGCGTGAGCGAGCGGCCTCCCCGGTCCTGGAACGTGTACATCTCCTTCTGGACGACGTCCGAGCCGGCCCCCGACGTGCGGGCGAAGAGGTCCGTGTCCTCGAACCCGGGCGTCTGGATGCGGCGGTAGCCGTAGAGCGCGCAGAGCCGCTCCATCTCCGCCGTCACCCTCTGCCACTTCGGCTGTTCGGCGGGGAGGATGTCGTGGGTTCCGCGCGGGGCCTCGAGGCGGCTCACGCGCGCAGCTCCACGAGGAACGGGTTGCGCGAGAGCTCGGCGCCGAGCGTCGTCGGCCCGCCGTGGCCGGGATAGACGACGGTCTCGGGCGGGAAGCGGTCGACGAGCGTGCGGATCGACTCGACGAGCGTGTCCCAGTCGCCGCCGGGTAGGTCCGTGCGGCCGACGCCGTCCTTGAAGAGCACGTCGCCCGAGAACAGGCAGCCGTCGGTCGCGAATGCGAGGTGCGCCGGCGAGTGGCCCGGGACGAGGAGCGTCTGGAGCTCGAGGCCCGCGAGCTCGAGTGTCTCGTCGCCGTCGAGGAGCACGTCGGGCTCGTACGGACGGACGTGGACGCCGAGCGCGCCGTAGTAGTCGTCGGGGGCCGCCAGGACGGGCGCTTCGTCGCGGGCCATGTACACGGGCGCGCCGGTCCCCTCGGCCAGCTCGGCGACTCCGCCGATGTGGTCGTAGTGGCAGTGGGTGACGAGGATCGCCGCGCAGCGGGTCTTCGCGCGCGCGAGCTCGAGCCGAAGGTCGGTCGCCGTGTCGCCCGGATCGACGACGACGGCCTCGGCCGAGCCGGGCTCGGCGCGCACCACGTAGCAGTTCTCCTGCGCCGCTCCGAGGACGTAACGGTCGACGACGACGGCCATCGGCCGAGTGTAACCGCGCCCGATCGGGCGTCCCGCTAGGATCGGCCGCCGTGCGCAGATGGAACCTGCGGGACATCGAGACGCCGGCCGGGAAGCGCTCGCCCGTCGTCCTGCACTCGAGCGAGGAGGCCCGCGCCGTCCTCGTGACGCTCGAGCCGGGTGAGGAGCTCGGCGACCACCAGGTGAAGGAGAACGAGTTCGTCGCCGTCGTCAACGGGGCGGTTCGCGTCGAGGCCGGCGGCGAGTCGGTGGACGCGGGCGCCGGCGAGCTGCTCGCCTTCGAGCCGGACGAGCGGCGCGCGATCTCGTCCGCGGACGGCGCCCGGCTGCTGCTCTTCCTCGCTCCCTGGCCCGGCGAGGGGCACTACCGGGGCGACAAGCTGGCGGGCTCGTAGGCCGCTCGGTCGGCGCTACGCGGCGCCGTTCGAGCCTCGTCGCCGCGAGGGCGGTGGGGCCGCGCCCGTCCGTTTCAGGTACGAGCGATACATCAGCGAGTCCATGAAGTAGCTGAACGGCAGGAAGATCGCGAGCAAGACCACCGTCTCGTAGATACGCCGCGCCACCGGGAGCTTCTTCCCCATGAGGTTGATGAGCAGGAACATCACCGGCGCGATGAAGAGCGCGCGCTTGCCGACGCGACTCCACGACGGCGGCTCGATGCGCCGTCCGGCGCGGGTCGTGGTCGCGGCTCGGCGGCCCGACGTCGGCTTGCCGCGCGGCGAGGCCTGCGGCTGCTCCTCCTCGGAAACCTCGACCTCGTGCCCTTCCTCGTCGACGTAGACGTACTCGTACTCGTGCCGCCGCTCCTTGAGCCGGCGCCGACGCTGCTTGCGAGAGGGCACGCCGACAAGCCTAGCCCAGTGCGAGCGGCTCTCCGCCGAGGAGCACGGCGTCGACCACGTCGCCCGCGAGGTGGTAGGCGAGGTAGCGCCAGTCGGGTTCGCCGAGCAGGACGAGGTCCGCGTCGTATCCCGGCGCGAGGCGACCCTTGCGGTCGGCGCAGCCGAGGACGCGCGCCGGGTTGACGGTCAGCGCGCAGAGGATCTCCTCGAGCCCCATGCGGAGCTGCGTCGCGGCCAGAGACGCAACGAGCGGCAGGCTCTCGCAGTACGCGCTCCCGGGGTTGAAGTCGGTGGCAAGCGCGACGATCGCACCGCGGTCGAGGAGGTCGCGGGCGCGCGGCATCGGCCGGCCGAGGAAGAGCGCGCTCGCCGGCAGCAGGACGGCCGTCACGTCGCTCGCCGCCAGCGCGTCGACGCCGGCGTCTCCGGTCGCCTCGAGGTGATCGACCGAGCGCGCGCCGAGTTCGATCGCGAGCGGAATCGTCCCCGCCTCGGTGAACTGGTCACCGTGGAGCCGGAGCGCGAGCCCTGTCTCACGGCAGGCCGAGAGGTAGCGGCGCGCCTGCGTCGCATCGAACGCGTTTCGCTCCAGGAAGACGTCTGCCGCGGCTGCGAGCCGGGCGGCGTCCGGGAGGACCTCAGCGAGCGCGAAGTCGAGGTACGCGTCGCCGTCGTCGAACTCCGGCGGGATCGCGTGGGCACCGAGCCAGGTCGGAACCCCGCGCGCAGCGCGGATTGCCCGGAGGGACGCGAGCTCCGTCTCGCGGTCGAGCCCGTAACCCGACTTCGCCTCGAAGGTCGTCGTCCCGTGACGGCGCATCGCGTCGCGGTGCCGCGTGACGGCGTCGACGAGCGCCTCCTCTCCGGCGGCGCGCGTGGCCTCGACGGTCGAGAGGATCCCGCCGCCCGCCGCGTGCAGCTCCTCGTAGGTCGCGCCGCGAGCGCGAAGCGCGAACTCCTCGACGCGGTCGCCGACGAAGCAGGCGTGCGTATGGCAGTCGACGAGGCCAGGGATGGCACAGCGCCCGGACCCGTCGAGCTCCTCCACGTCGCCGCCTTCCAGCGGGCCGAGCTTCCGCATCGAGCCGACCTCGACGACACGCCCTGCCTCGCAGAGGACATACGCGCCCTCGAGGATCGTCACGTCGCCGGCGTGCGCCCCGCGCATCGGGCCGCTTGCGGGTGCCGGGGTCGCGAGCTGGGCGAGGTCGCGGACGAGGAGCCGCCGCGGCTGCGCCGGTGCTTCCGTCACCCGCCGCGGGCCGCCATCGGCGGCTCCAGGCCGTGCGAACGTGCAGCCTCGATCGCCTCGTCGTAGCCCGCGTCCAGGTGGCGGAGAACTCCTGTGCCGGGATCGGTCGTCAGCACCCGCTCGAGACGCTGTGCCATTTCGGCCGTCCCGTCGGCGACGACGACCATGCCCGCGTGGATCGAGTTCCCGATGCCGACGCCGCCGCCGTGGTGGACGCTGACCCAGGTCGCCCCGGCGGCCACGTTGAGCATGGCGTTCAGGATCGGCCAGTCGGCGATCGCGTCGGAGCCGTCCTGCATGGCCTCCGTCTCACGGTACGGAGACGCGACGGATCCGGCGTCGAGGTGGTCGCGCCCGATCACGACCGGGGCCTTGACGCGCCCGGAGCGGACGAGCTCGTTGATCGCGAGCCCTGCGCGCGCACGGTCACCGAAGCCGAGCCAGCAGATCCGAGCGGGCAGGCCCTGGAAGGCGACGCGTTCCGGAGCGAGCTCGAGCCAGCGCTGGAGGAGCGGGTCGTCCGGGAACAGCTCCTTGAGCGTCTGGTCGATCGCCTCGATGTCACCGGGATCGCCGGAGAGCGCCGCCCATCGAAACGGCCCGACGCCGCGACAGAAGAGCGGACGGATATAGGCCGGGACGAAGCCCGGGTATGAGAAGGCCTCCGCTACGCCGGCTTCACGGGCCTCACCTCTGAGGTTGTTGCCATAGTCGAAAACGTAGCCGCCGGAGCGGACGAACTCCAGCAGGCCTTGCACATGTGTTGCGATCGAGGCACGAGCTCGGCGCAGATACTCGTCCGGAGCGGACGAGCGAAGTGCAGCTGCGTCCTCTACCGAGAGGCCCACCGGCACATAGCCGTTCAGCGGGTCGTGGGCGGCCGTCTGGTCGGTGACGAGGTCGAAATGCTCGCCACGCCGTGCGAGCTCAGGCACGACCTCGGCGGCGTTTCCGAGCAACCCGACCGAGAGCGGGCGGCGAGACTCGGCCGCCGCCCGCACGCGCCGCACCGCATCGTCGAGCGAGTCGGCGGCTTCGTCGAGGTAGCGCGTCCGCAGCCGCCGCTCGATCCGCGACGGATCGACCTCGATGCACAGCACCGCGGCGCCCGCCATCGTTCCCGCAAGCGGCTGCGCGCCACCCATGCCCCCGAGGCCCGCGGTCAGGATCGTCCGCCCGGCGAGGTCGGGCGAGCCGAAATGGCGCGCACCGGCCGCCGCGAACGTCTGGTACGTGCCCTGGAGGATCCCCTGTGTGCCGATATAGATCCAGCTTCCGGCCGTCATCTGCCCGAACATCGTCAGACCCTCGGCCTCGAGCCGCCGAAACTCGTCCCACGTCGCCCAGCGGGGGACGAGGAGAGAGTTGGCGATCAAGACCCGCGGCGCACCCCCGTGCGTCCGGAAGACG
The DNA here is from genome assembly GCA_005885565.1 of Actinomycetota bacterium. Lineage (GTDB taxonomy): Bacteria > Actinomycetota > Thermoleophilia > Gaiellales > Gaiellaceae > AC-50. The sequence continues at coordinate 10,627 of VAXK01000071.1, forward strand.
CCGACCGGCTTGCCGCTCTGGACGAGGAGCGTCTCCTCCTCCCCGAGCTCCAGAAGCGTCCGCACGATCGCGCGCAAAGCGTCATGGCTTCGTGCCGCCTTTCCCGAGCCCCCGTAGACGACGAGTTCCTCCGGCCGCTCCGCGACCTCCGGATCGAGGTTGTTGAGGAGCATGCGAAGTGGCGCCTCGGTCGCCCACGAGCGCGCGTTCAGCTCTGTGCCGTGCGGCGCGCGAATGCGTGTCAGATCACCGCAGAGCGACTCCACCAACGCGTCGCGCGTGCCCGTCGCGGTCACGTTCGTCGCCGCTCCTCCTCGCGCAACCGCTCACGCCAGCGTCTCCAGCTCCAGGCCGTCGCCGCGACGAAGAAGAACACGCCGATGACGAGCCGCACGATGCTCCCACCGGTGACCGCCGCGACGACGACGAGCAGGATCGCCATCCCGCCGTAGAGCAGGACGCTGTCGCGGTACGGCCGGCGCGGCAGCCGCCGGGGCGGCGGCTCCCAGCGGAGGACCTTCCTCACGCCAGCTCCCCCACCTCGGCCTCGACCGCCGCCGCAAGCGAGCCGTCGCGGATCGCCGTAGCCGCAGCCTCGATGTCGTCGGCGAGCGGACGGTCGTCGCGCAGCCGCGGGGAAAGCGAGCGGACAA
>VAXK01000174.1 GCA_005885565.1 Actinomycetota bacterium
CCTTCATGCTCTACGTGCAGAACTTCTTCGACCCCGTGCAGCAGCTGTCACAGCTCTACAACACGTTCCTCTCCGCCACGGCCGCGCTGGACAAGATCATGGACGTCATGGACGAGGAGCCGAACGTCCTCGACAAGCCGGGCGCGACGCCGCTCCCGACCAGCCGTGGACACGTCCGCTTCGACCACGTCCGGTTCGGCTACGGCGACGGCCCCGACGTCCTGCACGACCTCGACCTCGACGTCCCCGCCGGGACGACCGTCGCGCTCGTCGGCCACACCGGCGCGGGCAAGTCGACGATCGCGAAGCTCCTCGCGCGCTTCTACGACCCGCGCGAGGGCCGGATCACGATCGACGGCATCGACCTGCGCGACGTGACGCAGGCGTCGCTCCGGCGGCAGCTCGGCATCGTCCCGCAGGAGGGCTTCCTCTTCGCCGGCACGGTGCACGACAACATCGCCTTCGGCCGGCCGGACGCGAGCCGCGCCGACGTCGTCGCCGCCGCGAAGGCCGTCGGCGCGCACGACTTCGTCCTGCGGCTCGAGGATCAGTACGAGACGGAGCTCCAGGAGCGCGGCACGCGCCTCTCGCTCGGCCAGCGCCAGCTCGTCGCGCTCGCGCGCGCCCTGCTCGCCGACCCGCGCATCCTCATCCTCGACGAGGCGACCTCGTCGGTCGACATCGGCACCGAGCGGAAGATCGAGCGCGCCCTCCGGCTGCTGCTCGCCGGCCGGACGGCGTTCATCATCGCCCATCGGCTCTCGACGATCCGGAACGCCGACCTGATCGTCGTGCTCGAGCACGGCCGCATCGTCGAGCAGGGGACGCACGCGGAGCTGCTCGCCCGGGGCGGCCTGTACACCTCGCTCTACGGCGACTGGGCCGAAGACGCCGCCTGAGCAGGGTTTTGCCTTCTTCGCAAACGAGATAGGCTCCCCTTCGTGCACATACGGTGGCTCGCGCTCTTCGCGGCAGGCGCGACCGCGGCGGCTCTTGCGGCACCGGTTGTGTCCGCCGACGCTCGTCCCGGCTCGACGGCGACGTACGACATCTCGCTGACGGGGTCTCAGCGGAGCGTCGTGACGAGGAACGGGACGACGACCGACGCCTCCGGCTGTACGTTTCAGCACGCCGACCGGGACGTCCAGACCATCGCCTTCGCGAGCAGCCGCCGCGGGCTGCTCGAAATCACTTCACGCGGACTGCCGACAATCAGTTTCACCCTGGCCTCGCGCGTGACAGGCTCGTTCCACCGCGAGTCGCACCCGGCCGGGTCGGGCTCCGACTGCTCCGCGCCGGCGAAGAGCGACCGCTCGTGCGGCCCGGCCCGTCTGCGTGCCCGCCTCACCGTGCGGCCGAGACCGCGCCTAGGCGTGCAGCTCGACGGGGGCTACGTCCGCGCCCGCGACCGCGCACGCTGCGCGACGACCCTCGGCGCGCCCGACACCTTCCTCCAGCCGAGCGAGAGCCGCCTCACGCGATCGCCGGCCGGCGCCGGGCGCGTCTTCGTGCACGGCCGCCTCGTCCTGCACACGACCGAGGCGAAGACGACCACGATCACCATCGTCGACTGGAGGCTCACGCTCACCCGGGTCTAGAGTGACTCCCGTGGATCTCGACCCGAAGACCGAGGAGCGAATCGAGCAGCCCGTCTCGGCGGAGGCCGAGCGCGAGACACGCCTGACGCCCGCCGAGGCCGTCGCCCAGATGCGCATCAACGTGCCGGCGCGCGGCAACCGCAAGCTGCGGACCGTGATCGAGCGCGCGAACGCCGACCTCCAGCTCAAGGGCTGGTGGCACGCCGCGAACGTGAATGCCGTGGTGCGGATGGAGATCAACGACCACTCGTGGGTGCACGTCCAGATCGTCGCCAACATCGCCCTCAAGCTCCTGCGCCAGCTCTTCAAGCACGGCGTCGAGCCCTCGGTCGTCCGCGACTACGGCCTCGAGCGGGACGACGCCGAGGTGGTCGTCCTGCTGGGCGCGCTCCTGCACTGCGTCGGGATGGCCATCCACCGGGACGGCCACGAGGATTTCAGCCTCTTCATGGCGCAGCCGAAGGCGCGCGAGCTCCTGGAAGGTCTCTACGACGAGCCCGACCTGACCGTGATCGTGTCCGAGGTGCTGCACGAGATCACGAGCCACCGCGACTACGGCAAGCCGCTGACCCTCGAGGCCGGGATCATCCGCGTCGCCGACGCCCTCGACATGGCGAAGGGCCGCTCGCGGATCCCGTTCGAGCGCGGCCGTGTCTCGATCCACTCCCTGTCAGCGGCCGCCATCGACGACGTGGAGATCAAGGACGGCGACGACCGGCCGATCCTGATCGAGATCCTGATGAACAACTCGTCGGGCATCTACCAGGTCGACGGCCTGCTGAAGGCGAAGCTGCGCGGCTCCGGCCTGGAGCCCTACGTCGAGGTGATCGCCCACATCGACACCGAGGCCGAGAAGCGCCTCGTGCCCGTCTACCGCCTGGAAGACCTGGGCTAAACTGCCCCTGCGCACGACCGTTGCGGGGTCGTCTAATGGTAGGACGCCTGACTCTGGATCAGGTAGTCTAGGTTCGAATCCTAGCCCCGCAGCCTCGCAAGAAGCCGCCGCTCAGGCGGCTTTCTCGTTGCCGGGGGCGAGAACGCCGAGCGCCTCTTCGATGCCGTTGCTGCCCACCGCTGCCCAATCAGCGGCACGCACGAGCGCGTCCATCCGCTCGCCCGTGTCGCGCTTCCGCTCCATCACCTTCGCGTACACCTCGAGCGCCAACGCCGAGCTCGTGTGCCCCATCTGGCTCATCACGTAGGGCGGGTTGGCGCCGGCCTCGTAGAGCAGGCTGGCGAACGTGCGCCGCAGCGAGTGGTTCGTCACCTTCGCGAGCGGCGGCTTCCCCGCCTCGACGAGCGCCGCGTTCGCCTTCTCGACCGCGGGCGCGAGGATCTGCCGGGTGAGGTTCGAGCGGTTCCGCCGCGTCGCCTTCCGGGTCGCGAACACGAAGTCGTCGCGGCCGACGAAGCGGGAGTCCGCGCGGTGCAGCTTCAGCTCGTCGAGCAGGCCCGGCGACAGGTCGATGACGCGGCCCTCGCCGGCGTCGGTCTTCGACTCCTCCACCGTCAGCCTGCCGCCCGCGAGGTCGACGGCACGCCAGCGGAGGTTCGTCAGCTCGCCGACACGGAGCCCCGCGAAGATCATGGCGGCGAGCAGCGCGCGGTGACGTCCGGCCGCGCGCAGGAGCGCGTTCACCTCGTGGAGCTCGAGCCACGTCCGCTGCGGCCGCTTCGCCTTCAGCCGGCGCTTCTTGCCGCGCGCCGGGTTCGTCGCCATGTATTCGCCCTCGACCGCGTCGTCCAGGATCTGCGCGAGCACCTTCAACGCCTTGTTGATCGACCCGTGCGACAGGCCGCGGCCTACGACCTTCTGGCCGCGCCGGCGGGCCTCGTCGAGCTCGTGACGCTCCCGCACCTTCCCTGCCTTGAACCCGTCGACTGCTTGGACGGTGATCTGTGAGAGCCGCAGCCGGCCGAAGGCGTCGCGGAGGTGGCAGTTGAGCGCCCACGCCCAGTGCTCGACCGTGCGAGCGTCGACCTCATGTTCACGCCGTTGGAGCCACTCGCGAGCGAAGTCCCAGAAGATCGGCTCCTCCTGCGGCTCCTCCGGTACAGGCGCCGGCTCCGGCGGGCGCCAGATACCGCGGCGAACGTCGGCGAGCACGTTCTGTAGCTCCTCCTTCGCCCGGTCGTCCGACCAGCCCTGCTCCTTGGTGCCCAACGTCACGTAGCGGCGCTTCCCGTACGCCCGGAAGCGCAGCGCGAAGACGGGGCTCTTGCGTCGCGTGTCGACGACGACTTGGCCGGTTGCGGGTCTAGCCATCGGTGCCTCCTTTCTGTGTTTGCTCCCATTCGAGGTAGTCGGGCGGCAGCCCGAGGTCCGGCGGGATCTCCTGCCCACGCAGCTCCTCGTCGCGTTCGTCCCGTCGCCGCTGCCGCTCCGCGCGTCCCGCGACAACGAGCTCGTGGAGGCTCGACGGCGACCGGCCGAAGACCCGCCTGAGCGTGCGATTCGGGACGTCCCACTCGTCGACCAGCTCGGCGAGGATGACGCGCCTGGCCTGCTTGAGTCGTTCGCTCTCGGCGCTGCGCGTCCCCTGCTGCTTCGCCACGATCGCGGCGCCCGAGAACCCCTCGGCGC
>VAXK01000175.1 GCA_005885565.1 Actinomycetota bacterium
CGGAGAGGCCCAGCATCGGCTCGCCGAGGCCGCCGGAGACGCGGGCGAGGATCTCGCCGTCGCGGAAATGCGTCGTCGCCTCGACGATCGCCTTCGCGCGCCGGTCGGGATCGGAGGACTTGAAGATCCCCGAGCCGACGAAGACGCCGTCGGCGCCGAGCTGCATGCAGAGCGCGGCGTCGGCCGGGGTCGCGATGCCGCCGGCGGTGAACGTGACGACCGGCAGGCGGCCGTTCTCGGCCACCCAGCGCACGAGCTCGACCGGCGCCTGCAGGGTCTTCGCCTCGCTGTAGAGCTCGTCCGGGTCGAGCGCGCCCAGCCTCCGGATCCCGCCGAAGACGGCGCGCATGTGCGTGACCGCGTTGACGATGTCGCCGGTGCCGGCCTCGCCCTTCGTCCGGATCATGGCGGCGCCCTCCGCGATCCGCCGCAGCGCCTCGCCGAGATTCGTGCACCCGCAGACGAACGGGATCGTGAACTTCCACTTGTCGATGTGGTGCGCCGTGTCGGCCGGCGTCAGGACCTCGGACTCGTCGACGTAGTCGACCTCGAGCGCCTCGAGAATCTGCGCCTCGACGAAGTGGCCGATCCGCGCCTTGGCCATGACCGGAATCGACACGGCCTCCTGGATCTCGCGGATCTTGTCCGGATCGGCCATGCGCGCGACGCCGCCCTCGCGGCGGATGTCGGCGGGCACGCGCTCGAGCGCCATCACCGCGACGGCGCCCGCCTCCTCGCCGATCCGGGCCTGCTCGGCCGTCGTGACGTCCATGATCACGCCGCCCTTCAGCATCTCGGCGAGGCCGCTCTTCACGCGCATCGTCCCGATCTCGGCCATCGCGCCGATTCTAGCCTCAGGCCACGTCTAGCTGAGACAGCCGCGGACCGCGTCGGCCTCCGGCGCCGTCGGCTCGGTGTGCCAGTAGATGACGGCATTGCCCTCGAGGTCGAGGAGGGAGCGCAGGCGGCGCCGCTCGAGCTTGTTCGACGCCGAGCGGCGGTAGCCCGCCACGAGGATGTTCGCGTCATCCTGCGTGTTCCCGAAGGCGATGATGAACGCCTTCCGGTCGCGCACGGAGCTGAGGGCCCCCGCCGGTGCGCTGCCGGAGACGAAGTCGAGCGACGGCGAGTTGACGGCGACGTGCAGGCCGCTCTTCCGGAGGCACGCGGCGGTCGGCTTCAACGTGTAGTGGCCGGGCGTCCTCGCCTTCGGCGGCCCGCATCCGGCCAGGCAGAGGACGGCGACGAGCGCCGTTAGAGGCCGCGGGCGAAGGAGCACGACGGGCGGCGACTCTAGTTCAATAGGCGACCTCGTGCTGCCGTGGTCGACCGAGCTCAAGGGGCGCTTCGACGAGCACGTCGTCGAGAGCGAGCTCCTGCGCGGAAACCCGCTCGGCGACCCGCACCTCCGGCCGCTCTGGGTCTACGTCCCGCCCGGCTACGACGAGGACGCCGAGCGCCGCTACCCGTCCGTCTACGTCCTCCAGGGCCTGACCGGGCAGCTCGACATGTGGCGGAACCGCGTCGCGTTCCGCCGCAACTTCCCGGAGCTCGTCGACGAGCTCGCGGCGCCGTGCCTCGTCGTGTTCGTGGACGCCTGGACGTCGCTCGGCGGCAGCCAGTTCATCGACTCGCCGGGGACCGGGCGCTACGGCAGCTACCTGTGCGACGAGGTCGTCGACTTCGTCGACGAGCGTTACCGGACGCTCGCCGAGCCCGCGCACCGCGGGATCATGGGCAAGTCGAGCGGCGGCTACGGGGCGATGGTCTCCCCCATGCTGCGGCCCGACCGCTTCGGCGCGCTCGCGACCCACGCCGGCGACGCGCTCTTCGAGGTGTGCTACCTCCCCGACTTCCGCGATACCGCGCGGGCGTTGCGCGACCATTACGAGGGCTCGTTCGAGCTCTTCTGGGCGGACTTCCGCTCGCGGCCCGCTCTCACGAAGAAGACCGACCACGTGCTCCTGAACATGTGGTGCATGGCCGCCTGCTACTCGACCGACGAGGACGGGACCGTGCGGCTGCCGTTCGAGCCGGAGACGGGCAAGCTCGTGCCGGAGATCTGGGAGCGTTGGCTCGAGTGGGACCCGGTGCGGATGGTCGCGCGCCACGCCGATGTGCTCCAGGGCCTGCGCGCGATCTACGTCGACGCGGGGAACCGCGACGAGCCGTACCTCGACCTCGGCGCGGAGGCGTTCCGGCGTGCCCTGGCCGAGATCGGGGTCACGGACGTCTTCTTCGAGCTCTTCGACGGCCGCCACGGGAACATCGAGTACAGGTACCCGCTCGCCCTGCGGTACCTCGCCGAGCGCCTGACGCCGTAGCTCCACGATGACGCTTCCGTCACCAAGACGCGCGCCTTTCGCGACGGTGGCTGCCACCGGGACGCGTCGCCAACGGACGAGGGCGGCCAGATGGCCTGGCGCCACCGATGGAGTCGCAGGCGTACGTCTTCCGTGCGTCTTTCGCCTCGGTTCCGCGACGGTGGCTGCCACCGGGACACGTCCCGCGGGGCCCTGCCGCTTGCGTCTTTGTCGGGCGGCGGCGGATAATCGGGTCGAGGGCATCGGCGCATAGGCCTTATTCATCCGTGGCACAGGTAGAGCAGAGCGCGAGCGAGCGAGTCGCCGAGGCGCGCGACCGGTACGTCGCGCGCGGCGTGTCGACCCCGCGGCTCGTCGTCGCGAGCGCCGAGGGCGCGCACGTCACCGACCCCGACGGGCGGACGTTCCTCGACTTCGCCGGCGGGATCGCCTGCCAGAACACCGGCCACCGCTTCGAGCCGGTCGTCGCCGCGATCCACGAGCAGGTCGACCGCTACCTGCACCAATGCTTCATGGTCGGCACGTACGAGCCCTACGTCGAGGTGTGCCGGCGGCTCGCCGAGCTCTCGCCCTGCCGCGGCGCCGCACAGAAGAGCCTGCTCGTGAACTCGGGGGCCGAGGCGATCGAGAACGCCGTGAAGATCGCGCGCGCCGCCACGGGCCGGCCCGCCGTCGTCGTCTTCGAGAACGCCTTCCACGGCCGGACGCTGCTCACCATGACGATGACGAGCAAGGTCGTCTACAGGCGCGGCTTCGGCCCGTTCGCGCCGGAGGTCTACCGCACGGCGGCGCCGTACCCGTACCGCGGCATCACGACGGACGACGCGATCGACGCGATCGAGCGCCTCTTCAAGACCGAGGTCGACCCCGAGAGCGTCGCCTGCGTCGTCCTCGAGCCGGTCCAGGGCGAGGGCGGCTTCATCCCGATGCCGCCCGACTTCCCGCCGCGCCTGCGCGAGCTCTGCGACCGCCACGGGATCCTCTACGTCGACGACGAGGTGCAGAGCGGCGTCGGCCGCACCGGCCCCGTGTGGGCGATCGAGCACTACGCGACCGAGCCCGACCTCGTCGTCTCGGGGAAGTCGATCGGCGGCGGGCTGCCGCTCGCCGCGGTCACCGGCCGCGCAGAGGTCACGGATGCCGTCGCCCCGGGCGGCCTCGGCGGCACCTTCGGCGGGAACCCCGTCGCCTGCGCCGCCGCGGCGGCCGTCCTCGCCGCGGTCGCCGAGCCGGACTTCCAGCGCCGCTCCGAGGAGCTCGGACGTCTCCTTCGCGCCGGCCTCGACGGGATCGCGAGCCGCGTCCCCGAGATCGGAGAGGTTCGGGGCCTCGGGCCGATGCTCGCGCTCGAGCTCACGAAGCCCTCGCCGACCCTCGCCGCCGCGGCCGTGGAGGCGGCGTTCGAGCGCGGCCTGCTCCTCCTGTCCTGCGGCATCTACGGGAACGTCCTCCGGCTCCTCCCTCCGCTCACGATCAGCGACGAGGACGCCGAGGCGGGCCTCGCGATCCTCGAGGAGTCGCTTGTCGACGCAAGCTCGCGAACGAATTAGCCCGCCGCGCGAAGCGAGTGTCGCGCCGCCCGACGTCCGCCTCGTCTCCCTTCGCAAGACCTACGGCGACGTCGTGGCCGTCGACCGGGCCGACTTCGAGATCGCGCCGGGCGAGTTCTTCACCATGCTCGGGCCCTCGGGCTCGGGGAAGACGACCACGCTGCGCCTGATCGCGGGCTTCGAACGCCCGGACGAGGGCCGCGTCGAGCTCGCCGGCGTCGACGTCACGCAGCGCCCGCCGTACACGCGGGACGTGAACACCGTCTTCCAGGATTACGCGCTCTTCCCGCACATGTCCGTCGCCGACAACGTGGGCTACGGCCTGCGCGTCCGCCGCGTGCCGAAGCGGGTGCGGCGGCAACGCGTCGAGGAGGCGCTGAAGATGGTGCGCCTCGGCGGCTACGGCGACCGCCGGCCGGTCCAGCTCTCCGGCGGCCAGCGCCAGCGCGTCGCCCTCGCCCGCTCGATCGTCAACCGCCC
>VAXK01000176.1 GCA_005885565.1 Actinomycetota bacterium
AAGACCCACACGGCGGTGGCGCCGTGGTCCCTGAGGGCCTGCGCGCCTGCGAGCAGCGTCCCGCCGGGCATGATCACGTCGTCGCCGACCAGCGCCACCTTGTCGCGGACGCGACCGGTGACCTCCGTCGCGGCCGCGACGTCGTGCGCGGGGCGCGTCTTGTTCATGATCGCGAAGTCGGCCTCGAGCATCTCGCCGAAACGGACGGCCACCTTTGCCCGCCCTGCATCCGGCGCGACCGAGACGATCCCGTCACCGTGGAGGCCCAGGGCGCGGAAGTGACGCGCGAAGAGCGGCAGCGCGGTCATGTGGTCGACGGGGACGGTGAAGAAGCCCTGGATCTGACCCGCGTGGAGGTCCATGGTCAGCACCCGGTCGGCACCTGCGAGCTGGAGCATGTCGGCGACCAGGCGACTGGAGATCGGCTCACGCGGCTTCGCCTTCCGGTCCTGGCGCGAGTAGGGGAACCACGGGATGACGGCGGTGATCCGCTTGGCCGAGGCCAGCTTCGCCGCCTGGATCATCAGCAGCAGCTCCATCACGTTCCGGTCGACGGGATCGCAGCCGGTCTGGACGAGGAAGACGTCCGCGCCGCGGATCGACTCGCCGTAGCGGCAGTACGTCTCGCCGTTCGCGAACGTGCCGACCTCGATCTCGCCGAGCTCGACTCCGAGGTGGTCCGCGATCCGCGTGGCGAGCTCCGGATGCGAGCGGCCCGAGAACACCATGAGTCGTTTCGGGTTGCCCCGCTCGAGCCAGTGGTTGTGCGGCTTCACCTGCGGCTGGAGCGCCTCCACCTCGAGGCCCGGCAGCCGCGCCTCAGTCGGAGTCGTCGTCGCGCTTGTCATAGACCCAGTGCTCTTTGGTGACTTGGCGTGGCGCGAACCCTGCGAGGGATCCGGGAGGGACATCCTCTGTGATGACGGACCCCGGCGCAACCCAAGCATCGTCCCCAATCTCGACAGGCGCAATGAAGGCATTGTCGACGCCGGTCCTGACGTTGCGGCCGATGACGGTGCGGCCCTTCTCCCGGTCAGGATAATGAGAGAAGTTCGCCGTGATGTTCCCCGCGCCGACGTTGGTGCCCTCGCCGATGTCCGCGTCGCCGACGTAGGACGAGTGCGGCACCTTCGCGCCGCGACCGAGTCGCGAGTTCTTGATCTCGACGAACGCGCCCGCCCGCGCGCCCTCCTCGAGCACGGTTCCCGGGCGGAGGTAGCAGAAGGGGCCGACGAAAGCGTCCTTGCCCACGACCGCGTCGGTGACGACGCAGTGCGGCCCGACCTCGGCGCCGGCGGCGACCCGGCTTCGGCCTCGAAGGACGGTGAACGGATGGACGGTCGCGTCGGCCTCGAGCTCGACGTCGGCCTCGATCCACGTCGACGTGGGATCGACGATCGTGACGCCCGCCAGCATGTGCGCTTCGTTCACGCGAGCACGCAGGACGCCGGCGGCGGCGGCGAGGTCGGCGCGCGTGTTCACGCCGACGGGCGCTAGGTGGTCGTCGGAGCGGTGCGCGGCTACCGAGCCGCCGTCGTCGACCACATGGCCGATCGCGTCGGTGAGCTGGAGCTCGCCCTGCGCGTTCCGCGCGTCGAGCCGGTCGAGCGCGCGCCACAGCGCCGGGGTGCGGAAGACGTACGTGGACGAGTTCAGCTCGCGGATGGCGCGCTCCTCGTCTGTCGTGTCGCGCTCCTCGACCACGCGCAGCACGCTGCCCGACTCGTCGCGGATGACACGGCCGTACGGGAACGGCGCGTCGGGCTCGAACGAGAGGAGCGTGGCGTCGGCGTCCTCCCGCCGGTGCTCGTCGAGAAGCGCGGTGAGGAGCTCGGACGTGAGGAGCGGCGTGTCGCCCGAGAGGACGAAGACGTCGCCGTCGAACCCGTCGAGCACGGCCCGCGCGGAGGCGACGGCGTCGCCCGTCCCGCGCGGCTCGTCCTGGACGGCGACGGTGACGCCGTCGAACTCCTCGACGCCCTGCGGGGTGGTGACGACGACGAGCGGATCGGCGCCGAGCTCGCGGCCGACCTCGACCACCCAGTCCACCATCCGCCGGCCGAGCAGCGGGTGGAAGTGCTTCGGCGTCGCGGAGCGCATCCGCGTGCCGAGGCCGGCGGCCATGATCACGGCCGCGACGGGCGCGCCTTCGCGTCGAGTGGTCACGCGGCGAACGATAGAACGCCCGGCGAGGTGAGCTGGGGCGCCAGGATTCGAACCTGGGATCGCGGGACCAAAACCCGCTGCCTTACCACTTGGCTACGCCCCACCGCTCGCCGGGAAGTGTGCCAGCCGCTCAGCGGCGATCTTGCAGCAGCACGAAGAGCGCCACGACCGCGAGCGCGACGAGCGCGATGATCGCGAGCCCGCCGATCAGCGCGGCCAGGACCGGCACGAGGATCATCAGCGTCTGCGAGGCGGCGGCGATCCAGCTCACCTGCCGCAGGGAATCCACTCGCACGTGGCGCCCGAACGCGAAGTAGACGAGGACGATCGCCGCGGCGAGGATCATCGCCGGAATGCGCGGCACGGCATGGATCAGCACGAGCACGCCCTCGCCGAGCGCGATCCACGCCGCGATGCGGAGTCGCCGGGCCCGGAGCCACCGGCTGAGCGGCGTCGAGCGGTGCTCGACGAGCTGGCCCGATTCGACGCCCTGCGTGCGGAAGACCATGAATCAAACGTACCACGCAGGCAACGTGACCCACGTCCCCCCGTCGGGTGCAAGCTCGCGCCTCGCCGCCTCGGCCGCGGCGCGATGGTGGAAGAGCCCGTAGACCGCCGGGCCGGCTCCCGTCACGTCGGCGCGGAAGGCTCCGACCGCGCGCAGTCGCTCGGCGACCGGGGAGCTCGCGAGGTCGCTCGGCAGCAGAGCCGCGAGGTCGCGTGGGCGGCGCACCTCGGCGAGACGCTCGAGGAGCTCGTCTCGCCTCGCCTCCCAGCCGTCGGCCCCGTTGCGGGCGTCGAAGCGTTCGTACACCGCCGCCGTCGACTCCTTCGTCACCCCGCGCGGAAGCGCGACGACGACCCAGTAGTCCTGCGGCAGGTCGAGCGGTGTCAGCCGCGAACCGTCGCCCTCGCCGAGCTGCGGGCCGCTCGCGAGGAAGAAGGGAACGTCGGCGCCGAGCTCGCTCGCCAGCCCTTGCAGTCGCGAGAGATCGAGGGGCTCGGAGAGCGTCTCGTTGGCGAGCCTGAGCGCCGTCGCCGCGTCGGAGCTTCCGCCCCCGAGGCCGGCCGCGACCGGAATCCGCTTCGTGAGGCGCACCGACCAGCGCGGCTGGACGCCGGCTCGCGAGGCGAGCAGCTCGAGCGCGGCGCCGACGAGCGTGTCGTCTGCGAAGCCGTGGACCTCGAGGCGTGGCGCGGGCTCGAGCGAGACGCGGTCGCACAGGTCGATCCGCTGGTACACCGTGCAGAGCTCGTGCTTGCCGTTCGCCCCTCGGGGACCGACGACGAGGGCGAGGTTCAGCTTCGCCGGCGCGGGCGCGCGTCTCACGAGAGCAGCTCGGCGAGCGCCGCGAAGTCGTCCGGCGCGAGCCGCTCGGCACGGGTCGCGGGCGAAAAGCCGAGCTGCTCGAGCGCCGCCGCGGCTCGTTCACGGTCGGCGTGGCCCGCGAGCTCGAGCGAGTTCGGCAGCGTCTTCCGCCGGTGCGCGAAGGCGGCCTCCACTAGGCGCTTCACGGCCGGATAGCGCTCGGGCAAGGGGCCTCGCCGGCGGAGAGCGACGAGCGCGGAGTCGACGTTCGGCGGTGGCCGGAAGACGGTGCGGGCGACGGGGTGGAAGCCGGTTCGGTCCGACACGAGCTGGACGAGGACAGACACGGCTCCGTAGGCCTTCGTGCCCGGGGCCGCGACGAAGCGGTCGGCGACTTCCCGCTGCACCATGACGCACCAGCGCTCGATGCTCGCCAGACGGTCGAGGCTCTCGACGACGATCGGCGTGGCGACGTTGTACGGGAGGTTCGCGACGAGCTTCGTCGGTCGAGGCTCGAGCGCCGCGAGATCGAGCCTCACCGCGTCGCCGAAGAGGAGGTCGACGTTCCGGCGGCCCTCGAGCGCTGCGGCGAGGTGCGGCTCGAGCGCGCGATCGAGCTCCACGGCGTGGACGCGGCGAACGCGGTCGGCGAGGTAGCGGGTGAGGATCCCGAGGCCCGGGCC
>VAXK01000072.1:0-5681 GCA_005885565.1 Actinomycetota bacterium
GACCCTCGTCGCGTCAGTCGCCGTGGCGGCTCATCCCGCGGCGCACGTGGCCAGCGAGACGCAGTTCGGCGCCGCGGTCGCCGCCAGCAGCGGGACGTGAGGATCGTGAACAACACCATCCTGACCGGGGCGCGGCGCTCCGACGGCTACCTCGGCGCGCTGCGCATGAGCTCTAGGTACCACACGCTGCCGCGGCGCGAGCGGCCGCCACTCGCGAACAACGTGATCGGCGTCCTCGAGCGTCCGTGGCCGGTCTGCCGCGTCGTCCGGGCCTCGGTCTCGAACGTCGTCGTCAAGGGGACGACATGCTCGGCCTCAGACGCGAGCGGCCCCGTCGACCTCGACCCGCGCGGCCGGCCGACGGCCGACTCGACGCTCCTGATCGACGTGGGGAGCCGCCGCTACGCGCCGCCGACCGACATCACCGGCCGCCGCCGCGGGCCGGACCCGGACGTCGGCGCCTACGAGTACGCCGGCCGGTAGAGGGGCCGGGACGAGCCCCGGCCCCTCGCAGATGTCTCAGCGCGAGACCGCGCAGCCGTCCTGGCCGGCGTCGAAGGCCTCGTTCGACCACGTCGGCTGGATCGCGTACTGGCGCCCCGCGAGCGTGATGTTCTGGGTGTGGTACCAGGCGCACTTGTCGGCGTTCTCGCTCGTCTGGTCGTCGTTCCAGCCGTCCTGGACGGAGAAGAAGTTGTCCGGGTCGGTGACGGCCTCGGAGTACTCGTGGCCGACGACGATCGAGTAGCCGTCGAAGACGCCGTTCCCGAACGAGTTCGACGTCGCGTTGACGCTGTTCGCGCCGCAGCTCCCGATGATCCAGTCCTTGTTTAGGTACGGGATGAAGGAGTACTGGATCCGGTACGGGTTGCCGAGCCCGTCGATCGAGGTCGTCTGCGTGTGGTAGCCGCAGTAGACGGGCTGGCCGGTGCCGATCGTCCGCGGCGGCGTCATGACGATGTACGTCGCGTCCGGGTCGTAGTTGAAGTGGGCGGACGCGCGCATGGCCTCCATCGCGATCGGGTCGTCGACGAGGTTCTGCGCGAGGCCCAGCGTGACGATGTCGTCGGGAACCGGGGTCGGATCGGTCCACGTGCCCTTCAGCTGGTGCTTCGGGTTCGTGACGAACTGCGCGCCGGGGATGCCCGCGCAGCTCGTCGTCCCGGCCGGGACGTTGCGGCAGTACTGCGTCTGCACGCCGGCCCATGGGCTGCCGCCGACGTTCGCGAAGAAGGAGTTCAGGTAGTTCTGGAGCGTCTTGCTCGAGAAGGTCCTGCCGTTCACGTCGGTGACGGAGAAGCCCGTCGCCCACTCCGGGCCCCAGTAGATCAGGTAGACGGCGGGCTTGATCTCGACGCCGATCGCGCCGGGCCCGGCGCTTCCGCCGTGGTAGATGATGTCGTTGGTGAGTGCGTCGGGCGACGGCGGAGTCGTCGAGCCCCAGAAGAAGTGCTTCGGGTTCGTGAGCCCCGAGTCGGCGGGCGCGGCGGGCGACGCGCCGAAGACGCCGAGCGCCGCGAGGACAGCCGCAAGCGCGACGACCGCACGCACGCAACGCGCGAACGAACGAGCTGATCTCACAGGTCTACCTCCACTGGTCGATGCGAGAGGGTGCCGCGTCGTACGAGGAATCGGCTTACCCCGAAGCACCGGAATCGAATCGGATACGTTCGTCTTCGTGAGCGCGGAGATCGGCGTCTTCGGCGGCTCTGGCTTCTACTCGTTCCTCGACACCGTCGAGGAGCTCGAGGTCGACACGCCGTACGGGACGCCCTCGGCGCCCTTCGTCGTCGGCGAAGTCGAGGGTCGAAGGGTCGCGTTCTGTCCGCGACACGGCCGCCGGCACGAGCTTCCGCCCCACGCGATCCCGTACCGCGCCAACGTCTGGGCGATGCGCGAGCTGGGAGTGCGGTGGATCGTCGGCCCGAACGCCTCGGGAGCGCTCCGGCCCGACATCGCGCTCGGCGAGTTCGTGGTCTGCGACCAGCTCGTCGACCTGACTCGCGGTCGGGCCGATACCTTCTACGACGGTCCCGAGACGACCCACGTCTCGGCCGCGGACCCGTACTGCCCCGTGCTGAGGCGCCTTATCGTCGAGACCGCACGCGAGCTCGGGATCCCGGTGCGAGACGGCGGGACGGTCGTGACCATCCAGGGCCCGCGCTTCGCGACGCGCGCCGAGTCGCGCTGGTTCGCCTCGCTCGGCGAGGTGATCAACATGACCGCCTATCCCGAGTGCCACCTCGCCCGCGAGCTCGAGCTCTGTTACGCGAACGTTTCGACGATCACCGACCACGACGTCGGCGTCGAAGGCCAGGAGCCGGTCTCGGCGGAGACGGTCGTCCGGGTCTTCGACGAGAACAACGCGCGTCTTCGGGAGCTCCTCTTCGCCGCGATCCCGAAGATCCCGCGCGAGCGACCGGAGCATCTGTGCAGCACCGCCCTTCGCGGCGCGCGGGTCACGCTGCCGTAGGCAGTGGGCCGGGCTGGACTCGAACCAGCGGCCTTGGGATTAAAAGTCCCCTGCTCTACCAGCTGAGCTACCGGCCCTGTACCGAGTCTAGGCCCGGCGGCGGGTGCGGCGGTGGAAGAGCAGGCCCGTCACGATCCCCGAGAGCCAGCCGAGCAGCGCGGCGACGATGATGATCCAGATCAGCGACTGACGGCTCGAGCCGACGACCCAGCTGATCTTCACGCGGCGGGTGTTGGCGACGATGAGCGCGACGAGGACGACGAAGAACGCGGCGAGCAGGAAGGCCCACGCATAGAGCTTTGCGCGGCGGCGGCGCACCGTCGCGTCGCCCTCGGGCTCGACCGCGGGTACCGTTCCGTGTCGTTCGGCATCGGGAGGAAGCTCACTCACGTTCCGAAGTGTGGCAGGGTTGGCGGAAGCACCGAAAGAGAGGATCCCATGAGCGCGAAGCGACAGCAGACGTTGGCGAAGCTCCAGCGCGAGCTTGCGATCAAGGAGCGCCGCGCGCGCAAGCTCGAGAAGAAGCAGGCGAAGGCGGCCGCCAAGGACGGCGAGTCGGCGGACGCGCCCCAGCCGTCCGAGTGAAGCGGCGACGAGGACCGAGCTGGGGAACGGCCCAGTCCTCGTCGCTGTCATAGCGACGTACAGCGTCGCTGCTTACTGATGAACCTGGATGTTCCCCTGCGTGAGCACGCCGGTGGCGCTGTACCCGCTCGAGGTCGTGATCGTGAAGGTATCCGCTCCGATTCCGGGGTCGGCGTTGTCCTGGACATGGATTCGGTATGTCGTCGGAGAGCCGTTGATCGCGGCGGTTCCGGCGAACGTCGCCTGGTTTCCGGACTGCGAGTACTGCGTCGCGTCGTAGCAGCGGATGCGAATCGCACCGTCGACCACGTTGCACCGTCCGATGATCGTCCCGTCCTCTTTACTGTAGGCGGCGAAGCCGAACGTGATCCCGCGGCTGCCGTCGGCATGGTTGATCTGTCCGCCGCCTGTTGCGTGACCGGTCGTCGTGAGAGGCACAACTCCGTTCGAAAGGACGAAGAATTCCGAAAAGCCGGCAGCAACGATGTTGTTCTGCTGGTCGTAGAGCGGCTGGATCTCCGAGTAGGAAAGCCCGCTATCGCGAAACTGTCCAGACGACGTTGTTATGAGGGCGTCGTATGACGTGTTCGCGAAGAAGTACCACGTCGTGGTCCCGTCGGGTGCCTGGATACATGCGGCCTCGCTGAGCGGATTGCCGGCGATCGGAGCGAGCTCTTTCGTTCCCGAGACCGTGGTCTCCGCAGAGGTGACGGTGAAATCCTCGTTGAACTGCGTCACCTCCCCAACCGCCGTGATCGGAAAGCCGGACTGGGTCTCGGGCGGCAGGATCTGAGGTCCGAACGACGCAGAGCCGCTGGCGTCGACGACTCCTGGGTACGGTCCCAGCGCGAACCCCTCCGTCATCGTAAAGGAGAGCGTGCTGGTGCCCGTCGGATTGCAGTTACCGCTTACTTGGAAAAGCTGCGGGTTGAAGAACGTCCGAAATTGGTGGAACTCTTCGCCCTGAAGGCTCGATGGCTCCTGCGCCTGTGCTGAGCCGGCCGCACCCAGCGCACACACGAGCGCGGTCGCGAGGACTCCGACTCCTCTTCGCCTGCTGGGCCGCCGCTTCGCCCCGAACGAGGCGAGCACGGCGTCAACGATTGTTGCGAGACCGAACAATCGTCGCATGTGGTCCTCCTTGCGTCGCGCACCGCGAGAACGCCGTGAACGCGCACGCTGGGCCTGCCACGGCACTCTGGTCTGCCAGCTCCCGACGAGGCCCGATCACTTGTGATCCCCGGTGCCAATGAACGAACACCACTGTAACGCCTGGCAACGGAATTGGATAGGCCTCTCCATTTCTTAGGCAGACGGCGGCAGATCGCCCCTCTCGGTGAGGTTTGCGAGCCTTCGCCGGCGTAGCAGAGGGCCGTGCCGCGGTGGCCGGATCGAACCGCCGACCTCCTGCTAGGAAGGCAGGCGCTCTCCTCAGGTCGCCGCGACAGAGCTTCAGCCCGGTCGCGCGCTAATCCGGGTTCGCCAGGCCCCTCTTTCGAGCCCACGGCTATCCTGGACCCCGGCCCCCATCGACTAGCGGCCTAGGTCACGGCCCTTTCAAGGCCGTAGCGCGGGTTCGAATCCCGCTGGGGGCACCAGACAGCTCTCATTTAAACCCAGGCCAGCGAAAGCTGGTCTGTCTTCTCTCCTCGCCGCAGTGCGAGCGTTTAACAAGCCTTGACGGCAGCGGGCAATGGGCGCAAGATCGTCAGCGGTGACGCTGGACGACGCTATCGAAGCGGAGCGATCAAAGCTTCAGGCGGAAGATCGCCTTCGAGCAGACCAGGCCGCTCGCCGGGCCCAGGAAGAGCAAAGACTCGACAACGCATGGCGAGCGGAAGCATCAGTTCGCGTGGAAGCCGCTCGGAACATCGCCGACGCACTATCGAGAGCACGCCAGATTCTGGCGCCGAGCGAAGAGACGACGACCGAACCGCGTAGGTTTCTGCGCCCTGAGCGAAAGACCGTGCTCAGGTTCTGGAGCACCAAAGTCCGGCTCACGAAAACCGACAGGATGGTCTTTACGTTGTACGACGATGGGCAGTTCAGCGTGGCTCACGAAACGGAACAGGAGCGTTTCTATACCGCGGGCCACGCTGGTGAGGTTGGTCACGACACGTGGTGGGAGGCGAGCACGAGGCGCACGTTCCGTAGCGGCGACGAGTGGATCGCCGCAGTCGCAGCTGAACCCTCTCCAGGCAGCCGGGTGCTTGCGCCGACTACGAGCGTCGCGAACGACGTCATCGCTTCGATCGCGCCCGAAATCGCGCGCGCGACGCGCTAACTCGCAGACTCGCTGGCCGACGGGTCGTTTGAACACCTTGAGCGGCGACGAAGCCACGAAGCGCTAGTCTCACCGCTTCGGGGTTGGAAGGAATCAGGACTGGCACGAAGCGGCAATCGAACGGCACTATCGACTCTGACCATCTCTAGCCTACGCTCGTCTCGTCAGTCCTGAGTTCGTTGGGGCGCGCTGAAGGGTCGACTGTCCGCTTGCCCTCCGCGCTGCGTAGGCGTTCGAGGGATGGCGAAGGGTTCGAAAGCTGTCTCATGAGGGGCACCAGATAGCTCAGCAGGCGACGTTGGCGTAGCCCGAGCGGAACGGCCTCGCCTCGCCCGACGC
>VAXK01000072.1:5765-17900 GCA_005885565.1 Actinomycetota bacterium
ATCAGGACGTAGAAGTCGCCCGGCTCGAGCGCGCGCTGCTCGACGCGCTCGAGCGCGTCGTTTCGCCTCGTGTAGATCTCCTCGTCCTGCGTGCCGCGGTAGAGGCCGACGAGGCCCCACGCGAGGTGGTCGTGGATCGGCGTCTCCGAGCCGGACGGCACGACGAGCGAGAAGAGCGACAGCGACCCGTCGCCGGCGCGGTAGAGGAGCCACTGGCCGATGCCGCCGCCCATCCCGCTCTCGGGGGCGGCGGCGCGGTAGGCGGCCGGAAGCCAGTCAGGGTCGGCAAGGAGCTCCGCGAATCGGGGCCTGATCGTCTCGCACGCCTGCTCGGGGGTGGACGCGCCCGCGATCGTCGCCTCGATGTCGGCCACGAACGCGCGCACGACGGGTGTGTCGAGGACGAGCTCGGCGCTCATCTCCTCACCGGCCGGACGTCGATCCGGCCGTGGCCGCAGACCCAGCCGGCGGTCCAGCGCACGCGGAGCTGCGTCCGCTCGTCGGGAGGCGTGACCGCGAAGGAGCGCGGCTGCGGGCAGCTTCGGGCGCTTCCCGGCGGAATCGCAAGCCAGTGGAGGTCGGCGAACGCGCTCCGACCGGGGGGCACGACGACGGTATGCCTCGGCTGCGAGTGATCGCGCACGATGCCCGTCGGGAGCGGCCGCCCGGCCGCGTCGTAGAGCCGGCCGCCGATGTAGCCGAAGAGCGTGCAAGTGTGGCTCGAGCGGTTCTTCAGGACGAGCGGCCCGAAACGGCTCCCCGTGGCGCCCTGGATGAAGCCGAGCCGGCCCGAGAGGTCGGCGGTGTGGCAGCGGACGAGGACGCGGCCGGTAGCGGAGCCGGAGAAGAGCGCGGCGACCGTCGCGAGGAGCGCCGCAAGGCCGACGAGGCCCGACCTCTTCATCGGGTCTACTGTAGGGAAGACGCGGGCGGTTAGCTCAGCTGGGAGAGCGCCTGCCTTACAAGCAGGAGGTCGGCGGTTCGATCCCGTCACCGCCCATCGGCAGAACCCGGCCGAAACCAGCTGCTAAGACCGCTTCGAATTCGACTGCGTTGCATTCCGACGCCTTGTTTCAGCCGCCTTTCGAGCGGCGGTTCTTCGCTTCCGCGTCTTTGCCGCCTTGAGAGCCGCCTCTCGCCGCGTCTTCTTGCGGATCTGGTGGCACGTATCACAGTCGCAACCGGGTGTCGCCTTGATCTCCACGATCGTCCCCTCTCGGACCAAGCAGTACCCCAACGTTAGGTGAGGCACATGTCAACAGAGCCCGGGCCACTGGGTCGAGACGGAAGGATGGACGCGGCTGCCTTACGGCGAGACCGCAACACAGCGTAAGCCGAGCTCGCGCGCAACCTGAGCCTCGTCCGCGGCGGCCGCGGCTCGCGCGGCCAGGGCGCGGGCGACTCCGCGGCGGTCTCGGCGCAGGAGCGCGGCGCGGTAGCCCTCGGCCGCGGCTACGGCCCGGTCGGAGGCCGAGATCAGGTGGCGCACGCCCTCGGCGCGGTCGCTCGGTGGGTCGAGGCGCCGGAGCGACTCGGCCTCCTCGCGCTCGGCCTGCACGTACGCGCCCATGAGCCGGTACGCGGCGTACACGTTCCGTGGGTGCGGGATGCCGGCGACGATCGTCATCCGGCGCGAGCAGATCGCGCTCGCGCGGGCGAGGAAGGTCTCGGCGACGGCCTTGGCCGAGCCGGGCAGGGCGCTCCCGACGGGAAGGAGCCCGGTCGTCTCCTGCACGCGCTTCCCGTGCACCTTGACGCCGACCTCGTAGACCCGTCGTGCGCGGCGGACCGTGCAGAGGTACTTCCAGCCGTCCGTGCCGGGGAGGCAGTGGGCTTCGGCGAAGCCGCCGGCGCTCTTCAGGTACAGCTCCGTCGCGCCGGCGCTCAGCCCGCCGGCGCCGCAGCCGGCGGCGACGAGCGTGACGACCAAGAGCACGGCGGCCTTGCGCATGGAGGAAGGATCGGAGCGCAAGGCGCGCTTCTTGAGGCTTCAGCCGTCGACGACCAGGCTCTGGATCGGACCGAGCAAGGCCTTCGACCGGCGGGAGACGTTCGGAAGCCAGTTCAGGTGGTGCGTCTCGTCGTCAGCGAGCCGGCGCCAGAGCCCGTCGACGGAGTCGGTCGGGTCGCCCTGGAGCTCCTCCGGCGCGCGCTCGAGGTGCTCCGCCCAGAGGCGGATGCGCGTCGCGCGCGCGAGGGGCTCGTCTCGAAAGGCCACGTTCACCTCGGTGTCGTTGAAGAGCGAGTGCTCGTTGAGGTTCGCCGAGCCGAGCGTGAGCCACTCGTCGTCGACGATCCCGATCTTCGCGTGCACGTACACGGACTTCCGGGGCGTGCCCCGCTGGCGCAGCGTGCAGGCGAGGAAGCGGCCCGCGCCGTCGTCGGCGGCGGCGAGGACGCCGAGCTGCCCGCGCGTGTCGTCGGCGCCGCTGTTCGGCCTGGCGGGGAGCAGGACGACGAGGCGGAAGCGGTCGGTCGGCGGACGGCGCAGCTTCTCGGCGAGGATCGCGACGATCTCCGGCGACCACAGGAACTGGCTCTCGAGGTAAACGAGCCGCTTCGCGCCGCTAAGGGCGGCGGTGTAGGCCTCGAGGATCCGGAAGTCGCCGCGCGGAAGGGCGTCGTAGATCCGCTCCGGGATGGTCCGCAGGAGCTGGACCTCGGTCTCGCCCGCGGGCTCGGCCGCGCGCGGGGCGGGCAGCGGCTCGCCCGTCACCTCGCGCCAGCGCAGCGCGAAGTGCTCCGCCACGTCCGCGACGACCGGGCCTTCGAGGCGCGCGGCCGCGTCGTGCCAGCCGATCTCGCCCCGCGCCGGGTGGGTGTGCGCGTCGAGCCGATTGCCCGCGTACGAGGTCAGGTCGATCCCGCCGACGAAGGCGACGCGGTCGTCGACCACGACGAGCTTCTCGTGGTGGCAGTGCATCGGGCGCTCCCGGTCGTCGAGGGCGCAGCGGATGCGCGTCCCGCGCTCGAGGGTCTCCCGCAGCCGGCGCACATCGCCGCGCGAGGGGCGGAAGAGGGGCAGCGGCGCTCCGGCCCAGACCAGCACGCGCACCGGAATCCGCTCGGCGAGCTCGGCCAGGATCGTGCGCAGCTCGTCCTCCCGCGAGGGCCCGAGGCGGAAGGTGGGCGTGACGTGCCAGCCGGCGAGATAGACGTGGGACTCCGCCCGCCGGAGCTCCGCGGCCACGCGGGGGAGCGCCTCGGCGCCGTCGATCAGCACCTCGACCGCGTTCCCGGCGCGAGGAGGCGGCTCGCCGCCCGCCCACGCCGGCCCGACCGCGTCGAGCGTGTGCTCCCAGCCGATCCGCCGGAGCCGCCGCCGGTGGTGTGCGCGAACCGCGCGTTCGATCGCGTCGCCGACCCGGTCGTCGAGCTGCATGCGCGCGCGAATACCCGCGCGCGCTAGTTGCTAGCCGCGGTCGAGAAGGAGGAGGCCGCCGCCGGCCTGCGCCTGTTGGAGCTCGAAGCGGTACATGTGCGTCAGCGCGAGCCGGTCGACTCGCTCCGCGGATCGCGACCGGAGCGCCTGCGGCAGCGTCGAGCGCAGCGGGTGCGAGAGGAACGGCCGGACCTCGCTGCGGCGGAAGAAGAACGCCAGATTGGGCCTTGTCGAGGCGGTCCCCGGCAGGAACTCGACGACGCCGTCGGTGTCGACGTACTTGAACGTGTAGAGGGCGAGCTCCACCGCCTCGCGGTGCAGGAGCAGCGTCCGCTCGACCGACGGCGTCCCGGGGACGGAGCAGTTCTTGCCCTGCCCGCAGAGGACGAACATCCGCATGCGGCTCGGGTCGTAGACCGGCGTGTCGCGGCCGAATCCGGCGCCGATGGCGGGGGTCGCGACCTCGGTGATCACCGACTGGAACGGGTCACCCGTCACGACGTCGACGAGCCGTCGTCCGTTCCGGAGCCGGTAGGCCGTCGCGACACGGTTCGCGATCTCCTTCGGGCGGAGCTCGGCCGGAGCGGACGGCTTCCACTGCGACCACGGCGAGCGGCTCCGGCCTCCGCCGCCGACGAGGTTGATCGTCGTCCCCGCGGCGACGCCCACGACCACTGCGAGCAGAAGGTAGACGAGCCCGAAGCGCTTCGCGTATCTCATTGTCTCGGCCACGTCGCCTCGTCCAGGTAGTCGATCTCGGGTCGGCGAAGGTTGACGCTCTCGAGCAGCTCGACGAGCTCGTTCCCGAAGAGCTCGCGCTTCGCGGCCACCGTGTCGGCGATCGTCTGCACGGCCTCGCGATTCGCGGCGACGAAGTTCTCGGCCGTCACGTACGCCTGGCCGAGTGTCTGCGCCGCGAGGGCGTGCTTGTGCGGATCGCGGAGGACGGACGCGATCGGGTCGGCGTGGAAGTCCGCGCTGCCGCGCGTCCGGTTCATGAGCTGCGTGCCGATCGCCTCGAAGCGCTTCATGATCCGCCGGCGCGTCTGCTCCTCCGTCTCGTCGGCGAACGTCGCGCCGTGGAGGTCGATCGGCTTCGGGCCCATCCCGGCGATGCCGACCATCGACGCGGCCCGCGAGGTCGCGTGCTCGAGGTCGCCACCGACGCCGTTCGAGGTCTCTCCGTAGAACACGTGCTCCGCCGCCATGGCCCCGAGCGTGTGCACGAGCTCGCCCATCGCCTCGCTGTGCCACTGGCTGAAGCGCTCCTGCTTCTCGAAGGCCTGGTGGTGGCCGAGCGAGCCGCCGCGCATCCGGATGGAGAGGCGGCTCGACTCGAGCTGCGGCCGGTAGACGTGGGCCGCCGCCGCGTGGCCCGCCTCGTGGATCGCCACCGCGCGGGTCTCCTCCTCGACGTACTGGACTCCGATCGCCGTGCCGGACTCGACCGTCGTCATCGCCCCGACCAGGTCGTCCCAGCCGAACTCGGCGCGCCCGTCGTGGTGGGCAACCGTGAGCGCCATCGAGCAGATCTGCTCGATCATGGCCGGCGAGTAGCCGTTCGTGATGCGCGCGACCTCGTCGCGCCGCGTGGGCTTGTCGAGGTCGGAGTCGTGCGCGACCTTGGCGAGGTAGAGGTCGAAGATGTCCTTCCGATCCTCCTTCGTCGGCGTGCGGAACCAGACGTGGCGGCCCATCCGGCCGGGCCGCGTGAGCGCCGGGTCGAGCACGGAGAGCTGGACGTTCGTCGCGCCGATGAAGTAGATCTGCTCGCGCCGCGGGCGCGGGGTCGGGAAGCGGAGCGGGAGCTTCCAGAGCCGGCGCGGAATGACGTAGGTCGCGTCGAGGGTCGCGTTGGCCCGGGCGGTCAGGATGCGGCGCAGGAACGGCGGGTTGTCGATCCCGTCCATCGTCACGAGGAGCTGGTTGAGCGCGAGCTGGCCGGCGCCGCCCATCATCCCGGGGAAGATGCCCTGGTTCAGGACGTTCCCGAGCCTGCGCGTCCACTCCGGGTAGGGCATCCGCGGCTCGGGCGCGCGCAGCTCGAAGAGCCGTTCGCGCCAGGCCCGGTTCTCGACGATCAGGTCGCCGGTCGGGTTGAGCGCGCCCCACGCGCCGTGGAAGCCGACGGGCTCGAAGCTCGGCGCGCCTCCCTGAAGCGCGGAGCGCCGGGTGCCGACGGCGTCGATCTCGTCGATGAAGACGATGCACTGGCCGCCCCACTTCGAGGCCAGCTTGCGCGCCTTGCGCGCCAGGAAGCGCACGATGATCGCGTCGATGCCGATGAACGTCTGCGCGAACCCCGAGCCCGGGATGGAGACGAACGGCGAGTTGAAGCCGGTGGCGATCGCCTTCGCGAGCATCGTCTTGCCGGTGCCCGGCGCGCCGTGGAAGAGGAGGCCGCGCTCGCGCTTCCCGCCCGCGCTCTCGAACGCCTCGCCCGACTGCCACAGGCTGATGACCCGGCGGACCTCCTCCTTCGCCTCGGCCTGTCCGCGCACGTCTTCGAGCCGCACGCCCCACTCGGCGTCGCCGGGCTCGAAGCCCTGGATCTGCGAGATCCCGAGCATGAGCATCGGGCCGAGCAGGATCATGAAGTTGAAGACGAAGTAGACGAAGAAGAGCGCGACGAGCGGCAGGTATCCGCCCGGATTCGAGAAGCGGTGGGTGAAGCCGCCCACGATCGCGCCGGCGGTTCCCCACCACGTGACCGACTCGTGCTTCGACAGCTGGACGAGGTAGACGAGCGTGACGAGGCCGCCGACCACGACGGCCACCCGCGTCAGGAAGCGCCATGTCCAGGCTCGCCGCCGGCCGACGAGGTCCTCTTCCTTCAGCCGCGCGTCGTCGATCCCGAACAGGCTCGGCCAGGGGATGAACCGCCGCAGCGCGAGGCCGGTGAGGCCGCGGAAGGCGATCACGAACCCGAGCGCGGCCAGGGCGGACCAGTACCAGGCCCAGCCTTCCTGCCGGTGGAACCAGAGGTACGCGGCCGGGCTCGTCAGGACGGCGACGAAGGTCGTCGCGCGCGTGAGGACGCGCCACTGCGACGCCAGCGCGGTGGAGGACTCTCCCGCCGTCAAGCTCGGGCGGAGACCCTCCGCAGTCGCCATTTTCGAAGTGTAGCCTTGGGTTTCCGCCATGCCGGCCGAGCTCTTCAGCGTCGAGCAGGTCGAGCGGGCGCGTCGCTACCACCGGCCGCTCTACGTCGCTCTTCTGCTTGATGTGACGCTCGGATTGGCGGTTTTGTCGGTGCTCGCGTTCACGCGGGCCGGGTCGTGGCTCTACGACGCCGTGCCCGGAGCCGCGTTTCCGGCGCTCGTCGTGGCCGTCTCGGCGGCCGTTCGGCTGCCGCTCGCGTTCTGGCGCGGGCAGGTCCGCGAGCGGCGATGGGGGTTCTCGACGCAGAGCTCGCGGGGCTGGCTCGTCGACCGCCTGAAGAGCCTCGGCGTGACGGTGGTGCTCACCTCGGGCGCGGTGCTCGGGCTCGCGGGCGTGGCGCGCCGGCTGCCACGCGCGTGGCCGTTCGTCGCCGCGCCGGCGGCCTCCGTCTTCGTGCTGCTCGTCGGCTTCGCCGCTCCGGTCGTCCTGGAGCCGCTCTTCAACCGCTTCGCGCCGCTCCGCGACCAGCAGCTCGCCGACCGGCTGCGGGCGCTCGCCCGGCGGGCGGGCGTTCCGGTTCGCGACGTCCTCGTCGCCGACGCGAGCCGCCGGACCCGGAAGGTGAACGCCTACGTCTCCGGCCTCGGCGCGACCCGGCGCGTCGTCCTCTTCGACACGCTGCTTCGCGAGGCCGGGCCCCGCCAGGTCGAGCTCGTGGTCGCGCACGAGCTCGGTCACCGGCGCGCGCGCCACGTCGCCAAGGGAACCCTCGTCGGGATGCTCGGCGCCGCGGCGACGGTCGTCGTCCTGTGGGCGCTCGTCGCGGACCCCGGCCACCTGCGGAACGCGCCGCTCGTCCTGCTCGTCGCCTCGGCGCTCGAGCTCGTCGGGCTGCCGGTGGCCGCGGCCGTCTCGCGGCGCTGGGAGCGGGAGGCGGACCGCTTCTCGCTCGAGGTGACGCGGGATCCGGAGGCGTTCGAGGCCGCGCACCGCGAGCTGGCGACCGCGAACCTCAACGACCTCGACCCGCCGCGGCCCGTCTACGCGCTGCTCTTCACCCACCCGACGCCGCCCGAGCGAATCGCGGCGGGGCGCGCCTGGGCCCGCGCTACGGTGCCGTGATGCACGCCCACTCGCACACCGAGCGCCTCGCTGGCGACCGCCGGGTGCTCGCTGTTGCGGCCGTCCTCATCGCCGGCCTCATGGCGGGCGAGATCGCGGCCGGGGTCGTCGCCGGCTCGCTCGCGCTGCTCGCCGACGCAGGGCACCTGCTGACGGACGTCGGCGCGATCGCCTTTGCGCTCGTCGCCGCGGCGATGGCCGGCCGGCCGCCCCGCGGGCGGTTCACGTTCGGCTTCTCCCGGCTCGAGATCCTCGCCGCGCAGGCGAACGGCATCGCCCTCCTGCTCGTCGGCGTGTGGATCGTCTACGCGGCCGTCCGCCGGCTCGTCGCGCCGCCCGACGTCCGCGGCGGCGTCGTGCTCGTCGTCGCGCTCGCGGGCGTCGCCGTGAACCTCGTCGCCACGGGACTCCTCGCCCGGGCGAGCCGCGAGAGCCTGAACGTGCGCGGCGTCTTCCTGCACGTCGCCACCGACCTCGCCGCCTTCGCCGGAACCGCGGTCGCGGGAGCGCTCGTCCTCGCGACCGGCTGGGACCGCTTCGACCCGATCGCCGGCCTCGTCGTCGCCGCGCTCGTCTTCCGCTCGGCGGTCGTGCTCCTGCGCGAGTCGACGCGGATCTTCATGGAGGGCTCGCCCGGCGACATCGACCCGGAGGCGGTCGGTCGGATCGTCGTGACGCAGCCCGACGTCGTCGAGGTGCACGACCTGCACGTCTGGACGGTGACGAGCGGCTTCCCGGCCCTGGCCGCGCACGTGCTCGTCGAGCCCGGCGCCGACTGCCACGGCGTCCGCCGCCGGCTCGAGGCGCTGCTCTCCGAGCGCTTCGGCTTGACGCACACGACGCTCCAGGTCGACCACGCCTCAGGCTCGCGGCAGGCCGTGGAGCTCGGCGAGCCCTACCGGCGCGAGACGCCGGTGTGAGCCGCGACGTCGGCGCCCTCGAGCTGCCTCCGGCAGGCCTGAACTAAGCTCACCGCGGGATGGGCGTGCTCCAGGGGAAGACCGCAATCGTCACGGGCGCCTCGAGCGGGATCGGAGCGGCGACGGCGAAGGCGCTCCGGAGGGAGGGCGTCCGCGTCGCCGTCGGCGCGCGCCGCGCGGACCGGCTCGAGGGCGACCTCGCGCTCGAGCTCGACGTCACCGACCCCGCGAGCTGCGAGCGCTTCGTCGAGCGGGCGGTCGCCGAGCTCGGGGGGCTCGACGTCCTCGTCAACGGCGCCGGCCTTGCGCTCGGGCGCGACTCCTTCGACGAGTCGACCGAGGAAGACGAGCAGGTCGTGCTCCACACGAACGTCGACGGGCTCATCCGCATGACGCGCCTCTGCCTGCCGCACATGCGCCTCTGGGGCCACATCGTCAACCTCGGCTCGATCGCCGGTCGCCAGGCCTACGAGCACGCGGCCCTCTACGTGGCCTCGAAGTTCGCGGTGCGGGGCTTCACGTACGCGCTGCGCGAGGACCTCCTCGGCCGGCCGATCCGGATCACGACGGTCGACCCGGGCCTCGTCGAGACCGACTTCTCGCTCGTCCGCTTCCGCGGCGACTCAGAGAAGGCGCGGGCCGTCTACGCAGGCGTGGAGGCGATGCGGCCGGAGGACGTCGCCGAGTGCATCCTCTTCGCGCTCACCCGGCCGCCGCACGTGAACGTGGACGAGCTCGTCGTCAAGGCCCTTGCACAATCGAGCGGTGGGCGCATCCTGCGTACGGAGTAGTTCGCCATGTCGGTCACCATCCTCGAGGGCTCGACCTTCTGCCTCTCCGACGAGGTCGGCGACCTCGACGGCCGGACGGGCGGGTTCTTCGCCGAGGACACGCGCTTCCTCTCCCGCTTCACGCTCACGATCAACGGCGAGCGGCCGCTCCTCCTCTCGTCCGGAAAGGTCGAGTACTTCTCGGCCGCCTTCTACATGCGCAACCCGCGCGCCGGCGGCCTGGGCCAGGACGTGCTCTCGGTCGAGCGGCGCCGCTTCATCGGCGAGGCGATGCAGGACGTGATCGTCGTCGAGAACGAGGGCATGGAGCCGGCCTCGTTCGTCGTCGGGCTCGAGTTCGGCAACGACTTCGCGGACATCTTCTCCGTCAAGGACCACGACTTCGCGCTCGGGAACCCGCTTGGCGCCGATCCCCTGCCGCCCGTCGTCGGCGGCCGCTTCAACGGGGAGGGCAACGTCTTCCTCCTCGAGGACCCAGGCGACCGGTCCGTCCAGACGCAGGTCGTGCTCTCGCAGCCGGGCGAGGCGAGCGACTCGACAGTCCGGTACGAGGTGACGCTCGGGCCACGCGAGCGCTGGGAGGTGCAGGTCGGCGTCTTCCCCTCGTTCGACGACGAGGAGGTCCCGGCGCGCCTCGCGGCACGCCGCTTCGGGGAGGAGCTCGGGCACGTGCGCGACTCGCTGGCGGCGTGGCAGCTCCGCGTGCCGCACATCCGGGCGAGCTGGGAGGAGCTCGGCCACGCGTTCACGCAGTCGGTGGCGGATCTGGCGGCGCTGCGCATCCGCGGCGGCGACTCCGGGATCGGGAAGCTGCCCGCGGCCGGGATGCCGTGGTTCATGACCGTCTTCGGGCGGGACACGCTGATCACGTGCCTCCAGACGCTCCTCTTCGGCCCGGAGCTGGCGCATACGGCGCTGGCGGTGCTGGCGGAGCTCCAGGCGACCGAGGACGACCCGATGATCGACGCCGAGCCGGGGAAGATCGTGCACGAGGTGCGGCGGGGGAAGGCGGCGAGCGCGTGGTTCCCGGCCTACTACGGCACCGTCGACGCGACGCCGCTCTGGCTCGTGCTCCTGTCGGAGGTGTGGCGGTGGACGGACGACGCGGCGCTGGTGCGGGATCTGAGGCAGCCGGCGCTGCGGGCGCTGGAGTGGATCGACCGGTACGGCGACCTGGACGGGGACGGCTTCGTCGAGTACCGGCGGCGGAGCGAGCGCGGTCTGCACAACCAGTCGTGGAAGGACTCGGACGACTCGCAGCGCTTCGCGGACGGCCGTTTGGCGCAGGGTTCGATCGCGCCGGTCGAGGTGCAGGGATACGTGTACGACGCGAAGCTGCGCGCGGCCGAGCTGGCGCGCGAGGTGTGGCGCGACCGTGAGCTGGGCGAGCGGCTCCAGCGCGAGGCGGAGGAGCTGAAGGCGCGGTTCGACGCGGCGTTCTGGATCGAGCGGCGGGGCGGCTACTACGCGCTCGCGCTGGACGGCGAGAAGCAGCAGGTCGACGCGCTCTGCTCGAACATCGGGCACCTGCTGTGGAGCGGGATCGTGCCGCCCGAGCGGGTCGACGCGGTCGTCGACGCGCTGATGGGCGAGGCGCTGTGGTCGGGCTGGGGGGTGCGGACGATGTCCTCGGAGGACGCGGCCTTCAATCCGCTCTCGTACCACAACGGCACCGTCTGGCCGCACGACAACTCGCTGATCGCCTGGGGTCTCGCGCGCTACGGGCGCTGGCCGGAGGCGCTCAGGATCGTGCAGCGGATGCTGATGGCCGCGGGTCACTTCGGCTTCCAGCTGCCGGAGGTCTTCGCCGGGATGCGCCGCTCGCAGACGCCGTTCCCGATCGCCTACCCGACTGCGGCGCGGCCGCAGGCGTGGGCGGCCGGCGCGCCGGTCCTGCTCGTCCAGGTGCTGCTCGGCCTCCAGCCGAACCGGCGCCGCCACGATCTGGAGACGTTGGCGCCGCCGGAGATCCCCTCCTGGGCGGGCGAGTACATGCGGCTCTCCGGCGTCCGCGCCTTCGAGCGCGCCTGGGACGTGCGCCTCGTGCGGGGCACCGTAGAGGTGGAGGCGCGGTGAGAATCGCCGTCCTCGCGCCGGCCTGGTTCGCGGTGCCGCCGCGCGGCTACGGCGGGATCGAGTGGGTCGTCTCGCTCCTCGCGGACGGGCTCGCCGACGCGGGCCACGACGTGACGCTCTTCGCGTCCGGCGACTCGCGCACGAAGGCGAAGCTCGAGGCGGTCTTCGCGGACCCGCCGAGCGAGCGGATCGGCAAGTCGCTTCCCGAGCTCCGGCACGCGCTCGCCTGCTACGGGCGGGCGGACGAGTTCGACGTCATCAACGACCACTCGGGCCAGGTCGCGGCGCTCGCCGGGGGCCTCGTCGAGACACCGGTCGTGCACACGCTGCACGGGCCGCTCGACGGCGAGCCGGGAGAGGTGTACGAGCGGATCGCCCACCTCGCGCGGCGGGTCGGCTTCATCTCGATCTCGCTCAACCAGCGCAAGCCGAAGCCGGACCTGCCGTGGATCGCCAACTGCCCGAACGCGCTCGACTTCTCGCTCTATCCCTGCAAGCCGCACCGCGGCGACTACCTGCTCTTCCTCGGCCGCATGAGCGCCGACAAGGGCGCGCACCGGGCGATCGCGGTCGCGCGCGAGACAGGGCTGCCGCTCAAGCTTGCGGGCAAGAAGCAGGACGCGAAGGAGATCGAGTATTTCGCGGAGTACGTCGAGCCGCATCTCGTCGGCGGGATCGAGTACCTCGGCGAGGTGTCGCACGGGCAGAAGGTGGAGCTCCTCCAGGACGCGCGCGTGACGCT
>VAXK01000177.1 GCA_005885565.1 Actinomycetota bacterium
GGGAACGTCCACATGGCCGACTCGCGGCTCGGCCTGATCGCGATGGTCAGCCACCTGCCCGCGATGCTCCCGGTCGCTACCGGCTGCGCGCTCGCGTTCCGCATCCGCGGCGAGCGCCGTGTCGCCGTCGGCTGGTTCGGGGAGGGCGCCTCGGCGCGGGGCGACACGCACGAGTCGATGACGCTCGCCGGGACGCGCCGGCTGCCGGTCGTCTTCGTCTGCGACAACAACCAGTGGGCGTACTCGACGCCGACCCACCTCGAGTACGCGACCGAGCACGTCGCCGACCGCGCGCAGGCCTACGGCTTCGAGGGCGTCGTCGTCGACGGCACCGACGTCCTCGCCGTCTACCGCGAGGCGAAGCGGGCGATCGAGCGCGCCCGCGAGGGCGGCGGCCCGACGCTGCTCGAGTGCCTGACCCTGCGCATGGAGGGTCACGCCGTCCACGACGACGCCTTCTACGTCCCGAAGCCGCTGTTCGAGGAGTGGGCGAAGAGCGACCCGATCGAGCGCTTCCGCACCTGGCTGCGCGAGAACGCCGACCTCGACGACGACGAGGAAGAGGAGATCGGAAGCGACGTCAAGAAGCTCCTGAACGACGCGCTCAGGCGGGCCGAGGAGTCGCCGCTCCCCGAGCCGGGCGACCTCCTGGAGGGCGTCTACGCGAGCCCCGAGGACCTCGACACCCCGCACCACAAGTAGCGCCGTGGCCGAGAAGACGTACCTCCAGGCGATCTCCGACGGGCTCCGCGAGGAGATGCGCCGCGACAAGCGCGTCTTCGTCATCGGAGAGGACGTCGGCGTCTACGGTGGCGCGTTCAAGGTGACCCTCGGCTTCCAGGAGGAGTTCGGCCCGTGGCGGGTCATCGACGCACCGCTCGCGGAGAGCGCGATCATCGGCGGCTGCACGGGCGCAGCGATCATGGGCATGCGACCCGTCGCGGAGATGCAGTTTGCGGACTTCATCTCGTGCGGATGGGACCAGCTCGTCACCGTGGCCGCGAAGCAGCGCTGGCGGGCCGGGACGCCGATTCCGATCACGGTGCGCCTGCCCTCCGGTGGCGGCTTCTCCGGCGGCCCGTTCCACTCCCAGAACCCCGAGAGCTCGTTCGCGCACATCCCCGGCCTCAAGTGCGTCTGTCCCGCGACCCCGGAGGACGCGAAGGGCTTGCTCGCGAGCGCGATCCAGGATCCGAACCCCGTCCTCTACTTCGAGCACAAGCATCTCTACCGCCGCATCAAGGGCGAGGTGCCGGACGAGCGGATCACCGTCCCGATCGGCAAGGCGCGCATCCACCAGGAGGGCGAGGACCTGAGCGTGATCACGTGGGGCGCGATGGTGTACACGGCCGCTGAGGCCGCGCAGGAGCTGGCCGGAGACGACGTGTCCGTGGAGATCGTCGATCTCCGCTCGGTCATGCCGTGGGACAAGGCCGCCGTGCTCGAGAGCGTCCGCAAGACCTCCAAGGTGCTCGTCCTCCACGAGGACACGCGCACGGGCGGGTTCGGCGCCGAGATCGCGGCGACGATCGCCGAGGAGGCCTTCGAGGACCTGGACGCGCCCGTCAAGCGGCTCGCGGCGCCCGACACGCCCGTCCCCTTCTCGCCGCCGCTCGAGAAGGCGTTCATCCCGCAGGTCGCCGACGTGGCAGCAGGGCTCAGAGAGCTCGCCGAGTACTAGGAGGCAAGCGTGGCCACAACCCAAGCCATCGACGTCGTGATGCCGCAGATGGGCGTCTCCGTCTCCGAGGGCACGATCACGAAGTGGCTCAAGCAGGAGGGCGAATCGGTCGAGGCCGACGAGCCGCTGCTCGAGATCTCGACGGACAAGGTCGACACCGAGGTGCCGAGCCCCGGCTCGGGCGTCCTCCAGCAGATCGTCGTCCCCGAGGGCGAGACCGTCGACGTCGGCACGAAGCTCGCCGTGATCGCGCCCGAGGGCGCCGCGGAGGAGCCGGCCGCCGAGGAGCCGGAGCGGCCGCCGGAGCCGGCGACCCAGGCCGCCGCCGACGAGTCCATGGCGCACGCGAGCGAGGGCGTCGGCGACGTGGCGCCGAGCGCGCCCGCACCGGAGCGGCCCTCGGCCCCGCCCCCGAGCGAGAACGGCAAGACCTTCGTCTCGCCGGTCGTGGCGCGCATCGCCTCCGAGCACGGCGTCGACCCGAACCAGGTGCAGGGGACCGGCGCCGGAGGCCGCGTGACGAAGAAGGACATCCTCGCCTTCATCGAGTCGGGCCCGCCCGCTCCCGCAGAGGCGCCGCCCGAGCCCGCTCCCGCGGAGGCGCCCGAGCCCGCTCCCGAGCCGGCCGCGCCGCCTGCCGCCGCACCCGCTCCGCCGAAGCCGCCGCCGCCGAAGCCGGAGCCGGTCGCGGCCGAGCCCGCCGCGGGGCAGCCGGGCGAGATCCTCGAGCCGATGAACGCGATGCGGCGCGGGATCGCCGAGCACATGCGGCGCTCCCTCGACACGGCCGCACACGTGACGAGCGCGATCGAGGTCGACATGTCGAAGGTGGTCGCGATCCGGGCGAAGCTGAAGAAGGAGTACGAGGCGTCGTACGGCGTGAACCCGACGTACCTGTCCTTCGTGGCCCGGGCGACGGTGGAGAACCTGCGCGACTACCCGTGGATCAACGGCGAGATCCGCGGCGACCAGATCGTCACGAGGAACTTCGTCAACCTCGGCTTCGCGGTCGAGCTGGCCGACGGCAAGGGGCTGATCGTCCCGGTGCTGAAGAACGCCGAGACGCTGAACCTGCTCGGGATCGCGAAGGGCGTCACCGACCTCGCGGCACGCGCGCGCGACAAGAAGCTCCTGCCCGAGGACGTCCAGGGCGGCACGTTCACGATCACGAACCCCGGCGGCTACGGCACGTTCCACGGCACGCCGGTCATCAGCCAGCCGCAGGCGGCGATCCTCGGGACGTACGCCGTCGTCAAGCGGCCGTGGGTGGTGCAGGACGAGCAGGGGGAGGACGTGATCGCGATCCGCCCGATCATGAATTTGACGCTGACGTACGACCACCGGCTGGTGGACGGCGCGCTCGCGGGGCGGTTCCTGCGCGACCTGCGCGAGAAGCTCCAGAGCTGGGGCCAAGACAAGTACTGAGCCCGCTTGCAGTCCGTACCTCGGTCCGGGTCTACAGCTGGTCCCCTGCACGTCACGAATGGCGAGTCGGTCGGGAGCACTCTTCGGACCACCTCGCTCGAGGGAGTCGTCCTGTCGTGGGACGACGTGCTGCACGTCGGGCCGCTCGCCTCTGACCCGGACGAGTCACGGACGCTTCGCGCGCGGTTCCTCGCCGAGCACGGGTGGGGGAGCGAGGACGCGATCCACGCGGAGCTCACGCGCCGCGACGGCCTGCTCGCGCGGGCCGAGCAGGAGGGGCGTCCGATCGTCCTCTGGTTCGAGCACGACCTCGTCGACCAGCTCCAGCTCCTCCAGGTGCTCTCGCAGCTCGGCGACGACGCCGACGTGGAGCTCGTCCAGGCGGACGACTACTTGGGCTCGCAGGAGGCTCCGGCGCTCGGGGGGCTCTGGCGGTCGCGCCGCCCGGTCGCGGGCGACGCGCGAAGGATCGCGCGGCGCGCCTGGCGCGGGGTCTGCGCGAACGAGGTCGAGCCGCTCTTCGCCGGGGATCTTCCGCACCTCGAGAGCGCGCTCCGGCGGCTGCTCGAGGAGCGCGCGCCGCTGCCACGGACGAAGCGGCAGCTGCTGGAGGCGCTCCGCGACGGCCCGCAGCGGCCGCTCGAGCTCTTCGCGGCGAACCAGGCGCAGGAGGAGGCCGTCTTCCTCGGCGACGCGTGGTGCTTCCTGTTCCTGTGGGAGCTCGCGCGGGACGGGCTCGTCGAGCCGGAGGGCGGAGGCGCGCTGCCGCTCCCGCCGCCTCGGGGCGACTATGCCTCCTTCGTCGCGGTGCCGCTCGAGCTGACGCCGGCCGGCCGACGGCTAGTCTGAGCCGCGTGGCCGGAGGCGAGAAGCTCTACGTCGTCCACCAGGAGCGCGGCGACCCATGGGACTGGTCTCGCGACATGCGCGAGCAGGTGCTCTGGGACGAGCATGCTCGCTTCATGGACGACCTCGTGGAGACGGGCTTCGTCCTGCTGGGCGGGCCGCTGCCCGGCGGGCGGCGCGTGCTGTTGATCGTCTCCGCTGAGGACGAGGCGGCCATTCATTCCAGGTTTGCCG
>VAXK01000073.1 GCA_005885565.1 Actinomycetota bacterium
GAGCGGCGTCTCGCGCGGCACCAACACGAGCTTCCGCCCCTCCTTCAGCGCGACGCTCGCGGCCCGGTGGATCAGGTTGGACATGGCTCCCGAGGCGACGGTGCCGAGCGTCCCCATCGAGCACGGGCAGATCACGTACGCGTCCACCTTCGCCGAGCCGCTCGCGTACGGCGAGCTCCAGTCCTGCTCGTGGTAGAGCGTCGCCGCGCCGCCGCCGTGCTCGAGGAAGCGCGCGATCGTCTCGTCGGAGGAGAGGTGCGGGTTGCGGTAGAGCTCCGTCGCGAGCACCTCGATCCCGGCGCGCGAGGCGCAGACTCCGATCTCGCAGTCGGCGGCCGCGAGGGCCTCGAGCAGCCGCGCCGCGTACGGCGCTCCGGACGCGCCGGTTATGCCGAGGAAGACGCGCACACGGCGGCTACTTGGGGCCCTTCGACACCGACAGGAAGACGCCGATGTTGTGGATGTTCTGCTGGCTGCCGAGGTTGCCGAAGACGGGCATGACCTTGTTCCCGAACTGGCGCGGGTTCGACACGTAGCTCGAGAAGAACTGCGCCCCCTGATTGCCCTTGCCGATCGCGGTCAGGTCGGGCGCGCCGAGGTTCGAGGAGCCCGTGCCGAGGTAGGTGTGGCAGGCGGTGCAGCCCGACTGCGCGAAGAGCTTGGCGCCGGCCACGGCCTGCGGGTTCCCGGAGAAGCCCTCCCGCTTGGCCCACGTCGGCACGGCCTGGACGACCTCGCTCGCGAGCGCCTCCTTCGCGGTCGCGCCCTTGTAGGTGAGGACGCCCATCGAGAGCACGGTGAGGATCGCCGCCACGATTGCGACCGGCCGCCGGAGCAGCCGACGCTCCCGCCGCAGGTCGAGGAACGGGAGCGCGAGCATGATCATGAGCAGGATCGTCGGGATCCCGACCGTCCCGAGGATCACCGACTCCGGCCACTTGAAGATCCGCAGCAGGTAGAAGAGGAAGTAGAAGTACCAGTCCGGCCGCGGGACGAAGTTCGTCGTGCCCGGGTCGGCCTTGTCCGTGTAGAGCGGGCCGAGGAGGCCGGGCTTCGTGCTCGTGTGGTCGCCGGGGACGGTGAACTTCCAGATCACCGCGAGGCCGACGATCACCGACACGACGACGAGGCTCATCACCGTGTCGTGGAACATCGCGTACGGGTAGAACGGCTTCCCGCGCTCCTTGACGTCCTCCTTGTAGCGCTGGAACTGCGCGCGGCGCTCGTCGAGGGCCCGGCTCGCCACTACCTGGGAATCCCTCCGCGCGCGCCGGGCATGAGCAATCCGCGCCGGCCGCGCTTGGGCTTCTCGACGCGCTCGGCCCCGGCGGCTTCCTTCGACCACGGCGGCGACGTGACCCCGAGGCGCACGACGAGGTAGAGGTGGAGGCCGATCAGGCCGATGAGCGCGCCCGGTATGAGCAGCATGTGGATGGAGTAGAACCGGGCGAGGGTGTCGGGCCCGATCTCGGCGCCCCCACGTAGGAACTGGGCCAGGAACGGGCCGAGGAACGGCGCCGTCCCGTTGATGTTGATCCCGACGACTGTGGCCCAGTAGGCCGTCTGGTCCCACGGCAGGAGGTAGCCCGTGAAGCCCTCGAGCATCCCGAGCGCGAGCAGCAGCACGCCGACGATCCAGTTCAGCTCGCGCGGGTACTTGTAGGCCCCGAACAGGAACACGCGCGCCATGTGGAAGAACATCAGGATGATGAAGACGCTCGCGCCCCAGCGGTGCATGCCGCGGACGAGCCAGCCCAGCCAGACGTCGTTCGTGATGTGCTGGATCGACTGGTAGGCCGAGTTCGGGTCGGGCTTGTAGTACATCGCCAGGATCGCGCCCGTCACGGCCTGGACGATGAAGGCGGTGAGCGTCGCCGACCCGAGGGTCTGCATCCAGTTCGTGTCGCTCGGGACCTTGCGGAAGAGGAAGTAGCGGACGCCGCCGATGAGGCCGGAGCGCTCCTCGAGCCACTCGATCGGATAGTTGATCGCGGCCTCCATGCGCTGCCGGCGGGCCGATTTGCG
The DNA here is from genome assembly GCA_005885565.1 of Actinomycetota bacterium. Taxonomy (GTDB): domain Bacteria; phylum Actinomycetota; class Thermoleophilia; order Gaiellales; family Gaiellaceae; genus AC-50. The sequence goes on from VAXK01000073.1 coordinate 2,026, forward strand.
CGACCTCGGCATCAGTGCGGCGGCTGCAACGGGTAGAGCCAGGCCTCGGGGCCGTCGACGTGGTTCCCGGGGTTGGCGAGGCCGTAGCGGTGGATCTTCGCCTGCGCGCCCGTGCCGTCGACCTTCGAGACGCTGTAGGTCTTCCCGAGGACGAGGTGGCCGCCGACGATCGAGTAGTCGTAGCGGTCGAGCGCGCGCACCGGCGGCCCGGCGGTGCGGTTCCCTTCGGGGTTGTACTGGCCGCCGTGACACGGGCAGCCGAAGCCGCCCGCCGGGAGCATCGGGATCAGCGTCACGTCGCCTGCGCCCTTTGTGCGCTCGACCTTCTTCTTGTTGTCGAAGACTGGGCCGTTCGGCTGGACGGGACAGCCGAGGTGCGCGCAGCGGTTGGAGATGATCGTGAAGCTCGGCTCACCGTTCGACTCGCCGTTGTTGCGGATGTAGGCGGTGCGGCGCGTGACCTCGCCCTCGGCCGGGTCGGTCATGAACGTCGCGATCATCCACTGGCCGGACGGGAAGTCGGAGAGCGGGCCGAGGTCGAGCTTGCCGTGCTTCTCGTGCCGAAACGGGTTCGCGACCATCGGTCCGAGGATCGGGATGGTCACGATCCCGCCGATCACGCCGCCCAGGCCGAGCGTCGAGAACTCGAGGAACTTGCTGCGCGGGAAGCGCTCGATCTCGCCCGGCTCGGGCTCGGGCATGGCCGCCTCGCCCACGTGGGCCGGGATAGGCGGGGCCTCGCGTCCGGGCCGCCGCGTCTCCGGCTCGAGGTCCGGCACCGGCGCGCGGTAGCCCTTCGTGGCGTCGCGGGCCCAGAGGAAGCCGAAGACGAGGAGGATCGCGACCCCGATCGGCACGACCACGAGCGGGTCGACGATCAGGCCGACGAGCACGCACGCGACGCCGACCGCGAAGCCGACCGGCCACAGGCTCGGGGGCGGGAGATGCGGCCTGTCGTCCCCGTTCAGGGGTTCCACTTTGTTACGCGTCTCCTCCGGTCGCTATGGGCATTCAACCGCTGCTTTGTGCTGCGTGTCAAAGACGTAACAAACGCCGCAACGGGCGGGAAATATGACTGGTCTCGCCGTCCCGTGCCGCGCCGCCGAGCTCGATCCCGTACTCGGCCCAGCGGCGGTCGACGAGCGCCTTCACCTCGTCCGTCATCCGGATCTCCTCGGGCCAGGGACGCGTCCCTTCGGCCGGGCCCTTGCGCGTCGCGTCGATGCCGATCTTGCCGCCGTAGAACTGGAGCGTCGGCGCGTGGTCGAGGTGATCGAGCGGCCCTTCGGAGATCAGGACGTCGCGCTTCGGGTCGACGTTCGCGCCGACGGTGAAGAAGACCTCGGCGTAGTCGTGCACGTCGACGTCCTCGTCGACGACGACGACCGCCTTCGTCAGCGAGAGCATCCCGAGTCCCCAGATCGCGTGCATGACCTTCCGGGCGTGGCCCGGGAAGGCCTTGCGGATCGAGACGACGGCGCAGTTGTGGAACGCTCCCGCGACGGGCAGGTCGTAGTCGACGATCTCGGGCACGGTCATCCGCACGGCGGGCAGGAAGATCCGCTCGGTCGCCTTGCCGAGCCACGCGTCCTCCTGCGGCGGCCGGCCGACGACGATCGACGGGTAGATCGCGTCGCGCCGCATCGTCACCGCCGTGACGTGGAAGACGGGGAACGGCTCGGCGGCCGTGTAGTAGCCGGTGTGGTCGCCGAACGGCCCTTCCTCGGCGAGGTCGTCCTTCTGGACGTAGCCCTCGAGGACGATCTCCGCGTTCGCCGGCACGTCGAGGTCGACGGTGGCGCCGCGGACGAGCTCGACCGGCTCGCCGCGGAGGAGGCCCGCGAGCATCAGCTCGTCGACGTGCTTCGGCAGCGGCGCCGAGGCGGCGTAGGTCGTGACCGGGTCGAGCCCGAGCGCGACCGCGACGTCGAGTCGTCCGTCGGCGAGCAGGTAGTCCGCGCGCCCGTCCTTGTGGATCTGCCAGTGCATCGCCGTCGTGCGGCGATCGAGCTTCTGCATCCGGTACATGCCGACGTTGCGCGTCCCCGTGCGCGGGTCGCGGGTGATGACCGCAGGGAGCGTGATGAACGGCGCCGGGTCGCCCGGCCAGCAGCGCTGGATCGGGAGGGCGTCGAGGTCGACGTCCTCGCCGCGCAGCACGACCTCCTGGCACGGCCCGCTGCGGACGCGCTTCGGCTGTGAGTCGGCGATCGACTTCAGCTTCTTCAGCCCGCGCACCTTCTCGGCGATCCCCTGCGGCGGCTGCATCTCGAGGACGTCCTGCACGCGCGCCCCGACGGCGTCGAGGCTCGGCGCGCCGAAGGCGAGGCACATGCGTCGCTCGGTCCCGAACTGGTTGACGAGCAGCGGATGGCTCGACCCCTTCGGGCGCTCGAAGAGGAGCGCGGGGCCGCCGCTCTTCACCGTGCGGTCGACGATCTCCGTGATCTCGAGGTCGGGGTCCACCTCGGCGCCGACCCGGACGAGCTCGCCCTCGCGCTCGAGGAGGGCGATCCAGGCGCGGAGGTCGGCGGGGGGCGCCATCGCCCGGTCAGTCTAGGAGGCTCAGTACATCGGGCGGCGGCGGGCCTTGCGGCGGGCGCGCAGCCAGTGCGTCGTCTCGCCGAGCGCGATCACGCCGACGAAGATCAGGCCGACGATCAGCATCGCCGTGATCACCTTCTTGCCCTCGGTGGCCGCGTCCTCTGCGGCCAGGGGAAGCAGGACTGCGAGCGCGCTCATGGCCGGGCGACTCTACCCGACCCGGCTGCGGTGAGCGCGCAGCGCGAGTTCGACGGCCTCCGGCCCCGCGGCCGCCCGCGCGCCTTCCGCGAGCGGCTCCGCGTTTCCCTCGTCGCGAAGCGCTGCGCGCGCCTCGCCGAGCTCGCCGCGGCCGAGGAGCGCGGCCGTCGCCGCCCAGGCCTCGCCGTCGCCGTCCGTGCCGGCGGCGCGAACCTGGGCGCAAAGCGAGATCAGCTCCGCGAGGTCGGCCACCGCGGCCACGTCCTCGAGCTCGGCGATCCGGACGAGGCCGTGCGCGTACAGGTAGTCGCCGAGGAGGAGTGAGGTGTCGCCGTCCGCCGGCGTGAAGAGCCGCGGCCGCCCGTAGTGGAGGAGGTACGCCTCGTAGATCGTCTCCAAGCCGAGCGCGAATCGCTCCTCCGCGAGCGGCGAGAAGACGGGCTCGGTCTCGCGTTCGGCGAGCGGGCGGAGCGCCGCGCCCCAGAGCGGGCTCTCGCGCTCGGCCTCGAGCGCGACGACCTCCCAGAGATCAGTGGTCGAAGAAGTCGGCAAGGGCCTCGACCGTGCGATCGACGTCGGCGTCGGTGTGCGCGAGCGAGACGAACATCGCCTCGAACTGCGACGGCGCGACGTAGATGCCGCGCTCGAGGAGGTGCCGGAAGAGCGCGGCGTACCGGTCGGTGTCGCTCGCCGCCGCGTCGTCGTAGTCGCGCACCGGCTCTTCGCGACAGAAGAGGGTCAGCATCGCGCCGACTCGCTGCACGCGCCCGAACGGGGACAGACCCTCCTCGAGTCGTGCGCCCAGCCGCTCGAGCTCCTCGTAGACGCCGTCCTCGTGCAGGCGGCGGAGCACGGAGAGGCCCGCCGCGGTTGCGAGCGGATTCCCGGAGAGCGTGCCCGCCTGGTACACGTCCCCCACGGGCGCGAGCCGGTCCATCACCTCGGCGCGGCCGCCGAACGCGGCGAGCGGAAGGCCGCCGCCGACGATCTTGCCGAGGACGGTCAGGTCCGGAAGCACGCCGTAGCGCTCCTGGGCGCCGCCGCGTGCCACGCGGAAGCCGGTGATCACCTCGTCGAAGACGAGCAGGGCGCCGCTCGCGTCGCAGAGCCGGCGCAGCCCTTCGAGGAACCCGGGCTCGGGCGGGACGACGCCCATGTTCCCGGCGACGGGCTCGACGATCACGCACGCGAGTCCCTCGCCGTAGCGGGCGACCGAAGCCGCGGCGCCGTCGAGGTCGTTGTAGGCGCAGACGATCGTGTCGCGCGCGGCCGCGGTCGGCACACCCGGTGTGGAAGGAATGCCGAGGGTCGCGATCCCCGAACCAGCGCTCGCGAGCAGCGCGTCGACGTGGCCGTGGTAGCAGCCCGCGAACTTGAGCACGCGGTCGCGGAGCGTGACGCCGCGAGCGAGCCGGATCGCGCTCATCGCCGCCTCCGTCCCGGACGAGACGAGGCGCACGCGCTCCACCGAGGGGACGGCGTCGACGATCTCGGCGGCGAGCTCGACCTCGGCCTCCGTCGCGGCGCCGAAGGTCGTCCCGTCCTCTGCGGCCCTGACCACGGCGGCCACGGTCTCGGGGTCGGCGTGGCCGAAGAGGAGCGGCCCCCAGGACATGACCCAGTCCAGGTAGCGCGAGCCGTCGACGGCCTCGAGCTCGGCCCCCGCGGCGCGGCGTACGAAGAGCGGCTCGTCGAGCCCGACGGCGCGCATCGCGCGCACCGGCGAGTTCACGCCGCCCGGGATGAAGCGGCGCGCGCGGCTCCAGAGCTCGCTCGTCGTCCTCACAGCCACGCGGCAAGCTCCTTCGTCCAGTAGCTGACGACGAGGTCGGCGCCGGCGCGCTTGATCGCGGTCAGGGATTCCAGGGCGGCGGCGCGCTCGTCGAGGTGTCCGGCCGCTGCCGCCGCCTTGACCAGCGCGTACTCGCCGGAGACGTTGTAGGCGCCGACCGGCGCGTCGAAGCGCTCGCGGACGGCGCGCAGCACGTCCAGATAGGGGCGAGGTCGAGCTCGCACTCGCGGATCGCCTCGCGCACGTTGGCCGGATCCATCTGGTACCCGCGACGGTCGCCGAATGCGGGCGTGGAGTCGGCCGCTTCGCGGAAGGGGCCGTAGAACGCGGAGGCGTACTTGGCCGCGTAGGAGAGGATCGGCGTCTGCGGCAGCGCCTCGCGGATCGCCGCGACGCGGCCGTCCATCATGTCGCTCGGCGCGACGACGTCGGCGCCCGCCTCCACGTGGCTCACGGCCGTCCGGACGAGCAAGTCCAGCGACTCGTCGTTGTCGACCTCGCCGTCGCGGACGACGCCGCAATGGCCGTGCGACGTGTACTCGCACAGGCAGACGTCGGTGAGGAGCACGAGCTCGGGGAAGCGCGGGCGGAGGTCGCGGAGCGCGCGCTGGACGATGCCGTCGTCCTCCCAGGCGCCGGAGGCCTCCTCGTCCTTCGACTCGGGGATCCCGAAGAGGATGACCGCGCGCACGCCGGCCGCGACGAGCTCCTCCGCCTCGCGGGGGAGGGTCTCGAGCGAGTGGCGGCCGAGGGCGGGAAGCTCCTCGTTCACGAGCGGCTCGGGCGCGACGAAGAGGGGCATGACGAAGTCGTCGAGGTGCAGCCGCGTCTCGCGGACGAGGCCGCGGAGGGCGGGCGTTCGGCGCAGCCGGCGCAGCCGCGTCGTCGGGAAGGCGCTCACGGGGCCATCCTAGGCGCCGAGCTTGCAGTACGTGGCGGCGCGGTAGACGCGGGAGGCGTACCGGCCGCCCTTCTTGGCGAGGACCGCGGAGGCGATCACACGTAGGCGGGTGTCGCTCCCGATTCCCACCACGAGGCCGCCGCCGATGACCGAGCCCGACCCGTTGTGGGTCGCGCTCACGTGCACGCGGATCGGCTTGCTCGTAAGGCAGCGGAAGGAGGTGCGCGTCCCGATCCCCGCCCCGAGCCCGCCGGCGAAGTAGCGGTTCGGGTCGGACACGCGCCGGCACCGGCTGCTGATGAAGCGCGAGGTGAAGGACACCGACGCGAGCACGTGCACGCCGTCCGTGAGGACGGCCCGGCGCTTCGGGTCGAACGCGATCGTGAAGGAGTGCGTCCCGCAGGCGGCGGTCGCCGTGGCCAGCGCGGGAGCGCCGGCGACCGAGGCGGCGGTAGCGGCGGCCAGGGCCGCTGCGGCGAGCAGCACGACGAGGCGGGCCATTTCGTCCGATGGTACTCCCGTTAGGATCGTCGGTCGTGAAGCTCGGCGAGGCACTGACGCTCCGAAGCCAGCTGCAGACCCGGATCGAGCAGCTGCGCGGCCGGCTCAAGGCGAGCGCGCTCGTGCAGGAGGGCGAGCAGCCGCCCGAGGATCCGGCCGGCCTGCTGGCCGAGTTCGACGACGTCGCGACGCAGCTCGAGCGGCTCGTCACGCGGATCAACCACACGAACCTGGCGACGAGGCTCCCCGACGGCACGACGCTGACGGACGCGCTTGCGCGCCGCGACGCGCTCACGCTCCGGCAGACGGTGATCCGGCAGGTCGCGGACGTCGCCGGCGAGCGCCAACAGCGCTACGGGCGCGCCGAGATCCGGATCCTGCCCACCGTCGACGTCGGCGCCCTGCGGCGCCAGGCCGACGAGCTGGCGCGCGATCGGCGCGAGCTCGACGGCACGATCCAGGAGACGAACTGGTCGACGGATCTGCTCGAATAGCGGTGTGAGTCGGTAGCCGTCGAGACGGGCGGCGTGCACGAGGCGGCAGCTGCCGAAGCTGCATGGCGTGGCGTCATGGGCGGGCGCCGGGGGTTCGATTCCTCCATCGGCACAGCGCAGCGCCCAGCATCGCGCACCCCGGCACAGCGCATAGCGCACCGTGACTACCGGGTGCAGAGTCCGTCGAGACGGTGAGGGTGGGGTACGGGGATTCACACGAGCAGCCGGCGCGCGCCGAGCCGCGCGGCGGCAGCGAACGCGACGCCGAGGCCGGCCAGCCAGGCGGCTTCGCGGCCCACGGCGCTCCACGGCCGCGCGTCGTACAGCGACGACGAGAAGAAGCGAACCGCATGTGCGAACGGCAACGCGTCGCTCACGACGCCGGCGGCGGGGACGATCTCCCTCGGGACGAGTCCGAGGAAGACGATGGGGAGCACGATGAGAAGCGCCACGAGCGACGCCGTCCGCGCCTCGCGCGCCAGCGCGCCGAGGAGCGCACCGAGCCCGCCGAGGCTCGCCCCGGCGAGCACGAGCCCGAGACCGAGGAGCGGCAGCCGGGCCCACGGCTCGCCGCCCGTCACGCCGCCGACCTGGATGATCACGCCGAAGGCGAGCGCGATCGCGAGCCCGACGACGAGCGAGACCACCGCCGCGAGCACTACCTTCGCCGAGACGAGCTCCCCGATCCCGACCAGGCCCCGAGCCAGCCGAGCGACCACGTTCTCGTCGCGCTCCGCGGCGAGCGAGCCCGCGGCGAGCACGAGGGTCAGAAAGCTGATCGTCAGCGCGAGCGCGTAGGCCTGCACCTCGGCCGAGAGCGCCCACGTGCGGCCGCGATCGGGCGCGCGCACGAGCTCGATCGGGTTCGCGGTCGCTTGCAGCGCGGCGTCCGTCTGCGCGAGGGCGAGCCGCGCGTCGCCGACGAAGTCGCGGATGCGGGGGACCCGCTTCCCCGGCGGCAGCTGCCGGAGCAGGCGATCGGTCCGGTCGAGCCCGAGGACCTGGAACCTCCGGCCGAGGAAGCTCCCAGGGCCGCCGTGCAGGATGAGCCGGACATAGCGGAGGTTCGCGGCGATGTACGCGGTCTGGAGCTCGCGGTTCAGCGAGTAGACGAGCGCCTGCACCTGCTGCGTGACACGCGGGGTGATCCCGCCGTGCGTCGTCTCCAGGATCAGCCGCGGGCTCCGCACCATCGCCCGGAGGTCGGCGACGAAGCCGGGCGGAACGGTCACCGTGGCGACGACCTTCCCGGTGCGGAGCTCGCGCGCCGCCTCCCCGGGCGAGAGGCGCACGAGGTGGACGCTCCGGCTCACCCGCGCGATCGTCCGGTTCACGTCGAAGCTCCGGTCGCCGACGACGACGCGCGCCGGGAGGTGGTCCTCGTCCACGAGCGCGATGCGCGGCTTCGAGCTCGCGTAGCCGGCGACGAGCCCGACGAGCCCCGCGATCACGAGCGGGTACGCGACGAGGACGGCGGCGAGCGCGGGCGAGCGGCGCAGGATGCGCAGGTCCTTCCGGAGCAGGAGCAGGACCTTCACGCGAGGACGGCCTCGGCGGGCGCGCCGTCGAAGACGAGCCGCCCGTCGTCGAGCTTCACGACGCGGTCGGCGTGGTCGGCGAGCTCCTCCAGGTTCTGGGTCGCGAAGACGACGGCGCCTCCGAGGTCGCGCACAGCGGCGACCCGCTCCCAGAGTCGCTCCCGCTGAGTCGGGTCGAGCGCCGCCGTCGGCTCGTCGAGCAGGAGGACGCGCGGCGAGCCGAGAAGCGCGATGGCGAGGTTCAGGCGCTGTCGATTGCCCACCGAGAGGTCGCCGCTCGACCGGCCTCGATCCGGAAGCTCGAAGGCGCCGAGCAGACGGGCGGCCGCGGCGGCGGGCTCGGCCTCGCCCTCGAGGCGCGCGAAGAGCTCGAGGTTCTCCCGCGGGGTGAGCCGCCCGTAGAACGCGGGCCGCTGCGGCGCCCAGCCGATCCGCACGCCGTCGGCGCGCTCGACCGTGCCTTCGCTCGGCTCGAGCGCCCCGGCGAGCAGCGCGAGCAGCGTCGACTTGCCGGCGCCGTTCGGCCCGACGAGCGCGACGACCTCGCCGGCAGCAACGACGAGGTCGGTCGGCGCCAGGGCGAGATCGCGCCCGAAGCGGCGCGCGACACCACGCGCGCGCAGGATCACCGCTTGGCGGCGGCGGGCGGAGCGGGCGGCGGCTCCGGCACCGCGGCGGGCCCGGGCCGCTGGAGCTCGACCTCGACGGGCACCGGCCCGCCCTCCTCCCACGGCTCGAGCGCGACCCGCTCCGAGAAGAACTCCCAGCAGGCCCGCCCGGCCGCGAGCAGCGGCAGCGCGACGAAGACGCCGGGCAGGCCGTAGATCTCGCCACCCGCGAGGAGCCCGAAGATGACGAGCAGCGGATGGAGCCGGAGCGCACTCCCCATCACGTTCGGCACCACGACGTGGCCCTCGACCTGGTGGATGACGAGGAAGAGGAGCCCGACCCAGAGCGCCGAGAGCGGGTGCACGACGAGCGCGTACACGAACGGCGGCACCGCCCCGAGCCACGGACCGAGGTAGGGGATCAGCTCCGTCAGCGCCACCCAGGTGCCGAAGAGGAGCGCGTACTTGTCCGCTCGCGGCACCGCGCCGATGATCCCGAGCACCCAGAGCCCGAGGCCGGCGCTCGTCCCGATGATGAGCGACAGGAGCACCTGACCCTTCACGTAGCCCGCGAGCGCGCGCTCCATCCGCATGATCAGCGGCAGCGAGCCGGGGTGGGGCGGAAAGCGCCGGTCCACGCTGCGCGCAAGGCGCGGCATGTCGAGGAGCATGTAGATCGAGATCACGACGATCAGCACCGTCGAGAAGAGGAGCTGGAAGACGGAGACCGCCGCGCCCTCGGCCCAGGAGATCGCCTTCGACGTGTACTTCTGCACGTCTTTCGTCCCGATGTTGTTGAGGAAGTCCTGCCCCTGCTTGCGGAGGTGGATCCCTTTCAGGTGGTGGTGGTCGAGCCAGAGCTGGAGACGGTCGAGGTCGCGCTCGGCGTGCGTCTGGTGGCGCTGTCCGTGCTCGACCGTAAAGTAGGTGTCGACGCGATCGGCCGACTTCCGCGTCTGGTTCACGACCACGGTCGCGAGTGCCACGACCGCCAAACCGACAGCAGCGGCAAAGCTCAGGTAGACGATCGCCACGGCGAGTCCACGCGGAATCCACACGCGCCCGAGCCCGCGGACGAGGGGGTTCAGGAGCAGCGCGACGAGCGCGGCGACGAGGAAGAGGAAGACGACGTGACGCGCCGCCCCCGCGAGCACCCAGAGCAGGAGCAGCAGGATCGGAAGCCCGACGAGCTGGATCCAACGCGGGATCTCGATCTTCGTCGCCCCGCCGGGCATGGCAGCCATCGTAGCGCCAGCGTCGTCCGGCTCCAGCCGCCGCCCTGGGACTGGTCGGCCTTCGAGGACGGGGCGCTCGCGCTCGACGTCTCGTGGGAGCGCCCCCCGGAAACGCCCGGTCGAGCGGCGCTCAAATCGTCACACCTCCGACGCGCTATGCCGTTGCACGGCACGGACACCTCGGTTACGGTGCCGCGCATGCCCCCCCGCCCAGCCGGGAAGCCGTCGCCTGCCCGGGGACGCAGGCCGCCGCACGCGTCGCGGCGCCCCCGCCCGCGCCCCAAGCGCCGGACCGCCCGCGGCGCACGGCGCTTCGTCGGGCTCGTCGTCCTGGCCGTCGTCGCGCTCGTGACGACGCTCCTGACGGCGTTCGGCGGCGGCCGCTCGCCGTCCGTCGACAGCGTGCTCGCCCCGCCGACCGGGCTCGTCGCGGCCTCGCCGCCACGCCCGCAGATCGTCGCCACGGCCGGGTCGCTCCGCCTCCAGCTGCCGGTGTCGCAGCAGAGCGTGACGGCGATTGGCTACCACGGCACCGCCGACGGTGCGACCGCCCTCGGGCCGGTCGGGCACCAGGGCAATCAGGGCTTCGTTACGCGCCTCTTCCACCGGATCTTCGGAGGGAACAACGGCGGGCTCGTTTACTACCGGCTCGGCGGCTCGGGGACGCCGACGGGCGCGCTCGACGTCGGGGCCGCGCCCGGAACGGACGTGTACGCGCCGGTCGACGGCTCGATCACGGGGCTCACGGACTACGTCGTCAACGGGCGCAAGTTCGGCGTCCGCATCGACATCCAGCCCACCAACGCGCCCTCGATGGTCGTGTCGCTGACCCACGTGCGGGCCGACCCGGCGCTGACGGTGGGCTCGGCCGTCGTCGCCGCGACCTCGAAGATCGGGACGGTCATCGACCTCTCGGGCGTCGAGCGCGAGGCGCTCGCGCGGTACACGCGCGACTCCGGGAACCACGTCTCGCTCGAGGCCCACGAAGCCGCGTCGCTCGCGTCGCCCTGAGGATCCTCTTCGTCGCCGACGTCGTCGGCACGCCCGGCCGGCGGGCGATCGAGAGCCGCCTGCCCGGCCTGCGGGACGAGCTCGGCGTCGACTTCTGCATCGTGAACGGGGAGAACGTCGCGAACGGCGTCGGGATCACGCCGCGGCTCGCGGAGCGGCTCCTCGCCGCGGGGGCGGACGTGATCACGCTCGGAAACCACGTCTGGCGCCGCTCGGAGGTGCGGCCGTACCTCGCCGAGACCGAGCGTGTCGTCCGGCCCGCGAACCTGTGGAGCGGCGCGCCGGGCCGCGGCCTCACGGTGGTGCCGGCGGCCGACGGTGCGCCCGTGGCGGTGATCAACGTCCTCGGCTCGCTCTTCCTCGACCCCGCGACGAGCATGTTCGAGGTGATCGACGGGCTCGTCGACGAGGCCCGCGAGGCGACGCCGATCGTCTTCGTCGACGTGCACGCCGAGGCGACGAGCGAGAAGGTCGCGCTCGCCCGCTGGCTCGACGGCCGCGTCACCGCCGTCGTCGGCACCCACACCCATGTGCAGACCGCCGACGCACGCGTCCAGCCCGGGGGCACCGCGGCGATCACCGACGCGGGCATGACCGGCCCGCACGACTCCGTGATCGGCGTGAAGGCCGAGCTGGCGATCCAGCGCATGCGCACCGGCATCCCCGTGCGCTTCGAGACCGCCGAGGGCGGCGTGCGGATCGAAGGCGTGCTCGTCGAGTGCGGCCCGGACGGCCGCGCGACGGCCTGTCAGGCCGTCCGCGTCGAGGTCTGAGGCCAGACGAGGACGGCCGCGAGCGCGACGCCCGCCCGGTCAGCCGGCCGGGACCAGCTCGCGGACCTCGTGCTCACGCTCGGGCGGGGCCTCCGCCCGCGGCGCCGCCGCACGGGCCGGCGCGAGGAACGCGAAGGCCGCGAAGGGGAAGAACCAGGGGATGTAGAGGTAGAACCAATGGGTCAGCACGATCTCGAAGCCGATCAGCAGGGCGGCCGTGAGCGCCGCGAGCTGGAGCGGCGAGCGCCGGCGCGGGAGCACGGCCGCCGCGAGTGCGCCGAGCACGAGCAGCACCTCGAGCGCCTGCTGCACGCGGTGCAGGTCGGGGATTCCCTTGGCGTGGTACTGCCGCCAGTCCCAGAGCGAGAACGGCGACGACCGGTTGATCTGCGACGAGAACGTGCGGTGCCAGAAGGTGCCGACGGCGTGGATCGGATTCGGCTCGAGGAGCAGGATCGAAAACGCCGCGAGCGTCGCCACGACGAATCCCACGGTGAACCGGATCGCCGACCGCCGCTCCCGCCAGTCCGGGTAGGTCAGCCAGAGCGGCGCGACGACGAGCGGCGCGAACTTCGTCCACGCGGCCAGCGCGCAGAAGAACCCGCGCTTGACCGGCGAGGCTGCGAGCCAGAAGCCGAAGATCAGGAAGGCGGGGAGGATCGAGTCGTTCGTGTTCGAGCTGGACACGTACTGCGTGAACGGGTATGCCGCCCACGCGAACGCGAGCGTCGCTCCCAGGCGCGCGCCGCCGAACCGAAGGCCTACGAGCCCGAGGCCGACGATGCAGAGCAGGTCGAAGAGGATCGCCGTCGCGTGCGCCGCCGGGAGCCGGTCCCACTTGCCGCTCCACCCGAAGACGAGGTAGGCGGGGATGTACGACTCGTACGAGACGGGACCGTACGTGTCTGCCTGCGGGTTCGCAGACTCGCAGCGTCCGTTCGTCTGAATCCGGTCGCGGATCTCCCCGTTCGCGTCGGCGGGGCCGCACGGCTTCAGGTCGTCCTCGACCGGGAAGTGGCCGAACGGCGCCTTGCCTTCGTGGACGATCCGCTCCGCGCCGATCGGCCCCGCGTAGCCGACGTCGATGACGTTCGAGGCCTCGATGTTCATCCCGACCTTGAAGCCGGCGAGGAAGACCGTCGCCGCGACGAGCACCCACACCGGCCAGAAGGGCCTCGTCGGCGTGCCTCGTCCGCGGATTCCTATCCACAGCGTCCGGCCGAGCAGGTAGACGAGCGGCGGGTAGGCGAGCGGGACGCTCGTGAAGATGTCGCCCTTGTTGAAGTACCAGAGCGAGAACGTGAAGCTGAGCAGCACGAGCAGGTCGAGGTTGCGCAGGCTCACCAGGCGGCGGAGGTCGGCGAGCCCGAGCAGGAAGGCGGCGCAGAACGCGAGCCAGATCGGCTTGCTGTTGATCTTCGTCCCGCCGAACGCGCCGGGCCCGCCGCGGGCCATCCCCCACGCGACCTGCGGGCCCGTGAACGCCTCGATGACCGTGCCCGACTGGTCGTCGACCTTCCCGTGCGCGACCTCGCCGGCGGCGCCCGAGGTGACGCTCACCGTCCAGTTCCGGTCCTTCGGGCTGTAGGTCGCGTCGTAGGTGACCACGTGCGGGTAGTGCGTCAGCCACGCCGAGACCTTGTGGTAGTGGAGGAAGATGTCGGCCGCCTTCTTCTTCGTCAGCTCCGCGGCGTTCGGCGGCGCGTACGGCGTCTGGACGAGGTGCCCCTTCGAGTCGTAGACCGGTGCTGTCGGGGTCGTCGCCGCCGCAGCGACCGGCGCCAGCGCCAGGGCAAGGAACGCAGCAAGCGCGACGCGGCGCATCACTTTCAGGCTATCGGCGAATAAGGCACCGCTAGCGGTGCCGTTCTCAGGGCCCACGGGCTTTGCCCGTGTGTCCGTCTGAAATGAGCGGTCGAGCGGATCACAGCGTGAGCTATCGGCGAAACGACCAGAGTTTGTTACCGACGAAGTTGAGCGGCGTCACGAGCACGATGGCGACGGCCTGCGCCGGGACCTTGTCGAGTCCGAACGCGACGAGCAGCCGCAGGCAGACGAGGTTCGCGCCGAGTGCGACGAGCGAGACGACGAGGAAGCGGAGCCCTTGGTAGGCGAAGTGCCCGCGCTCGCCGCGGAACGTCCAGAGGCGGTTCAGCGCGTAGTTGTTCGTCACGGCCACGACGAACGAGCACGACGCCGCGGCGAGGTAGTGGAGGCCGGCCCAGTGCAGCAGTGCCGTGTAGACGGCGAGGTTGACGACGTAGCCGCTCGCGCCGACGGCACAGAACTTCGCGAGCTGGACCCAGTTGTGCCAGGCCTTGAGCGCGCGGCCTGCGCGCAGGCGCACGGTGGCTTCGCCTGCTGCCGGCGGGCGCTGCATCGGGGGGCGAGGCTACCGGATCATGCGGCCGATGCGCGTGAGGCAATTCGCACGTCCGCGCCCGGTGGGATGCGGCTCTCGCCCGCCGAGGTCGCCACGACGAGCTCGCGGATCGAGCCGTCGGCATCGAAGACGACGTCCCGGAGCGAGCCGAGCTCGCCGCCCGCGTTCGCGACCCGCGCGCCGCGGAGCGCGCCGAGCCCGTGGCCTCGACCCCGGTAGAACGCCAGCTCGTCGAGCAGCGTCAGCGGGGAGCCGATCGCGATCTCGCCGTCGCGGACGTGCGCTGCCGCGAGCGGCAGGAAGCGGTGCGTGTCCCGCCGCAGCGGACCTCGAAGCCGAGGACGCGGCGGACGTCGAGGTCGACGACGAGCTCGACCGCCCGCCCCAGGTCGATCCCGTGCAAGCGGACGGGCCGCGCGAGCACCTCCCCGGAAACCATCGACCCCATGTGCGGCCCTCCTCCCCCGTCGTCCTCCAGCGAAACTCAGCGGACGGCGAAGCCATCCTCGCCGCGCGGATCTTCCCAGGTCGCCTGGACGTCCTCGACGCGCGCGCCGGGCGGGCCGCTGTGACACCACTGCACCATCGACTCGACCGCGTCGCGGCGGCCCTCGAAGACCGCCTCGACGGCACCGTCCGGCCGGTTCGCCACCCAGCCCGCGACGCCGAGCGACCGCGCCCGGCGGCGCGTCTCGTCACGGAAGAAGACGCCCTGCACATGGCCGCGGACGACGACTCGGGCCCGAGCCTCCTCAGCCAGCGAACCCCTCCTCGCCGACCAGCGGGACGAAGCGGCAGGGCACGGAGCGTAGGACGGCCGGCCCCTCCGGGCTCCGCACGACGACCTGGAGCTCCTGGGCGCGGCGGCTTCCGACCGGCAGGACGAGCCGGCCGCGGGGCTCGAGCTGCTCGTAGAGCGACTGCGGGAGCTCCGGCACCGCGGCGGCGACGGCGATGGCGTCGAACGGAGCGCGGTCGGGAACGCCGAGCGTGCCGTCGCCGACGCGCACCTCGACGCGCTCGTAGCCGGCGGCCGCGAGGTTCCGGCGGGCGAGCTCGGCGAGCTCTGGGATCCGCTCGATCGTCACCACCTCCGCCGCGAGCTCGGCGAGCACGGCGGCCTGGTAGCCGGAGCCGGTCCCGACGTCGAGGACGCGCTCGCGCCCGTGCAGCTCGAGCGCCTCGGCGATGCGGGCGACCATGTACGGCTGCGAGATCGTCTGACCCTCCGGGAGCGGCAGCGCCGAGTCGTCGTAGGCGCGGTCGCGGAGGTCCTCCGGCACGAAGAGCTCGCGCGGCACCCGTGCCATCGCCGCGAGCACGCGTTCGTCGCGGACGTCGCGCGCGCGAAGCTGCCGCTCGACCATGCGGCGGCGCGCGAGCGGGAAGTCCTCAGGCTGCACGGGCGTACTGCGGCGGCCGGAGGCCGAAATGCTCGAGCACCGCCGGAGCAACGTCGACGATGCTGCGCGGCAGGCGCTCGAGGCCGACCACGAGCATCGGCACGACCGAGTCGCCCGCGTCGAGCGAGCCGTGGCTCCCGCCGCCCGCGTGGTGACGACCGCCCAGGTCGGCGAACTCGAAGCCGGGCGCGGCCGAGACGATCACCTCGCCGGCGTTCGGGTTCTGGAGCGCGGCGTAGGCGCGGGCGAGCGCGTCCGGGTGGTCGAGGATGGACTCGTCACCGGAAGTCGACCAGCCGCCGCCCGCCGGCGCGAACGCGAGCTCCTCGCCCTCGCGTCGGGCGACCGCCGCGTCGCTCTCGCGGAAGAGGGCGACCTCGGCCGCCGGCTCGTCGTCGAGGCGTGAGGCGAGCTCGCGCGCGTCGAGCACGCAGTCGTCGAGGCGGTAGACCATCCCGGCGCGATTCGACGCCGTGACGACGACGCCGTCCACCCCGGCGTAGCGGTCCTGGAGACGGCGCGCCTCGTCCACGCGCGTCTGGCCGTGGTCGGCGCACACGACGACGGCGTAGCGCTCGAGGAACTCGTCCGGCCCGCCGGCGGCGTCCATGAGGGTGCCGACGGCGCGATCGCTGCGGGCGAGCGCCTCGTGCGCTCCTTCCGGCCCGCGCACGTGCGAGGCGAAGTCGTAGTCCGGAAGGTAGAAGGCGAAGAAGTCGAACCCGTCGCGCGTGACGAGCCAGCGGCCCACGGCGGCCGCGTACTCGTCGACCGAGCCCGCCGCGCGGCCCTTCACGGCCATCGGCGCGCCGGTGACGTCCGACTCGAAGAGATTGAAGAAGAAGAACCGGCGCGGCCCGTAGGCCGGCCGGACGAGGCCCGGCAGCGTCGGCAGGTGGCGCGTGCGCCCGCGATAGCAGGTGATGTTCACCGCCGCGGCTACGCGGCCCTCGTCTTCGAGCGCCTCGTAGATCGTCACGGCGTCGGCCGCCAGGTGCTGCTCGTTCATGTTGAAGATCGCGTCGAGGATCGAGCGCCGCGTCCCGGCGGCCCGCAGCGCGGCGAAGGACGACCCGTACTCGACGATCCGCCGCTCGCCGCGGTGGTACCAGACGAGGTGCGGGATGTGGTGGACGTCTGGATGCGCTCCCGTCACGATCGACGAGAGGCAGACCG
>VAXK01000178.1 GCA_005885565.1 Actinomycetota bacterium
AGGCCGCGTTCCGGCGTGTCGCTGACGGCGCGGAGGACGCCGCGCAGCCGACCGCTGTGGGCGAGGGCGCCGCTCTCGAGGTCGACGGCGTCGGCGCCGGTCCGCTCGTGCAGCTCCCGCCGCTCGGCCGGGTCGTCGACGACGCGCTCCGACGCGAGGATCGTGCCGTGCACCGCGCCTGGCACGCCGAGGGGCTCGCCCTCCCAGAGCACGGCACCCGTCTCATCGACCACACGCGTGGCGTCGAGCACGGTCCCCCGGGCGAGGCCGTCGAGCGCACCGGCGAGCCCGTACGACACGACATCGCCCGCCGGCATGCCGTTCACGCCGCGCAGGCCGACGAGCGCCGCGTGCAGGCCGGCCCGCTCCGCGACACGGGCCTCCGCCTTCGTCGCGCAGGCCGCAACTAGCCGGTGAGGCTCCAAGCCATGCTCCTGGCGCTCTCCTTCAGGCTGGACGCGGCCTCGAACGCGGCCGACGGCTCGAAGCCGGAGTGGATCCCGCAGTGCTCGCAGCGCGGGTCGTTGCCGGGCCCGTACGCCTCCCACTCGATCCCCTCGAGGAGCGCGTCGTAGGTGGGGAAGATGCCGTCCGTGAGGAGGTAGCACGGCCCCTTCCACCCGTACGGGTTCCGCGTCACCGAGCCCCACGGCGCGCACGGCAGCTTCCGCTCGCCGGCGAGGAACTCCTGGTAGATCGGGCTTGCGAGCCAGCGGTAGCCGCGCTGGCGGGCGACCTTGCGGATGATCCGGAACTTCTCCTCGTGCTCGGCGCGCGTCATCGTCAGCGCCGGGTCGATCTGCGAGTACTGGTAGCCGGGCGCGATCAACATCCCGTCGATGCCGACCTCGTTCGTCAGGTAGTTCATCATCTCGAGCACGTCGTCCACCGAGGTCTCCTTGAAGACGGTCGTGTTCGACGTGACGCGGAAGCCCGCCTCGCGCGCCTTGCGGATCGAGTCGATCGCGACGTCCCAGAGACCCGGGTAGTCGCAGATGTAGTCGTGGATCTCGCGCATCCCGTCGAGGTGCACGACGAAGGTCAGGCGAGGCGAGGGTTCGAAGACGTCGAGGAACTGCTCGAGCCGAAGTGCGTTCGTGCAGAGCTCGATGTTCTTCCGCAGCTCGAGGAAGCCCTCGACGACCTCCTCGATGCCCTTGTAGACGAGCGGCTCCCCGCCGCAGATCGAGACGACCGGCGCCGGGCACTGGACGCCGGAGTCGATGCACTCCTCGACCGAGAGTCGCGCCTTGTTCGACTCGTACTCGCGGATCTTCCCGCAGCCGATGCAGGCGATGTTGCAGGCGAGCGTCGGCTCGAGCATGAGGACGAGCGGGTAGCGGTCGCCCTTGCGCTGGTTCGACGCGACGTACTTGCCGATCTGCACCTGGGAGCGAAGCGGGAACTTCATGCGTTCATCCTTTCGCGGAGGCGGCCGAGGGCCATGAGCGGGAAGTGAAGACGGTAGAGGTGATAGCGGATCATGAAGTCGAGCGGAAATCCAGTGCCCGTGTAGTGCTCCTCAGTCCAGTCGCCGTCAGCTAGCTGTGCGACGCAAAGGTACGTTGCCGCGCGTTCCGCACTCAAACGCCTCTGCTCGCCTGCGGCTGCGTACGCTAATAGCGCCCACGCCGTTTGGCTAGGCGTGGAGACGCCTCGGCCGCGTCGCGCGTCATCGCCGTACGCGAGGATGTCCTCGCCGAAGCCGCCGTCGCCGTTCTGCACGGAGTCGAGCCACTCGACCGCGCGTCGCATCGCCGGATGCTCCGGCTCGATCCCGCAGGCCTCGAGCGCCGGGAGCGCCGCGCCCGTGCCGTAGACGTGGTTCACGCCCCAGCGGCCGAACCACGAGCCGTCGTCCTCCTGCTCGCGCAGGAGCCAGTCGAGGCCGCGCTCGACCGAAGCCTCATAGCCGGGCTCCTGCGCTAGGACCTCGAGCGCGTGCGCGCTCACGTCCGCGCTGGGCTCGTCCGTGACCTTGCCGAAGTCGCAGAACGGGATCCGGTAGAGCCAGAGCTTGTCGTTGTCGACGTCGAAGGCGCCCCAGCCGCCGCCCGAGGACTGCATGCCGACGATCCACTCGAGGCCGCGCCGAACCGCCTCCTCGCCGAGGCCGAGCTCGCGGAGCGCGAGCGCGACGACGGCGGTGTCGTCGACGTCCGGGTAGAGGTCGTTCTCGAACTCGAAGGCCCAGCCGCCGGGGGCGAGGTCCGGTCGGCGAACGGCCCAGTCGCCCTTGACGGTGACCTCCTCTCGCAGGAGCCAGTCCCCCGCCGAGCGCAACGCCGGATGGTCGGCCGAGACGCCGGCCTCCCGAAGGGCCAGGACCGCGAGAGCCGTGTCCCACACCGGTGACTGGCACGCCTCCGGCCGGAGGCGATCGCCCTCGTCGACGGTGAAGCCGCGCCAGCCCTCGACCGCCCGACGCAGCGTCTCGTCCTCGAAGCCGTGCCCGAGCGCGGCGAGCATGACGATCGACCAGACCCAGGGTGGCTGGATCCCGCCCCACGAGCCGTCGGCCTCCTGCCGCTCGCGCACCCACCGCTCGGCGACCGCGATCGCGCGCCGCCGCAGCGCGCTCCTCGGCCGCACGGGTCGGCTCGGCCAGGGCCGGGCCCCGATCTCCCGGAGCTCGATCGCCGCCGGCCGCACGGGCCGGAGGGCCATCACGACGGACAAGGGGACGATCGTCTGGCGCGCCCAGCACGAGAAGTCGTAGACCGAGAGCGGCGCCCAGGGCGGCAGGAGGATCAGCTCCGGCGGCACGGTGGGGATCCACTGCCACGGCCACTGGCCGAGCAGAGCGAGGAAGCACTTCGTGAAGACGCGCGCGCGACGGACGCCGCCCTGAGCCGTGATGAAGTCGCGCGCGCGAGGCCCGGGGTCGACACCGGCGAGGCGGAGCGCCGCGTATGCCTCGATCGACGTCGAGAGGTCGGGCGGCCCCTCGAACCAGATCGACCACGTCCCGTCCTCGCGCTGACGCGCGAGGAGCTCGTTCGCGATCTTCCGGTCGAGCTCCGGCGTCCGCAGCCCGAGCACGTGGTTCCAGAACAGGTGCTGGGCGATCATCGTCGCGTTCGACTCGAGCTCGCCGACCCACCAGCCCTCCGGATGCTGGAGCTCGAGCAGACGCGCGGTCGCCCGTTCGACGGCAGTGTCGACGCGCGTCTCGAGCCGCTCCGGCGCGATCGTCACGCCGCCACCTTAGGCGTTTCCTTGTGCACTAGTAGTGCACGAGCCGCCGTCACCCCGCTCGCGACGGCGCTCTCCATCGTCACCGGCCACCCCGTGTCGAGCCACGCGCCGGCGCGGGCGACGCCCTCCCGTACGAGGCCCGGCGCCGGCCGCTCCACCCCCGGCCGGAGCGCGATCGTCGCCTGTGGCTCGCGGCTCACGCGCGACCAGAGGAGCTCCGCCGCGCCCAGCCGCTCGGTCAGCTCCCGCGCCATCAGCTCGACGATCTCCCGTCCGCGCAGCGCCTCGAGCTCGGGCGCCCCGCTCGAGACGACGGTCAGGTACTGGCCGCGCTCGGGCTCGTGGCCCGTCAGCCGCCCCCGGTCGAAGACCCAGTGCGCTGCGCTGCCCAGGAGCGCGGCTAGCCGGTGTCGCAGGATGCGCCGGTCGAAGAGCAGGTGGACGCTGACGATCGGCGAATGCTCGAAGGCGCCCTCCTCGGGAGACAGGGCGAGCACGACGAGGTCGGCGTCGAGCGAGTCGGGGTCGTCGACGCGAGCGCCGGTGTGCACCGTGGCTCCGGCCCCCTCGAGCGCACGGCGCGCCGCCTCGCCGTGGATCTCGCCGAGCGGCGCCGTCGGCAGGACGAGGTCGCTCGCCGCGCGGCCGGAGCGAAGCGCGGTCGCCACGGTGAAGAGCGCCGTGGCCGCGTCCACCTCGTCCACGCGCAGGTTCAGCGCCGGGCGCAGGAAGACCTCCCAGAAGCGCTCGATCGCGGCGGCGGACTGCCCCTCCGCGCGCAGGAGCTCGCCGAAGGTGCGCGCCCCCGGCTCGATCCGGGCGACGCGCGCGGCGAAGC
>VAXK01000179.1 GCA_005885565.1 Actinomycetota bacterium
GAAGGGCGCGACAGGAGCCCGCGGTCCCACCGGGGCGCGTGGCCCGACAGGGGCGAAGGGTGCGACAGGAGCCAAGGGAGCAACCGGCTCCAGCGGCGCCACAGGCGCCAAGGGCACGACCGGCGCGCGCGGGCCGACCGGCGTCCGCGGGCCCACGGGCGCGAAGGGCGTCACCGGCGCCAAGGGCCCGACCGGCACGAACGGCACGGACGGCACGAACGGCAGTCGCGGTCCGACCGGCGCCAAGGGCGCGACGGGCTCCAAGGGGCCGACCGGCTCCCGCGGCCCCACCGGCTCTCGCGGTCCGACCGGCGCCAAGGGCACCACAGGCGCCAAGGGCACGACCGGCTCGCGAGGCCCGACCGGCCCGGGCTTCTCCCCGTCGTATCGCGCCGGCAACAACGTGGCCGCGACGAAGAGCGGCAACACGTACACCTACACGTACCCGACCGCGCTCGCGGCCGGCACGTACGTCGTCCACGTCGGGCTCCACGGTGCTCAGAGCATGGGCTTCAGCGGGAACGGGACGATGCCGTTCCCGACCGTCCTGACCTCGACGAACACCGGCTTCACCTTCGAGTTCGAAGACCTGAGCAACGGCGGTGTGCTCGCGCTCACGAGCGCGCCGGCGTCGCTGAACATCGACTACCAGACGCTGCTCCAGAATCAGTAACGCCCGAGCTCGACGGCGACCGGCAGTAGTGTCCCGGCCGTGGCGCTCAGGATCTTCGTGGCCGGGTTGGTCGCGGCGGTTGCCGTCGGCGGGGCCGTGTGGCTTCATGGCTACCGGGAGTACGGCCCTATCACCACCGTCTCGTACGGTGACGGCGTCTCGTACACGGGCCAGAGCGCGATCGTGAGCGCCGGAAGCACGAGCGTGCATCCGTCCTGGGCAGATCCGCTTGCGGCCGGCATCGTGGTGGCGGCGCTCGGTTTCGGGGCGGCGATCGTCGTCCCGCGTTTCGCGAGACCCTCTTACTAGGCGACGGCCTCCACCCAGTCGAGCCGCTGCCCGCAGAGCGAGGCGGCATTCGACGGCGAGACCGACACGAGGCGGACACGCGTGTCTGGCGCCACCGCGACCGGCCCGAGCGGGAAGGGCGCGACGCCGCGCGAGCCGGGCCTCCAGCCGCCGGACGTGAGCGACAGCGTCAGCCTGTGGTCGCCGGTGCGAAGTCGCACCGAGCCGAGGTCGACGTACTGTCCCGTCCACTCGAGCTGGTGGCGGGCCACGCCGACGCGGCGCCCGTCCACCGCCGCCGCGACCCGGCCGAGGAACGAGCCGCCGACCCAGACGTCGTAGGCGCCGCGGGTCGTGTGGAAGCGCGTCGCGAAGGACGAGCCGGAGACGGGGAAGACGGCGACGCGCTCGCGGGGCGCTGCCACGAGCCGCCGCACGCCGGCCAGGCTCGCCAGCCGCAGCACCGAGGCGCAGCGCGGAGCCGCGCCCGGATCGGTCTCGGTCCCGAGCGGGAGGTGCTCGAGGATGCGCTGCGCGCCGGGCCGGCGCTGCCAGACCTCGTACCAGTGCCGCCGGTCCACGAGGCGGTACTCGGACGGCGGCCGGCTCGCGACAGGCGAGCGACGCAGGACGAGCGTGGGGTAGACCTCGAGGGCGTCCAGGCGAAAGCGGTCGATGTCGGCGTAGGCGAGCGGCTGGAGCGGCTGGTTGGAGCGGAGCGGGATGAGTCGCCGCCGGAGCTCGGAGGTGCCCTCGGCGTCGAGGCGGCGGAGGAAGTGGCGGGCGCCGTAGGGCTCGAACTCCGTCATCAGCGCCGGGCCCTGGCCGGCGTAGCGCTTGCCGATCGACTCGAGCTCGGCGAGCCGCGCACGCGGGGCGAGCCAGACCTCGCGGTAGGCGAGGACGTTCGACCACGCGACCCCGCCGACGACCGCGGCGGCGAGCACGGCCGCCTCGATCTTGCGTCCCGCCACGGCCAACCCGCCGGCGGCCGCGAGCGCGAGCAGCACGAACGCGGGCGAAGCGCTCGCGAGCGACTTCCCCGCCACCCAGGGAGAGCCGACCTCGAAGAGCACGACCGCGCCGAGCAGTGCGCCACCCGCGTAGAGGAGGAGCTCCCACGAGCGGCGGAGCCACGCCCACACGAGGCCGCCCGCGCCCGCGACGAAGACGAGGCCGACGAGGACGTGCGTGGGCGCGAGGTCGTGCGGCGAGCGGCGGAAGTCGCCGTTCGGCCAGATCCCGGCGAGCTGGACAAAGCGCAGCGGGCTGATCAGGTTGCCGATCTCCGTCCCGCTCGTGAACGCGCCCGAGTGGTGGAGCCAGGTGAACGCGGCGACGATCGGCGGGATCGCGAAGGCCACGCCGGCCACGGCGAAGACGGCCACGGCGCGAGCAGCCACGGCCGGGCCGCGCCGCCAGACGACGAGCACGAGCGCGGGGAGGAGGAGCGCGAGCCAGATCGCCCCGCCGACGCTCATCACGCCGACGATCGCCGCCGCGGCGGCCGCGAGCGGGATCGCGGCCCGCGCCGGGCCGTCCTCGACGAGGGGCGCGACGCAGGCGGCGAGGACGGCCAGCAGGAGCGCGAGCGCGAGCTCCTTGATCCCGCCCCAGAGCGAGTAGCCGTAGAGGATCGCCGGCTGCGCGGCCACGAAGGCGACGGCTGCCCGGAGCGGCCGTGACGGGACGACGCGGCCGGCGAGCGCGTACAGGGCCAGGGCGAGTAGCCCGCCGAGGAGCGCAAGGTACGGCTGCCACAGCCATGCGGCGTCGATCCCGAGCAGGCGCTGCGCCACGCCGAGGGGCGCGAACGAGCCGACGGGGTAGCCGTAGGCGAGGCTCGTGTGCAGGGTCGCCTCGTAGGTCGAGGGCGCGAGGCCGGACAGGTCGCGGCCGTGCGACTCGACCCGGTCGAGCATCGCCAGGTACGTCGCGGTGTCGTCGAGCTTGATGTAGCCGTCGAAGGTCGCGCGGCCCGAGAGGATCGTCGGCGCGCCGTACGCGAGGTAGGCGGCGAGCCCGGCGGCCGCTCCCCACGGGTCGACGGCGAGCACGCGGCGCGGAGCGAGGGCGAGCCCGATCACCGCGAGCGCGACGACGAGCGGCGCCGCCAGCACCGCCGTCCCTCCGGAGAGCGTCGGGAACTGCGAGGCGACGACGACGAGCGCGAAGCCGAGGGGAAGGAGGAGCGGCCACGGCAGCCTCACGCCGCCCGCGAGCTCGAGCAGGAGGCCGCAGCCGAGCGCGAGGGCGCCCAGGAGGAGCGGCAGGAGCAGCCAGGTGGCGACGAGCGTCAGGCGATCGGGCGAACCGTGCCGCTGCGGACGAGCTGCCGCGCACGGCTCGGGTTCGGGTCGAAGACCTCGACCTGGAACTTCGAGCCGGGATAGGCGAGGTAGACGTTCGTCGCCGCGCTCTGGTTGTAGACCGCGAGCCCGCCGCGCGAGGTGTGGAAGGTGACCGCGCCGGACTCCTTCGCCGCGGTGCGGACCGCCTTGTACGCGTCCTTCACGGGATAGGTCGCGACGATGAGGTAGGCGGCGCGGCGGTCGCCGATCGGCACGCCCTTCGGCAGGTAGCGGATGTAGATGCGGCCGTCGGTGACCTGCGTGAGCTCGTACTTCACC
>VAXK01000074.1 GCA_005885565.1 Actinomycetota bacterium
CTTGGCGACGAGGACGGCTCCCACACCGGCTGAGATCCAGGAGGCACGGCGACGCCTCGACGGCGTCGCGCGCCTCACGCCCGTCTATTCGTCCGAGACGTTCTCCCGGCTCGCCGGACGGCCGGTCTGGCTGAAGGCCGAGACCCTCCAGCGCACCGGCTCGTTCAAGATCCGCGGCGCCTTCAACAAGATCTCCACGCTCGCCGGCCGGGACGGCGGCCCCGGGGTGGTGGCCGCGAGCGCGGGCAACCACGGCCAGGCCGTCGCGTGGGCGGCGCGGGAGGTCGGCGTCCCCGCGACGGTCTTCGTCCCGCAGGACGCGCCGATGGCCAAGGTGGAGGCGACCCGGAGCTACGGCGCACGCGTCGAGATGACCGGCGCGCGGTTCGAGGATTCCCTGAACGCGGCGCTCGCCAGCGTCGAGGAGACCGGGGCGCTCTTCGTCCACCCCTTCGAGGACGAGGCGGTGATCGCCGGGCAGGGGACGCTCGGGCTCGAGCTCGCCGACCAGCTCCCGGACGTGGCCACGGTGGTCGTGCCCATCGGGGGCGGCGGTCTCTGCTCGGGGATCTCGCTCGCGCTGCAGGCGGTCCGGCCCGAGGTCGACGTGGTCGGCGTCCAGGCTGCGAGCTGCCTCCCCGGCGGAAGCGGCTTCACGATCGCCGACGGGATCGCCGTCAAGGCGCCCGGCGAGTTCACGATGTCGATCCTGGACGCGACGCTGAGCGCGCTCGTGTCCGTCTCCGACGAGGAGATCTCGACCGCGATCGTCCTCCTGCTCGAGCGGGCGAAGCTCGTCGTCGAGGGCGCGGGGGCCGTCGGGGTGGCGGCGCTCCTCGCCGGCAAGGTGCCCGGCGACGGCCCGGTGGCGATCCTCCTCTCCGGCGGGAACATCGACGCGACGCTCCTGATCTCGGTCATGCGCCACGGGCTCACCCACGCGGGGCGCTACGTCGTCATCCGGACGCGTGTCCCCGACCGCCCCGGCGAGCTCGCCCGGCTCCTCGAGCTCCTCGCGGAGCAGCGTGTAAACGTCGTCTCGGTCGAGCACCACCGGGAGGGCATGGCGATCTCCGTCGCCGAGACGGAGGTCGAGCTGACGCTCACGACGCGCGACGCCGAGCACTGCGCGGAAGTCCTGGCCGCCCTCGATGCCTTGGGCTACCCGGTCGAGCGGCTGCGCTGATGGCCGAGACACGCAAGGAGCGGAAGGTCGTCACCGTCCTGTTCGCCGACCTCGTCGGCTTCACCGCGCGCGCCGAGACGCTCGACCCCGAGGACGTCGAGGCGATCCTGCGGCCGTACCACGACCGGCTCCGCTCCGAGCTCGAGCGGTTCGGCGGGACGGTGGAGAAGTTCATCGGCGACGCCGTGATGGCGCTCTTCGGCGCGCCGGTCGCCCACGAGGACGATCCGGAGCGCGCCGTCCGGGCTGCGCTCGCGATCCGCGACTGGGCGCGGGAGACGGACGGCGTCGAGGTGCGGATCGGCGTCACGACCGGCGAAGCGCTGGTGAACGTCGCCGCGCGGCCCGAGCTCGGCGAGTCGATGGCCGCGGGCGACGTCGTCAACACCGCTGCACGCCTCCAGAGCGCCGCGCCGGTGAACGGCATCCTCGTCGGCGAGGCGGCCTGCCGCGCGACCCGCCCCGCCATCGAGTACGCCGAGGCCGAGCCCGTCGCGGCTAAGGGCAAGGCAGAGCCGGTGGCCGTGTGGGAAGCCGTGCATGCCCGCTCGCGGTTGGGCATCGAGGTCGACCAGCCGAACGCGGCGCCGCTCGTCGGCCGCGCTCGCGAGCTCGAGTCGCTCCGCGACGCACTGGAGCGCACGCGCCGGGAGCGCTCGCCGCTGCTCGTCACCCTGGTCGGCGTCCCGGGGATCGGCAAGACCCGGCTCGTGCGCGAGCTCTTCGCCGCCGTCGACCGCGACCGCGAGCTCATCCTCTGGCGCCAGGGCCGCTCGCTTCCGTACGGCGAGGGCGTGAGCTTCTGGGCGCTGGCCGAGATGGTGAAGGCGCAGGCGGGCGTGCTCGAGTCGGACGAAGCGGAGCAGGTCGAGTCGAAGCTCGCGGCCGCCGTGTCGTCCGTCGTGCCCGACGAAACGGAGGCGCGGTGGATCGTCGGCCACCTCCGGCCGCTGGCAGGCCTCTCGGCGGAGTCCGAGGTCGCCGGCGACCGGCGGGCGGAGGCGTTCGCCGCGTGGCGTCAGCTCCTCGAGGCGCTCGCCGACCCGCAGCCCGTCGTGCTCGTCTTCGAGGACCTGCACTGGGCGGACGAGGGCCTGCTCGACTTCGTCGACTACCTCGTCGACTGGGCGAGCGGCGTGCCGTTGCTCGTCGTCGGCACGGCGCGGCCCGAGCTCCTCGAGCGGCGGCCGGGCTGGGGCGGAGGCAAGCTCAACGCGGTCACGATCTCGCTCGCGCCCCTCTCGGACGACGACACCGCGCGGCTCGTCGCGGGCCTCCTTGCCCAGCCGGTGCTCGACGCGGCGACGCAGGCGCAGCTGCTCGCCCGTGCGGAGGGCAACCCGCTCTACGCGGAGCAGTACGTCCGGATGCTGGCCGAGCGCGGCCGTGGGGAGGAGCTGCCGCTCCCCGAGACCGTGCAGGGGATCATCGCCGCCCGGCTCGACGCGCTCTCGGCCGAGGAGAAGGCACTCCTCCAGCACGCCGCCGTCCACGGGAAGGTCTTTTGGACCGGCGGGCTTGTCGACGGCAAACCGGCTGACCGCCGGGTCGTGGAGGAGCGGCTGCACGGTCTCGAGCGCAAGGAGTTCGTCCAGCGCGCGCGCCGCTCGTCGGTTGCCGGCGAGACCGAGTACGCGTTCCGCCACCTTCTGCTGCGGGACGTCGCGTACGGCCAGATCCCGCGTGCCGCCCGCGCGGAGCGCCACCGCCAGGCCGCCGAGTGGATCGAGTCGCTGGGGCGGCCCGAGGACCACGCCGAGATGCTCGCGCACCACTACGTCAGCGCCCTCGACCTCGCGAAGGCGGCGGGGATCGAGCTCCCGGAAGTGGCGGAGCGCGCCCGCCCGGCGCTGCGCGAGGCCGGCGACCGCGCATTCGGCCTTTACGCGTACTCGGCCGCGGCGCGGTTCTACGGCAGGGCGCTCGAGCTCTGGCCGGCGGACGATCCGGAGCGGGCGAGCCTGCTCTTCCGTTATGGCTCGGCGCTCTTCCACGGCGAAGCGGAGGGAGCCGACGAGCTCGAGGAAGCCCGAACTGGGCTCCTCGAGGCGCGGCGGATGGAAGACGCAGCCGAAGCGGACGCCTTGCTGACGGAGCTCTGGTGGCATCGCGGCCGGCGCGATCGGGCCTTCGTCCACCTCGAGCGGGCGCGCGAGCTCGTCCGAGACGCTGCGCCTTCGCGGTCGAAGGCCTGGGTGCTCTCCCAGGTGTCCCGGTACCGGATGCTCGCGGAGGACGACGAAGAGGCGATCACGACCGGTCGCGAAGCGCTCGAGATGGCCGAAGAGCTCGGGCTAGAGGAGCTCCGTGCGCACGCCCTGGACAACATAGGGGTCGCGCGCACGCGACACGGTCCCGGCGGGATCGACGACATCGAGCGCAGCATCGAGATCGCCAGCGCGATCAACTCACCCGAGGCCTTGCGTGGCTACAACAACCTGGAAACGACGCTCGTCCTCGTCGGCGAGCTGGCACGCGCGTGGGCCGTGGCCGCGGAGGCACGGGCGCTCGTCTTCCGCTCCGGCATCCCGCGGTACGTGGCCTTCGCACGCGTGCACGGGATCGCCGAGTCCTACGTTCGCGGATCGTGGGACGCTGCGCTCCGCCTCGCGGGCGAGTTCATCGCCGAGTGCGAGCGAGGCGCACCGCACTACCTCGAGCCCGAGGCGAGGTCGTATCGCACTTTGATCCGCACGGGCCGCGGAGACGTCGCCGGCGCCGTCACCGACGCGCGGCGAGGTCTCGAGGTGGCGCGTGAGGCGAAGGATCCCCAGTCCCTGTACCCGGCGCTCGCGCGTGGCGGGCAGGCGCTCGCGGCCGCGGGCCACGACGCGGAGGCGAATGCGCTCGCGGACGAGCTGCTGGCGCTCCTGCCCTCGGGTGCGATGGGGATGCTCTCGATCCCGGAGCTCGCCTTCCTGCTCGCCGGCTACGGCCGCGGCGCCGAGCTCCTCGCCGTGCTCGAGCGCCGGAACGACCCGAGCACGCCGTGGCTGGAGGCGGCACGCGCAGTGGCGCAGGGCGACTCCGCTCGCGCCGCGGGGGTCTTCGAGCGCATCGGCGCGCGGTCGCACGAGGCGTTCGCCCGCCTTCACGCGGCGCAGGCGCTCGTCCTCACGGGACGTCACGCCGAGGCGGAGCCGGCGCTCCGCCGAGCGCTCGACTTCTACCGGACGGTGGACGCGAAGCGGTACGTCGCGCTCGGCGAGGAGCTCCTCGCCGCGCCGGCCTAGGGGCTCGCGGCGGTGACCGTGAACGTGAGCGAGTTCGCGCTCGTGTGGCCCTTCGAGACGACGCGGATCTCCACCTTGTCTCCCGCCGCCCACGGCGAGCCCTTCGGATGCTGGTCCGGGATCGTGAACACGACGTGGTCGTCGTCCCAGTTCGAGCGGTCCGCCGGCGCCGGCAGCGAGACGTCGTCGAGACGAACGCGGGTCGACTCGTCCTTGCCGCCGAGGGCGACGCCTGTGACGGTGACGGTCGTCCCGGGCGGCCCCTGCGTCGGGTTGAGCTCACCCAGCCGCGGCGTCGACGTCGTCGTCAGCTTCTTGCCGATGTATGCGCCCTGGCCGAGCCCCATGAGCACCATGAGCGGGGCGTCGATGTCGGGCAGCTCCGGCCAGTGCTGGACGCGCAGTTGGTAGCACACCCTGACGACGTAGACGACGAGAGCGAGGAATGTCCAGGCGAGCAGCTGAGCCTTGCTCAGGTCCGGGGCGCCGTCGTCGTCCGCCACGAGCGTGCTGGCTCCGCTCTGTTTGTCGGGCTCCTTCTTGAGACGTCCGCCGGCGATGAACGACGTCGTGATTCCCTTGGCCAGCGTCGCCGTCCCGAGCGTGAACCCGAGCGCGATCAGCACGTTCGGCGGGATCTTGTCCAGCGCGTCGAAGTTGCCGCGCATGAAGCGGCCGGTCTCGACGACGACGTAGCCGAAGAGCACGACGATCGTCCAGAGGAGGACCTGGAACTTCGACGTGCTGAGCCGGCCGTCGGCGCCCTCGGCGAGCACGAACACGTTCCAGGATCGCTTCCACACCCAATACAGCCCGAACACGAGAGCGAGGAAGGCGAGGCCGACGAGAATCGGGAGCACGACGTGCAGGAACTCCTGATGTCGATGGCTCCACGAAGCGGCAACGAGCACGTCGGCAAGTGTCCCGCTGCGTGAAGCTCGGTGTCAAGAAGCGGCGAGCGTCTTCCGGACGCGGTCGTCGAGCACGAGGTCCCAATGGTCGAGCCCGGGGAAGGCGAGCTCCTCGGCGCCGTAGCGCGCCGCGAGCCGCGGGCCACGCTCCTCGGCGAACTCGTCGCCGTAGACGACGAGCGCCGGACAAGGGAGCTCCGGCACCGAGACGCCACGTTTCCGTTCGGCACGGGCGAGCAGCGACTCCGGCCGCGCGCGCATCCCGGGCGGGAAGGCGCCGTACGTCTCCTCCGGATCGAACGTGCCGGGCCGGAGGGGGACCGACTCGTCGAAGCCCTGCACCTCCCCGGGCGGGCTCGACTCGAGGAGGACCAGGAAGTCGGCCTCCGCCTGCCGCGCCGCCATCGTCGCCGCGAGGCCGCCGCTGCTCCAGCCGCAGAGCGCGAGCGGTCGCAGCAGCCACTCGGCGGCGCGGACGACCACCGCGGCGTAGTTCGACATCGACGCCTCGGCCACGTTCAAGCCCGCCTGGAGGTCGACCGCGTCGACGTCCAGGTCGGGAAACGCGGCAGGCCAGCCGTCGAAGACCCACGGGCCGCTGCCGGCTCCGTGGGCGAGCAGCAGCGACGCTACGTGCCGCAGCGGCGGAACTGAACCGTCTGGTTGCCGCGGGCGCGCCACTCGCGCAGCCCGCCGTAGATCACGGGCCGCGCGTCGACGCCGGCCGCGGCGAGCACGCTCGCGGCGATCGCCGCGCGCGAGCCCGTCTCGCAGATCGTCACGACCGGCTTGCCGTTCCCGAGCTCGTCCCCGCAGGCGCGGACGAGCCGGTAGGGCACGTGCCGGCTGCCCGAGATGTAGCCGCCGTCCCGCTCGTCGGCCTCACGCACGTCGACGAGCTCGACCGCGCCCGAGGCGAGGAGGCCTTCGAGCTCGTCGAGCGCCACGGGCTCGAGCCGGTCCGGCGTCTCGGGATCCTCCAGGTAGCCGGCGAGCTCGACGAAGCCGACCGAGCGCAGGCCGCGCGTCGCGCGCTCGACCTCCTCGGGCGACGAGCCGTGCAGCACGATCCGCTCGTCGGCGGAGAGCAGGAACCCGGCGCGCGTCGCGAAGCTCGAGCCGGCGACCGGGATGTTGAACGCGCCCGGGACGTGGCCCTCGGCGAACGCCGCGGCGGGGCGGACGTCGACGACGGTCGCGCCGACCCACGTCTCGAGGCGGCGAAGCTCGGGCGGCGCGGGCAGGAACGGGCCGCGGTTCAGCTCGACGATCCGCGCCATGTTCGGGGGACGCGGCTGCGAGCCACCGGCGGTCGCCTGGACGAAGGCGTCCTCGTCGGGGAGCTCGAGGGTCGGGTTGAAGCGGCGCTCGAACCCGACGGTGGACGACGTCTTCGAGCTCATCGCCGCGCCGCAGAGCGAGCCGGCGACGTGACCGGGATAGAGCTCGACCCCGTCGGCCAGCTCGCCGAGCCGTCGCAGGCTGTGGAAGAGGCCGCGCGCACCCTCGTCGGCCTCCACGGCCAGGTCCGGCCGGGCGGCGTCGCCGACGAGGAGCGAGTCGCCGGTCAGCACGAGCCACGGCTCCTCGGCGCGCGAGCGGTCGGAGACGGCGAACGCGCAGTGCTCAGGCCGGTGCCCGGGCGTGTGCACGACCCGAAGCGCGACGTCGCCGGCCTCGATCACCGCGCCGTCTTCGAGCGGCTCGAACGGGAACGCCGGCTCGGCGGCGGGATGCACGGCGACCGTGGCGCCCACCTCGAGCGCGAGCCGGCCGTGGCCCGAGACGTGGTCGGCGTGGGTGTGCGTCTCGAGGACGCGCTCGATCCGCACGCGCCGGCGGGCGGCCTCCTCGAGGTACGGCTCGATTGCGTAGGCCGGGTCGACCACCACCGCGACACCCGCATGCTCGTCGCCGACGAGGTAGGAGCCGCAACCGAGCCCCTCGTCCACGAACTGACGGAAGAGCACGTGCCGACGCTACCAGCGCGTTCCGCTCACTTTCTTGAAGTCATGCCGGATAAGGGTTCGCGTCCATTCGACACGAGGGGGAGCCTGTGAGGAAGCTGTTCCAGTCGCGGCTGCGGTCGCCCTCGTCTCGGTCGTCGCCGCCGGCGCGGCGACGGGTCAGCCTGCGACGCCGATGTGCTTCGGCGAGCCGGCGACGATCGTCGCCACCGGGCCGGGGCCGATCTACGGCACCGAAGGGCCCGACGTCATCGTCGGGACGCCCGGCAACGACACGATCTACGGGCTCGGCGGCGACGATCTGATCTGCGGCGGGCCCGGTGACGACGCGATCTTCGGCGAGAACGGGGCCGACACCATCGACGCCGGGGCCGGGAACGACTTCGCCACCGGGAACGCGGGCGACGACAGTGTCTCGGGCTCGACCGGCGACGACGAGCTCTTCGGCGGCTTCGGCCACGACCTCGTCAAGGGCGAGGACGGCAACGACCTGCTCGTCGGCAACTTCGGGAACGACGCGCTTCTCGGCGGCAAGGGCGACGACCTGCTCGAGGGCGACATCACGGGCGACGTCGGGCCCGCGCCGGACCCGAACCCCTGCGACGGCCAGCAGGGGAGCGACGCCTCCTACGGCTGCGAGCAGGCGAACCAGATCGAGACCGTCCTCCCGTTTCCTTAAAGACACCGCAACGTACGGGCCCATCCGCCGCGGCGGATGGGCCCGTACGGCTCCACAATGGTGAGCGTGCGCGCCCGATACGTGCTCATCGTCGCGGCCGTCGCCGCGCTCGTCGCGCCGGCGGTCGCGTCCGCCCACGCGAATCTGGTGAGGCTCAGGCCCGCGAACGGCGGCGTCCTGGCGACGCCGCCGACCGCGGTGCGCGTGCTCTTCGACGACGCGATCCGGCCGGGGCCGGGTATGGAGGCCGTCCGGAACGGCGGCGGCTCCGTCCTCGCCGGGCACGCATACGTCCCGCGGGGGAACCATCGCGAGCTCGTCGTCCCGCTCCGCCACGGGCTCGCCGCGGGCGACTACAGCGTCCGCTGGAGCGTCGTCTCCGACGACGGCCACAACGAGCGCGGCGTGACCGCCTTCGCCGTCGGCGCCGGCGCCGCGCGACCGACGGCGAGCCTGAGCGCCGGCGGCGCCGGGCGGACCGGCGACGTCGTCTTTCGCGTGCTCCTCTTCGCGGGCTTGCTCGCGGCCGCGGGCGCAGCCGTCTTCCGCTTCGCCGTCTGGCCGCGCGACCTCGGTGGGCGGGAGCTCTCGTTCGTCGTCCTCGTCGGATGCCTGCTCGCTGCGGCGGGAGCGGCGGGGCTCGCCCTCCGCGGCACGTCGGGAACGCGGTTCGATCTCGTGGAGTGGGCCCTCGCCGGCCTCGCGGCGGGCGGGGCCGCGCTCGCGCTGCGGTGGCTTCGCGCGGCTGCGCTCGTGGCGCTCGCCCTCGTCCCGCTGCCGACGCTCGCGGGCCACGCCCTCGACGCGAACCAGCCCTGGTGGAGCGCGCTCGCCGACGCGGTCCACCTTCTCGGCGCCTCGGTCTGGGTCGGCGGGCTCCTCGCGCTCGCCGTCGCCGTGCCCCGTGCCGCGCGCGCCCTCGAGCCGACGGCGCGCGGGCGCGTCCTCGCCGCGTCGGCGGGCCGCTTCTCGACGCTCGCGCTCGCCTCGGTCGTCACGATCGGCGCGACCGGGCTCGCGCGGGCGTTGCGGGAGCTCTCGGCCGTGCCGCAGCTCTGGAGCACGAGCTACGGGCGCACGCTCCTCGTCAAGACGGGGCTCCTCGCCTGCCTCGTCCTCCTCGGCGCGCGGAACCGCTATCGGCTCGTCCCGCGGCTGCGCGCGGCGACGGGCCGGAATCCCGCCGCCCCGCGCGCGTTCGCCGGCCTGCGGCGGAGCGTCGCAGTCGAGCTGTGCCTGCTCGCCGCCGTCGTCGGCGCGGTGGCGCTGCTCACGGAGCTTCCGCCCGGGCGGAACGCGCGCGCCGCGCCGGCACGCGCCTCGGCCACGCGCGCACCGAAGCTGCCCCCTCCGGGCGGCGTCGTGCTGGCGCGGGAGGACGGCGACCGTGCGGTAGCGCTCTCGGTGCGCCGCTCGCACGGAGCGCTGTCGCTCGTCGCGACGATCCTGAGCCCGAACGGCTTCGGCTTCGACGGCCTGCCGGTGCGGTTCTCGGCCGCCGGCCGCTCCGCGGTCGGCGCGAGCTGTGGAGCCGGCTGCTACTCGGCGTCGCTGGCGGCGCCGCGCGCCCGCGCGGTCGACGTGGTGGTGGCCGGCCGCCGCATCCGGTTCCCGGTCTACGCCGGCCGCCCGGCGCCCGGGCTCGTCATCCGCGCGACGCGCGTGTTCGACTCGCTGCGCTCCCTCGTGTACGACGAGTCGCTGGCGTCGAACCCCACTAACCGCGTCCTCACGCACTTCGAGATGGTGGCGCCGGACCGGCTGGCGTACCGGATCGTCGGAGGCCAGCACGCGGTCGTCGTCGGCGGACGCCGCTGGGACCGCTCTCCGGGTGGACGATGGATCGCGTCACCGCAATCACCGCTCCACATCCCCTCGGCGCCGTGGAGCATCGTCCGCGACGCGCGCCTGATCGGCCGGACGCCGCGGCTCTGGCGCGTCACGTTCCTCGACCCGACGGTCCCGGCGTGGTTCGACGTCGCGCTCGACCGGCGGACGCTGCGCACGCTCGACGTGCACATGACGGCCGCCGCACATTTCATGCACGACCGCTACCGAGCGTTCGACGCGCCTCTACGAATCTCACCGCCGTAGACTCCGCCAAACCAACCGAGGGAGGGTCACATGGCCGATGCACGGCAGGTCGGAGCGGACTTCGTCGCCGCGTTCAACGACCACGACGAGAGCCGGATCCGCGAGCTGAACGCCGAGAACGGCGTCCTCGAAGCGCCGGGCGATGTGCGCGTCGAGGGCGGGGAGGCGGCGACGCAGTACGCGATGGCCTGGCTGAACGCGTTTCCCGACGCACGCCTCACGGTCAAGAACGAGCTGGCCTCGGGCGACTGGGTGGCGCAGGAGTTCACCTTCGAGGGGACGCACGAGGGCACGTTGAGCGGCCCCGCCGGTGAGATCCCGGCGACGCACCGGCGGCTGAACGGCCGAGGCGTCCAGGTCTTCCGGGTCGAGAACGACGCCGTCGTGGACACGCGCCTGTACTTCGACCAGGTCCAGATCATGACGCAGCTCGGCCTGATGCCCGAGCCGGCGCCCGCCTAGGCACCCACCTTGATCTGCTGGGCCAGGACCCAGAGGCCGGCGACCGTGTAGGCGACCATCAGCGCGACGAGCGGCGCCTGCCTCACGAGCACGAACGTCGGCCGCACGCGGCGCCGGACGGCGAGGCGGTGCGCCGCCACGACACCGAGGACGTGGCCCGCGACGATCAGCACGATCTGCGCCCACCAGACCGCGGCGGCGGGGACGACTCCCTTGCGGATCGGGTACTCGCCGAGGCCGGCCGGGTTCCAGCTGTGGCCGAACGGGTCGACGAGGACGCCGACCGTCGCCTGTCCGGCCACGAGCAGGTAGTCGAAGTAGTGCGCGGCGAAGTACACCGCGGCGATCGGGATGAGCGTCGGCGAGTAGCGGCGGGCGGCCTCGGAGACGCCGCCCTCGCCGAGGAGCGCGCAGACGAGCAGGAAGGCGAGGACGAACGCGGCGACGATCGCCACCATGAGGCCGGTGCGGAGCAGGTCGTCGTGCCGCGCGAGGAACGCCGAGTGGTCGAGGAACCAGCCCTCGAAGGCGGCGAAGCGGTTCGTCTGCGACCAGCCGTCGTAGACGACGGTCGCGAGCGTCGCGAGTACGAAGGCGCCGCCGCCGCTCGGAAGCGCGGGGTCGCTCCGCAGGCCGGCGCCGAGCTAACGCAGGCGCACGGATCGCTCCTCCGGCGGCGTCGCGAGCCAGTCGT
>VAXK01000180.1 GCA_005885565.1 Actinomycetota bacterium
GTCGTCACCCCGCCGGAGGGCGCGCGCGTCGTCGCCGGGTCGCCCTCGACGCCGATCGCCGCCTTCGAGGATCCGCGCCGCAGGCTCTACGGCGTCCAGTTCCACCCCGAGGTCGTGCACACGCCGCACGGACAGGACCTGCTGAAGAACTTCCTCTACGAGGTCGCCGCGGCGCCGCCCGCCTGGACGCCTGCGGCGGTGATCGAGGAGCAGGTCGAGCGGATCCGCGCGCAGGTCGGCCAAGAGCGCGTGCTCTGCGCGCTCTCGGGCGGCGTGGACTCAGCCGTTGCCGCGCTCCTCGTCCACAAGGCGGTGGGCGACCGGCTCACCTGCGTGTTCGTCGACCACGGGCTGCTCCGAGCCGACGAGGCGACGCAGGTGGTCGAGACCTTCCGCGGCCACTTCAACGTCCCGCTCGTGCACGTCGAGGCGCAGGACCGCTTCCTCGAGCGGCTCGCGGGCGTCGCCGACCCGGAGGAGAAGCGGCGGCGGGTCGGCGAGGAGTTCATCCGCGTCTTCGAGGCCGAGGCGCGGCGCCTGGGCGACACGCGCTTCCTCGTCCAGGGCACGCTCTACTCGGACGTGATCGAGTCGGGCGGGGCCGAGGACGGCGTGGCCGCGACGATCAAGTCCCACCACAACGTGGGCGGCCTGCCCGCCGACATGCGCATGGAGCTCGTCGAGCCGCTCCGCCTGCTCTTCAAGGACGAGGTGCGGCGCGTCGGCGAGGAGCTCGGCCTCCCGGAGCGAATGGTGTGGCGCCAGCCGTTCCCGGGCCCCGGCCTCGCCATTCGCATCATCGGCGAGGTGACGCGGGAGCGGCTGGAGATCCTGCGCGCGGCCGACGCGATCCTCCAGGAGGAGATCCGGCGCGCCGGCCTCTACCGCGAGCTATGGCAGTCGTTCGCCGTGCTGCCGGCGATCCGCTCGGTCGGCGTGCAGGGCGACGAGCGCACGTACGCCTATCCGATCGTCGTCCGTGCGGTGACGAGCGAGGACGCGATGACGGCCGACTGGGCCCGCCTCCCGTACGACCTGCTGGAGACGATCTCGAGCCGGATCATCAACGAGATCCCGGGCGTGAACCGCGTCGCCCTCGACATCTCGTCGAAGCCGCCCTCGACGATCGAGTGGGAGTAACGCTCGACCATGTGGTCGTCGCGGTCTCCGACTGGGAGCGCTCGAACGTCTTCTACCGCGACGTCTGCGGCGCCGAGCTCGTCGAGCTCGACAAGGGCCGCTTCGCGTACCGGTTCGGCGCGCAGCAGCTGAACGTCCACGGGCCTGGCTCCGAGCCGTATCCGGTCGCGCGCGAGCGCGTGCGGCCAGGCAACAGCGACCTCTGCCTCGTCTGGCCCGGCCGGATCGAGGACGCCGTCGAGCACCTCCGCCACCACGGCGTCGACGTGGAGGAGGGGCCGGTGCCGCGGCGCGGAGCGCAGGGCGACGGAACGAGCGTCTACTTCCGCGATCCGGACGGCTCGCTGCTCGAGCTCATCTCGTACGACTGAGGCGGCGGCGCCCGAATGCGTAGCTTCGTCGACCGGCTCGCGGAGGCTCGGATCGGCTCCACGTACAACCAGTACGCGGACTCGCCGCTTCGCCGGCGGCGGCTCGCGGACTACCTCGACGCGCGCCGCGACGCGCCGATCCTGCTCGTCGGCGAGGCGGCCGGCTACCGCGGCGCGCGCGTCAGCGGCCTGGCCTTCACCTCCGAGCGGCAGCTCACGGGCCGCGACCCGGCGGAGGCGACGGCGACGATCGTGCACCGCGTTCTCGACGCCCTCGGGCTTGCCGAAGACGTGCTGCTGTGGAACGTCGTGCCGACGCATCCGGGCACCTCGAGCTCGAACCGGCCGCCGACCCGCGCCGAGGTCGCGGCGGCCGAGCCCTTCCTCGCCGAGCTCGCGCGCGGGCGGCGCGTCGTCGCCGTCGGGCGGCTCGCGGCTGCGGTCACGGGAGCGGCGCACGTCCGCCATCCATCCCACGGGGGAGCGGTCGCGTTCGAGGCCGGTCTCCGCGCATTGACGCACGCCGACACGCCTGTCAGGGTGAGCGCGTGAGGGGTCTCCGAATGGCAACGGCGCTGGCGGCGATGCTCACCGTCGCCGGGTTCGCGGGCACCGCGCGCGCCGACAACGCCTCCGACGCGCGGGTGGTCGCGGATCGCTTCATGACGGCGCTGATCGCGAGCGACGGGACGACCGCGTGCAGCCTCCTGAGCCCGCGCGCGCTCGCGGCGCTCGGCGGCCCGGACTGCCCGAGCCGCTTCACGCAGAGCGATTCGTCCGACGCCGACCTCGACGCGATCGACACGCTCACGTCCGCATTCAGGGCCGCCCGTCAGAGCTCGGCGCGGCGCCACGGCGACTTCGTCCGTAAGGGGTTCACCGTCAAGCAGCTCGCCCGGGACATGGAGCGAATCGACAGGGGCCTCACGGTCAAGGTCGGGAAGGGTCCCCTCGCCGCGAAGAACCAGCTCGCGACGACGGCCGTGCTCGACCGCCGCACCACCGCCCGCCGCGTCGTGATCTACGTCGAGGGCGACAGCGGCGCGATCTACCGCGCGACCGGGACCGCGTTCGACGATCCCACGGTGCGGAAGGTCGCGACCGGAACCCCTGAGGCGCCGAAGCCACCCACCGCGCCTCCCACGTACACGATCGACTCCGTCGCCGTCGCCGCCGACGGCAAGGCCTTCGTGAGCATCACGGTCACCGACCCGACGTCGACCCCGCCGACGTCGCCCGCTTACCTGCTGCTCGTCCCGTCGGCCCGCGGCTACCTCGTCGACGACATCCTCCTGCCGCTCATCGCGACGATCGGCGAAGGCGGGTAGCCTCCGCTAAGATTCGCCGCCGGCGCACGGCCAAAGTGCGCCGCTTTCACGAATGAGGACATACAACGCAAAGCCCGGCGAGGTCGAGCGCCGCTGGTACGTCGTCGATGCCGACGGCCAGACGCTCGGCCGGCTCGCGACCCGAATCGCGGACACCCTGCGCGGCAAGGGCAAGGCGCAGTACACGCCGCACGTCGACACGGGCGACTTCGTCGTCGTCGTGAACGCCGAGAAGGTGATGGTCACCGGGAACAAGCTCGACCAGAAGCGCTACTACCGGCACTCCGGCTATCCGGGCGGCCTGCGCAGCCGGACGCTCCGCGAGCAGCTCGAGCGCCGGCCGACCGAGGTGATCCGCAAGGCCGTGAAAGGCATGCTCCCGAAGAACCGGCTCGCGCGGCAGCAGCTCAACAAGCTCAAGGTCTACGCGGGCCCCGACCACCCGCACGAGGCGCAGGCGCCGCAGCCGCTCGAGGCGGGTCGCTGATGGCCGAGCGCGCGCAGTACCTCGGAACCGGGAAGCGGAAGACGTCGGTCGCGCGGGTCATCCTGCGGCCGGGCGACGGCGCGACCTGGTTCAACGGGCGCACGATGGAGGAGTACTTCCCGCGCGCCGCGCATCGCGTGCTCGCGCTCGCGCCGCTCAAGGTGGCCGGCGCCGAGGGGACGTACGACATCCGCGTGCGCGTCCACGGCGGCGGCCCGAGCGGACAGGCCGGCGCGGTCCGGCACGGGATCGCGCGCGCCCTCGTCGAGGCCGACCCGAACCTGCGCGTGCCGCTCAAGCGCGCCGGCTTCCTGACCCGCGACGCGCGGATCGTCGAGCGCAAGAAGGCCGGTCTCCACAAAGCGCGGCGCGCGCCGCAGTTCTCCAAGCGCTAGGCGTGTCGAGCGTAAGCTCACGCGCCGTGGCGAGGCGCTACTTCGGCACGGACGGCGTACGCGGGATCGTCGGCGACGTCCTTACCGCCGACCTGGTCGAGCGGCTCGGGCGGGCAGCGACGTTGTGGTCCGGCCGCGGGCGGGTCTTCGTCGGTCGCGACACGCGTGCCTCGGGCCCCGAGCTCGAGGAGGCCTTCGCCGCAGGAGTCGTCTCCGCCGGCGGAAGCGCGATCCTCGCCGGCGTCCTGCCGACCCCGGCCGTCGCGCTGCTCGCGCTCGATCTCGGCGTCGTCATCTCGGCCTCGCACAACCCACCGGAGTTCAACGGCGTCAAGCTCTTCGACCGCGACGGGCAGAAGCTCACCGACGAGGCCGAGGAGGAGATCGAGGCGCTCCTCGACGCTCCGGCGACGGGCGGCGGCGAGCTCGACCGAATCGGGGTCGCGACCGACAGCTACCTCGAGC
This sequence comes from Actinomycetota bacterium, assembly GCA_005885565.1. GTDB lineage: Bacteria > Actinomycetota > Thermoleophilia > Gaiellales > Gaiellaceae > AC-50. The sequence goes on from VAXK01000180.1 coordinate 4,187, forward strand.
ACGTCGTCGAGCGCTTCGGCTCGGATCTGACGGGCCTGCGCATCGGCGTCGACTGCGCGAACGGCGCCTACTCGGGCCTCGCTCCGAGGGCCTTCGAGGAGCTGGGCGCGGAAGTGGTGACCGTCGGCGACGAGCCGGATGGGACGAACATCAACCTGGGCTGCGGCGCCACCGACCTCCGGACCTTGCAACAGACTGTTGCTAGGTCGGGTTTGGACCTCGGCGTCGCCTTCGACGGCGACGGGGACCGGATGCTCGCGGTCGACGCGGACGGGATTGCGGTCGACGGCGACCAGATCGTCGCCATCCTCGCGCTCCACCTCGGCGTCGACGCCGTCGCGGTGACGACGATGACGAACCTCGGCTTCCACCGCCTGATGGCCCAGCACGACGTCCGCGTCGTCACGACCGACGTCGGCGACCGCTACGTGCTCGAGGCGCTGCGCCGCGAGGGCGCCGTCCTCGGCGGCGAGCAGTCGGGCCACGTCATCTACCTGCGCGACCACGTCACCGGCGACGGG
>VAXK01000075.1 GCA_005885565.1 Actinomycetota bacterium
GAGCGGCTCAGAAAAGCCGCTCCCCCTCGTCCCCGCCTGTAGTCGACTCGAGCAGGCGCCGCGCCCGGCGGTTCAGGTCGCCGAGGTCGAGTCGGCCCTGCTCGGAGCCTTCGACGATCCGGCGCGCGAGCGCGACCGCGTCCTCGACGACCGCGACGTTCGCGGCCGCGGACTGGCCCATGTCGGCGAGGATCGTCCGCTCCGTGCGCGAGGCGACGATGGGATCGGGGACGCCCTCGATCCAGACGCGCGTCCGGCTGCCGCCGCCTCGGTTGTCGCCACGGATCGGCTCGAGCGCGTAGATGCGGTCGGCGCGCGCGTACTTGCCGAACCCCAGGAAGACCATGCGCTGAGCGTCCGTCACAGACGGATTATCGCCTACCGGCGGCGATCCCTAGGGCGAGGGATCGGGGTCCGAAGTACCTACGCCGATGCCTCCCTACGCGAATCGCTCGACGGGTCGGTCACGCCGTTGCGGCACTCCCTTCCTCGGGGGAGTCGGCGACGGGGGGCTCGCAGGCCGACACGGCGGGAAACCGACGAGGAGGTACGTCAATGACCTTCGATCAGTGGCTCGAACTCGTGCGGACACACTGGAAGCGCGAGGAGGGCCAGACGATGGCCGAGTACGGCGTCGTCCTGGCAGTGATCACGATCGGTGCCGTGGCGGTCTTCACCGCGCTCTCCGGCGGCATCAGCGGCGCGCTCAACCGCGTCATCGGCCTGCTCCCTACCTAGGGCGAGAGAAGAAACCTCGAGACGGACGCGCGGGCCCGGCCCGCGCGTCGTCGTTTTTGCAGCCAGAGGTTTGACTCTTGTTGCACTGCGGGGATAACGGCTGGTCCAGTCGTTCTCCCTGAAGGGGGTCGGTACATGCGCAAGCTCGTCGTGCTCCTCGTCCTCGGGTGCGCTTTCGTGGCGTCCGGCGGCGCCGCCCAGGCGAAGGGGCCGAACCCTCCGGGTCTCGAGAAGATCCTCGGCACCGTCCTGCCCAATCCGCACGCGGCCGCGGCCGTCAGCGGCCTAGGGAACCTCAGCTACCACGGGGGCCCGGTCATGCTGACGAACAAGACCTACGCGATCTACTGGAAGCCGTCCGGCTTCTCGGTCAGCTCGCGCTACATCTCGCTCAACAACCAGTTCCTGGCCGACGTTGCGGCGGCGAGCGGCCAGACGAGCAACGTCTACTGGAGCGACACGCAGTACTACCAGGGGTCGGGCACGCACATCAGCTACAGCTCGACCTTCGGCGGCTCGTACACGGACACGGACCCGTTTCCGGGGAGCGGGTGCAGCGACGGCGTCTCGCAGACCACCGTTTGCCTGACGGATGCCCAGCTGCAGGCCGAGGTGGCGAAGGTGAAGTCCCGGCTGGGGTGGGTCTCGAATCCCTCCACCGCGTTCTTCCTCTTCACGCCGAAGAACGTCGGCAGCTGCGCCGGCTCGCAGTGCGCGTTCAGCTACTTCTGCGCGTACCACAGCTGGTACGGCTCGGGATCGACGGTGACGCTGTACGCGAACCAGCCGTACACGATGACGGTGCCGTCCGCCTGCGACTCGGGCCAGCATCCGAACGGTGACGACGCGGACCCGACGATCAACGTCGTGAGCCACGAGCACAACGAGGCGATCACCGACGAGCAGGGCAACGCCTGGTACGACCGCGTGGGCTACGAGAACGGCGACAAGTGCGCGTGGGACTTCGGCACGCCGCTCGGCTCGACGGCCTACGGGCAGTACAACCAGGTCATCAACGGTCACACCTACTACCTCCAGCGCGAGTACTCGAACGCGACCTCGCGCTGCGTCCTGACCGGGACGTAGCGGCGAGAACGCGGAGGCGCGGCGCGTCCAGGGCGCGCCGCGCCTCGCCCGCGCGGCTTACTTCAAAAGAGATAGCGTTACACGCCTCTCCCCGAGCAAAGGAGGCGCCGATGTCCGCTCGCGACCAGCTTCTCGCCGCCAACGAGACCTATGCGTCCGGGTTCGCGAAGGGCGACCTGCCGATGCCGCCGGGCCGGCGGTTCGCCGTCGTCACGTGCATGGACGCGCGGCTCGACCCCGCGAAGTTCCTCGGGCTCCAGGAAGGCGACGCGCACGTGATCCGGAATGCGGGCGGCCTCGTGACCGACGACGCGCTGCGCTCGCTCGTCATCTCGCACTGGCTCCTCGGCACGCAGGAAGCGTTCGTGATCGCGCATGGCGACTGCGGGATGCTGACCTTCACGAACGACGACCTGCGCCGGAAGCTCTCCGACGAAGCGGACGCCGACGCCTCGGGCATCGACTTCCATCCCTTCTCCGATCTCGACGAGAGCGTGCGGGCGAGCCTGCGCAAGATCGCCGAGTCTCCGCTCCTCCCGGACTCGTTCGCGGCGACCGGCTACGTCTACGACGTGACGAGCGGGCGGTTGCGCGAGGTCGCGGCCTAGGAGCCGATTGCCGTGCGGAGCGCCTCGATCACGCGCTCCTGGTCTTCGGTGTCGAGCCCGGTCGCGAACGGCAGGGCCAGCGTGTGCCGGCTCGTCTCCTCCGCGATCGGGCACGGGCCCTCGCCGAAGCCGTAGCGCTCCCGCATGTACGGCTGGAGATGGATGCACGGGACGTACTCGGCCGTCGCGACGCCCTGGTCGCGGAGCTCGGCCATCACCCGGTCGCGGTCGAGCTCGGGCGCGAGCTTTACGACGTAGACGAACCACGACCGCCGGTGGTCGGCGTCGTCGGCGAGCGGCACCTCCACGCCCTCGACGGACGCGAGCGCCTCGGAGTAGCGGGCGGCGACCTCGCCTCGGCGGCGCAGGATCTCGTCGAGCTTCTCGAGCTGCGCGATCCCGATCGCCGCCTGGATGTCGGTCCAGCGGTAGTTGAAGCCGAGCTGCACGTGGTGGAACCAGCCGCCACCTTCGTAGGCGCGGCCCTGGTTCCGGAGGCTCCGGAGCTGCCGCCACTCCTCCTCCGAGTGGGTCGTGACGACGCCGCCCTCGCCGGTCGCGATCTGCTTGTTCGGGTAGAAGGCGAACACCGCGGACGGCCCGTGCGAGCCGACGGAGGCACCGCGGTACTCGGCCCCGAGCGCCTCGCACGCATCGTCGATCAGCGCGAGGCCGTGCCGGTCGGCGATGGCGCGCAGCTCCTCGAGCTCGCACGGATAGCCGAAGATGTCGACCGCGACGATGCCCCGCGTCCGCTCGGTGATCGCCGCCTCGACCGCCGCCGGGTCGAGGTTGAACGTGCGCGGGTCGACGTCGGCGAAGACGGGCGTCGCCCCCTCGAACATGAAGCAGTTCGCGCTCGAGGCGAACGAGAACGGCGACGTGACGACCTCGTCGCCGGGGCCGAAGCCCGCGAGGTGGCAGAGGAGATGGAGGCCCGCCGTCCCGCTCGACACGGCGGCGGCGTACGGCGCTCCCACGCGCTCGGCGAGGAGCTCCTCGAAGCTGTCGATCGTCGGGCCGAGCGAGAGCCGCCCGGAGCGGAGCACCTCGAGCACGAGCTCCTCCTCGCGCTCGTCGAGGTACGGGAACGAAAGCGGGATCTCCCGCGTGGGGACGGGCTTCACGCTTCGGCGGGCGTCTGCACGGGGTCCGGCGCGTACTCGAGCCACTGCGCCCAGCGCTCGCTGCGTCCGCGCGCCGTGTCGAGGTAGGCCTCCTGGATCTCGAGCGTGATCGGGCCGACGCCGATCTCGACGTCGTCGATCGAGCGGAGCGGCGTCACCTCCGCCGCCGTCCCCGTCATGAAGACCTCGTCGGCGACGAAGAGGTCGGACCGGATGAGGTTCTTCTCGATCACCGTGTAGCCGAGGTCCTGCGCGATCTGGATCACCGTGTCGCGGGTGATCCCGGGCAGGATCGAGGCCGAGAGGTCGGGCGTGAAGATCCGGCCGCCCTGCACGACGAAGACGTTCTCGCCCGAGCCGTCCGCGAGGTACCCGTCCGCGGTGAGCAGGATCGCCTCGTCGTAGCCGGCGCGGTTCGCCTCGGTGACGGCGAGCATCGAGTTGACGTAGACGCCCGTCGCCTTCGCGGCGTGCGGGATCACGTTCGGCCCGACGCGCTGCCAGCTCGAGATTTTCGCGCGGATGCCCGCCTTCAGCCCCTCCTCGCCGAGGTAGGCGCCCCACGGCCAGCTCATGATCACGACGTCGATGGGATTCCCGGTCGCCGCGACGCCGAGCTCGCCGTAGCCGTAGAAGGCGATCGGCCGCAGGTAGCACTCCGGCAGCCCGTTCACGGAAATCAGCTCGAAGCAGGCGGAGCGAAGCTCCTCGATCGTGTACGGGAGGTCCATGTAGAGGAGGCGGGCCGAGTTCTCGAGCCGCTTCAGGTGGTCGCTGAGCCGGAAGACGGAGGTGCCCTTCGCGGTCGCGTAGGCGCGGATTCCCTCGAAGATCCCCGAGCCGTAGTGCAGGCCGTGCGCGCCGACGTGGATTCGGGCGTCGGCCCAGTCGACGAGCTCACCGTTCATCCAGATCTTGTCGGTCTCCTGCATCTCTCGCTCCTTCCGGCCGGCGACTGACGGATTTTACCCGGGGCGGGCGTCGGAAACGCCCCCCGGTTCGGGGAGCCGCTCGACGAGATCGCCCGCCCGAGCGTGTGTCAGGCGGACGAGCTCGGCGGGCGCGAGGGCCGCGAGATGGCTCGGGGAGCCGGCTCCGACCCACACCTTGTCCTGGGTCAGGAGCATCTGGTCGATGAACGTGGCCGCGACGCCGGGGAGCGGGAAGGGGGCGACGGCGCCGGGCTCGAAGCCCGTCGCCTCGACGACCTGCGCGGGTCTCGCGACCTTCGCCCGCGCGGCTTCGGCCGCGCTCGCGACCTTCCCGGCGTCGGCGCGCCGATCTCCCGGGGTCAGCGCGACGACGAAGCGGTCGCCGCAGTCGAAGACGACCGCCTTCGCGATCTGCGCCAGCTCGCAGCCGGCGGCCCGGGCGGCGTCGACGGCGGTCGGGGTGGCGACGGCGAACTCCTCGATCCGGGCCTCGGCGCCGGAGTCGCGCAGGAAGGACGCGACGCGCTCGACGGGCTCCGGCCAGGGCGGCACGTCGCGATCGTAGGCGAAACCCGGCGCGCGACTTCAGCGTTTTCGTCTCGGTACGCAAACGAGTCGGGAGACGAGATGGAGCAGCCCGAAGTCCGGATCGCCCGGACCGAGTCGCTCTTCCGCAACGTGAACGAGCGGATCGCGGAGAGCGCGCAGCGGACCGAGTCCGAGGACGCCGCGTTCGTGTGCGAGTGCGCCGACCCGGGCTGCACGGATCAGGTCGAGGCGCCGCTCGACGTCTACGAGGACGTGCGCTCGGACGGGACGCAGTTCCTCCTCGTGCCCGGCCACGAGGACGAGCGGATCGAGCGGGTGGTGCGGGAGCGGCGCCGCTACAACATCGTCCGCAAGGTGAACCGCATCGTGGCGGCGCAGGTGCGCAGGCTCAACCCCCGCGCCGGAACGACGTAGCGCGGGACGCGGGCGGCGCGCTGCCGCGACCGTTCCGTTGCGGTTCGGTCACACCCGCGTGACGGTGGCTGCCACCCGGACGCGTCCCGCGCGGCCGGGGGCGAAAAGGCCCAACCACGCCGCCGGTGCGTCTTACGTGACGGTTGCGTCACGCCGCAGTGACGGTGGCTGCCACGGGGACACGTCTCGCCGAGCCGCGGCCGCGAGGGGCAGGTGCGCGCGTCAGCCGAGCGAGATGAAGCGGGCGTCGTCGAAGCCCTCGGCGCGCACGCGCTCCTGGAGCTCCGGCGGGGCGGAGGCGTCGATCGTGAGCGCCATCAGGGCCTTCCCGCCCCGGCGCGTCCGGGACACGGCCATGTTGGCGATGTTCACGCCGGCCTCGCCGAAGAGGGTCCCGACCCGGCCGATCACGCCGGGCACGTCGTCGTAGCGGAAGACGACGAGCAGCGGCGCGAGCTCGAACTCGACCTGGAAGCCGAGCGCGCTGACGAGCCAGCGCCGGTGGTCGCGGCCGATCGTCGTGCCCGCGACCCGCACCTCGTCGCCGTCCGAGCGCACGCCGACGCGGAGCAGGTTCGTGAAGTTGCGCGTGGCGGACTGGCGCCGTTCGTGGACCTCGATCCCGCGCTCGGCGGCGACGAGCGGCGCGTTCACGTAGTTCAGGGGCCCGTCGACGCGGCCCTGGAACGCGCCGTGCAGCGCGGCGGCGGTGAGCAGGCGCGTGTCGAAGTCGGCGAGCCCGCCGTGGTAGGTGAGCTCGATCGCGTCGGCGCGGCCGGCGGCGAGCTCCATCGCCAGCCGGCCGAGGTCGGCGGCGAGCGGCACGAACGGCCCGAGCACCTCGAGGTCCTTGGAGCCGACCGAGGGGATGTTCACGGCGTGGGTCACGAGGGCGCCCTCGAGCGCCGCCGCGACCTGCTCGGCCACGACCACGCCGGCCCGGTCCTGCGCCTCCGTCGTCGAGGCGGCCAGATGCGGTGTGACGACGACGTTCGGGAGCTCGAGCAGCGGGCCCGAGTACGGCTCGGAGGTGAAGACGTCGAGCGCCGCGCCCGCGACCTTGCCGGACCGGAGCGCCTCGAGGAGGGCCTCCTCGTCGACGAGCTCGCCGCGCGCGGCGTTCACGAGCCGGACGCCGTCGCGCATCGCGGCGAACGCCGCCGCGTCGATCGAGCCGCGCGTCTCGTCCGTCAGCGGCAAGTGCAGCGTGACGAAGTCGCCGGCGCCGAGCGCCTCCTCGGCCGTCGCGACGCGCTCGACGCCGAGCTCGCGGAAGCGCTCGCGGCCCACGAACGGGTCGAACGCGACGACGTGCATCCCGAGCCCGAGCGCGCGGCGTGCGACCTGCTGGCCGATGCGGCCGAAGCCGAGGACCGAGAGCGTCTTCCCTTCCAGCTCGACGCCGGCGTGCGCCGACCGCTCCCAACGCCCCTGCTTGAGCGCCGCGTGCGCCTGCGGGATGTTGCGCGCGAGCGCGACGAGCAGGCCGACGGTGTGCTCCGCGGCGGAGACGACGTTCGACTCGGGCGCGTTCGCGACCACGATGCCGCGTCGCGTCGCAGCCTCCACGTCGACGTTGTCGACGCCCACGCCCGCGCGGCCGATCACGCGCAGCCGGTCGGCGCGCTCCAGGACGTCCGCGGTCAGCTTCGTCGCCGAGCGGACGACGACCGCGTCGTAGCCGCCGATCCGCTCCGCGAGGTCGCCGTTCGGCTCGTCGTCGACGTCGAAGCGCTCGCGCAGGAGCGCGACGCCGGCCTCGGCGATCGCCTCGCACACGAGGACGCGCGGGCGCTCGCCCGTCACACGCGCATGGCGTCTTCGTACGCCTCGAGCGCGCGGGTCACCGCGCCGCCGCGCTCGATCGGGACGCCGAGGTCGCCGAGCGCGACCTCCACCGCAGCCAGCGTCGTCGTGACGTCGAAGACGTCGTAGTAGCCGATGTGGCCGATCCGGAAGATCCGGCCCTTGAGCTCGCCCTGGCCGTTCGCGATCGTGATCCCGAACCGATCGCGGAGGGCGCGGACGAGCTCGCCGCTGTCGTAAGCGTCCGGCATGCGGACGGCGGTGACCACCGCAGAGGAGTCGTCGTCGGGCGAGAAGAGGTCGAGGCCGAGCGCCTTCGCGCCCTCGCGGCAGGCGCGGCCGAGGCGCCGGTGCCGCTCGAACGCCTCCTCGAGCCCAGCGTCGAGGATCAGGCCGAGCGCCACCTCCTGCGCGCGGACGAGCGAGACGGCCGGCGTGAAGGCGGCGTCCAGCTTGCTCTGCGCCTTCAGGATGCGGCGCCAGTCGAAGTAGAAGCTCCGCGCCTCCTGCTCGAGCGCCGCGGCCTGGGCCGCCGCGGACACGCTCACGAAGGCGAGGCCGGGCGGCGTCATGAGCGCCTTCTGCGAGCCGGAGACGACCGCGTCGAGCTCCCACTCGTCGGTCTCGAGCGGGACGGCGCCGAGGCTCGAGATCGCGTCGACAGCGACCAGTGCGCCCGTCGCCTTCGCGGCCGCCGCGAGCTCGCGCACGTCGGCGACGGCCCCAGTGGAGGTCTCGGAGTGCGTGAGGAAGACGATCCTCGCGCCCCCCATCCGCTCGAGCGCGTCCGGGAGGTCCTCCGGCACTGGGTTCGAGCCCCATTCGTAGGCGAGGCGCTCCACCGTGCAGCCCCAGGTCTCGGCGATCTCGGCCCAGCGCTCCGCGAAACGGCCGGCGGAGACGACGAGGACGCGGTCGCCCGGGCGGCAGAGGTTCGCGACCACCGACTCCATGCCGCCCGTGCCTGACGCGGCCAGGAGCAGCACGTCCGAGGCGGTCTGGTAGACGGCGCGCAGGCGCTCGAGGCAGCGCTCGTAGATCGGCCGGAAGTCCGGGCCACGGTGGTGCACGATCGGCTCGGCGAGAGCGGCGAGCACCTGCGGCGGGACCGGCGTCGGCCCCGGGGTCATCAGGTACTGCTTGCCGGCCATCTCTCCGCCAGGGTACTAGCTCTGTCAGCGCGCGCCGCCCGTGTCTATCCTCCGAGAGATGCTGCGGAGCTTCCTCGGAGCGGCCGCGCTGTTCCTCGCCTTCGCAGGCCCGGCGCAGGGCGCGGCCTCGCCGTTCGTCGAGGTGCTCGACGGGCAGGGGAAGATCACCGCTCAGGGCGTCTCGGGACGCTTCGCGTACCCGGCCAACGGCTCGGCGGTCGACGTCGGGTCGGCGTCGGCGACCTCGGCCGGAACGGAGCTCGCGGACGTCTCGCTGCTCGGGAGCCGCGTCCAGGCGACTCGCGTCGTCGTGCCGAGGCACGGTCTGCGCGGCGCCGCCGTCGAGGGCCTCGTCGTCGACGGGCGCGTCGTCCCGACGCGGCCGAACACGCTCGTGCCGCTCGGCGGGTCGAGCTACCTCGTCGTGCTCCAGACCGCGGTCGTGCCGGGCTCGAAGACGCGCAGCGTCGGCCTGGTCGGAATCCGCGTGCACATCGGCGAGGCGTCCTTCGGCCTGCCGGCCGGGACGGATCTCCTCGTCGGCCTGCCCGCGGCGGAGCAGCCCGCCGCCCGGCCGGCGCGCTCCGGCGCCGTGGACGGCTGGGCGACGCTGGGGTTCACCGGGTCGCCCGGACACGCGGAGGTGCTCTTCGACGGACCGGAGTTCGCGGGCGCGCCGCCGGCCGGCCCGATCGGCGTCCGCGCCGTCTCGATCGCCGAGCGCTTCCTCGGCGTGCCGTACGTCTGGGGCGGAGCCGACCCCGCGACCGGCTTCGACTGCTCCGGCCTCGTCATGTACGCCTACCGCCGGCTCGGGATCGACCTCCTCCACTTCAGCGGCGCGCAGTACCACGAGGGAGCGCCCGTCCCCTTCGACGCGCTCGCGCCCGGCGACCTCGTCTTCTTCGACCCCGGCCCGCTCGGGCCCGGGCACGTGGGGATGTACATCGGCGGCGGCCGCTTCATCCAGGCTCCGCACTCGGGCGACGTGGTCAAGATCTCGAGCCTCTCCGACTTCGGCTATGCGTCGAGCTACGTCGGCGCCGTGCGGCCGTACGTGTCCGCCGGCCGCTGACGGCGCGCCGGCGCGGGCGTGCAGGCGGTTCTCGCGTTCGCCGCGGCCCTCGTGGCGCTTCGCCTCGGCGGCGCCCTCGTGCGGCGGTGGCGGGAGCGGCACGCGCCCGAGCTCGCCGCCTGGGCCGCCTCGCTCCTGGCCTACGCCCTCGCCTGCGGAGCGCTCGCCTGGGGAGCCGCGGCCGGCTGGGACGCACGCGCCTTCCGCGCCTACTACCTCTTCGGCGGGCTCCTGACGGCGCCGCTCCTCGGCGTCGGGTCGCTGCTCCGTGCCGGCGTCCGATGGATCGGCGCCGTCGGGCTTGCGTACGCGGGGCTCGCGGTCGGCGTGGCCGTCGCCGTTCCGGTCGCGGGCTCCTTCGCCGGCTCGGGGATCCCGCCCGCGCAGGACCACCTCGACCTCGTCCCGGCGCGGCTGCTCGCGATCCTCGGGAACGGCGTCGGCACCCTCGCGGCCGTCGCCGTCGCGGTGCTGACGATCCGCCGGCGGCCGCTCGGGAACGCGTTCGTGCTCGCCGGCCTCGCGGTCGCGGCGACGGGCAGCGCCCTCGTCGGGCTCGGGGAGGCGGGGACGGCGGCCGTGTTCGCGGCCGCCGCCGCCCTCCTCTACCTCGGGTTCTCGGCGCCCGCGGGCTGGCGGCTCTCGAGCAGCTCGTCGAAGAGCGACCGGTAGTGCACCATCGCCCGGCGGAGGTCCTCCGTCGTGGCCCGCTCGCGCTCGTGCGCGATCGAGATGCCGTGCGCCGCCCGGTAGTTGTTCACGACCTCCGGGTGGTCGACCGAGACGTCCGCGGCGCGCTGGTCGAAGTCCTCGACCGGGTAGCCGCGCTCGCGCATCACCTGCTGGATCAGCACGTCGGCCTCGGCGATCGCGCCGCCGGGCTCGTCGACGAAGCGCGCCTGCGTCACCTGCCACGCTTCGGCGTACCGCTCGCGGGCACCGGCGTCGAGCGGCCTGATGTCGAGCTCCTCGCGGCGCTTCTGCCGCTCGGAAAGCTCCGCCTCGGCCTCCCGCTTCGACGGCGCGTCCGCGACCGTCCGGTCGTACTCGGGGCCGAAGCCCTGTTGTAGCGTCCGCGTCCGGCGTGCGCGGAGCGCGCTCCAGAGCACGAGCGCCAGCACGACGACGGCGGCCACCGCGATGACGATCCAGACCCAGGTTGCCATTGCCCATCCTCCTTTTTAGCTAGGGCGTTCCCAAGCGCCGAAACGGGAAACGGCGTTGCACGCTCGGACGTTCGTTACTAACTTCTTGCGCCGCGGGGCGTTTAACACTCCCCGGAAGACGAGAACAACCAGCGTCGGTGCGCTTTTGCGGCTTGTCCATAGCACCGATGCGCCGTTCTGTTCCCTACTGGGGGGTAGTCCTTGCGGAAGAAGCTGCGCGCGTTCAGCGCGTCTGTGTTCGTTTGTGGGATGGGGACGTTGCTCCTCGCTCCGGGCGGTGTCGCCCGCAGCGGGAGCGTGAAGACGCAGGTTCCAGACGGCCCGCTCGTCGGGCAGATCGAGCACCTCCGGGCGACGACCTGGCGCTGGGAACGGGTGATGAGCCGCCCGCTCACCGGTGGGTCGACGACCTACCGGACCGATCCGAGCCGCCGCTACCGGCGGTGGGTGCGGGACCTCTGGCGGGTGCGCGCCGTGCACGCGCGGCACCGTGCACTCCACCCGCCGTTCCGCAGCATCTGGCTCTGCATCCACCGCTACGAGGCATCGTGGCATGACGGCGGCGCTCCCTACTACGGCGGCCTGCAGATGGACGTCTCGTTCCAGCTGCACTACGGGCGCCGGCTCTACCGCCTGAAGGGCACCGCCGACCACTGGACGCCGCTCGAGCAGATCTGGGTGG
>VAXK01000076.1 GCA_005885565.1 Actinomycetota bacterium
AAGACGAAGCGGGAGACGCCGGCCTCCTTCGCGACGCGGGCGAGGTGCAGCGTGCCCTCGTAGTTCACGTCGTAGGTCCACGACGCGTTCATATCGCCGAGCGGGTCGTTCGAGAGGGCGGCGAGGTGGACGACGGCGTCGAAGCCGACCAGGTCGGCCGGCGTCACGTCGCGGACGTCGAGGCGCAGCTCGTCTACCGGCGCAAGGTCGGAGCCGAAATCGCAGCCGCGGTAGAAGAACGTGTCGAGCCCGACGACCTCGTGGCCCGCCTCGGCGACCATCGGCGCGACGACCGAGCCGATGTAGCCGTGATGGCCCGTGACGAGCACCTTCACGACTGCTCCTCGAGGAGGTCGGCGTCGAGGAGCGCGGAAGCAGCGCTCGCGACGACCGCGAAGGGCAGGTCGGCGCGCTCAGCCACGTCGAGCAGCGAGTGCCCCCCGTCGGCGAGGTTCAGCACCCAAAGGAGCGCCCGCTGGAACGACTCCTCCTCCCGCGGCGCCCCGCTCGACACCTCCCGGTACAGCCCACGCCGCCCGAGCTGTGGCTCGCCGTACGGATTCCGGGAGACGTACGTCCGGTCGCCGTCGAGGACGTCGAGGATCTCGAGCGTCGCGGCGAGCGAGTCGCCGAGGCTCTCCGCGTCGATGAGGTCGAGGTCGTCCGCGGACGAGTGGTACTCCGGGAAGAGCCCGTGCGGCGTCCGCGTGAGCGCGCCCACCGGCAGGTCGAAGCCGGGCGAGCAGAACTGCCGCTCGTCGCCGCCCCACGGCACGAAGTCCTCGACCATCGAGCCCGGCCGGCCGCGCAGCACGTACGCGGCGGCACGGTCGACCGCGGTGTCCCCGGCACGGCTCCGCTTGTACCGCAGCGGGCCGGGGTCGCCGACGCAGGCGACGACGAGGCCGGCGCGGATGCGGTCGAGGTGCTCGAGGTTGCGGGAGAGCCACGCGAGCGGCCCGAGCGTGCCCGGGCTGAAGAGGAGCCGGTGGGAACGGCGCAGCCGGCGCTCGACCAGGTGCTTCCCGAGCACGGCCAGGAGCGCGATCCCGGACACGTTGTCGTTCGCGAGCGCCGGGTGGCAGACGTAGGTCGAGAGCAGCACCTCGTCTTCGGACTCGCCCGGCAGCAGCGCCTCCGCATACGTGAGGTGGCCGTCCTCGAGCCGCGCGTCGACGCAGACCTCGTACTCGTCTTCCGGGCGGATCGCGCGCCGTTGCTCCTCGGTGACGCAAAAGCCCCACGTGTCCGCCCAGTAGGCCGTCCGGTAGGGGATCCGGTCGGGGAACTCCGGCAGCGAGTACAGCCGCTTATCGAGCTCGGCCCCGGTGAGGGTCGTCCGCACCGGATGGCTGTAGCCGAGCAGGTGGAGGTTGCTGTCGCGCCGGTCGACGATCCTCCGGCCCGTCGAGTCGGCGATCCACGCGTCGGCGACGTTCCACTCGCGCGGCGTGGTCCAGTCGAAGATCGGCGTGCCGGTCGGCACCTCCGTCACGGCGAGCGGGACGAGCTCGCCGACGACGCGGAGGGTCTCCCGGACGCCGTCCCCGGTGAGGCTCCGCGGCAGCGGCATGAGCCGCCGCGCGAGGTCGAGGATCTCGGCGCCGGCGGCCACCGGGTCGAGCCCGGCGCTCAGCCCGCGAGAACGAGCTTCCTGCATCGGAACGCCTCGGCGAAGCGGGTCGGCGAGTTCGCCTCCATCCCGCGCACGCGCGCGAGCGAGCGGAAGAGATCCTCGGTGAACCAGTGCTTGCCGCGCTGCGAGGGGAAGTGCTCGAGCAGGAGGTCGACCTTCCGCTGGAGGACGTCGGGACCGAGCGGAACGTACACGTTCGGGGCGGCCAGGTCGGCGTCGTACTTCGGGATCTCGTACTCCAGGATGAGGTGGTTGCGGAAGGTGTTCCACGTCAGCTCGGAGACGAGCCGGTGATCCTGGTGCAGGTCGACCCCGACGTGCGTGAAGACGAGCTCGGCCGAGACCTCTGCCTTGAGCGTCTCGAAGCGGTCCTTCACCGCGCCGCCGAGGTAGGGGAAGAAGCCGTCCCGGAACGTCTCGAGCAGGACGCGCGGCGGCGTCGAGAGGCCGGAGAGGAACGCCTCCGCGCTCGCGCGTGCCTCCTCGCCCCGCGTGCCGTTCGCGCTCAGGACGAGCCACGTGACCTCGACGTCCGGCCGCCGCTCGGCGAGCGCGAGGAGCGTGCCTCCGCAGCCGATCTCGATGTCGTCGGCGTGGCAGCCGATCGCGAGCACGCGAGCGGGCCCGTGCTCCAGGTCGAGCGACGCGGTGAGCATCAGCCGGTCGGCGTCGCGTCCTGCCGCTCGAGGCCGCGCGGGCTCGCCCACGGCGGCTCGCCCGACTCGAGCAGCGTCTCGAGGGTCTGCTTGTCCTTCAGGGTGTCCATCGGCGCCCAGAAGCCCTTGTACGGATACGCGATCACCTTGTCCTCGGCGATCAGGCGGGGGAACGCGTGCCCGACGAGGTCCTCGCCGGGGCCGAGGTGGTCGAGGATCCCGCGCCGGAAGACGAAGAAGCCGCCGTTGATCCAGAGGTCGGCGTCGCCGACGTCGCGAATCGCCTCGACACCGTTCCCGTCCCGGAGCGATACGACGTGGAACTGGTGCGTCGGTCGTACGCACAGGAAGAGCGCCGTCTTGTCGCTCGCCGTGAGCGTGTCGATCATGTCGCGGAGCGGCGCGTCGGTGAGGCCGTCGCCGTAGGTCGCGAGGAAGACGTCCTCGCCCTCGAGGTACGGCTCGACCGCCTTCAGCCGCTCGCCGATCGTCGAGTTGAGTCCCGTATTCACGAAGGTCATCGACCAATCGTGGGTGTCGCTGCCGAGGAGCTCGACGGTCTTGCCGCCGTCGCGGAGGACGAAGTCGTTCGTGAGCGCCTCGTTGTAGTCGAGGAAGTACTGCTTGATCACCTCGGCCTTGTAGCCGAGGCAGAGCACGAAGTCGCGGCAGCCGAAGCTCGAGTAGTACTTCATGATGTGCCACAGGATCGGCCGGTCGCCGAGCGGGATCATCGGCTTCGGCAGGCGCGTCGACTCCTCGCGCATCCGCAGGCCCAGGCCGCCGCAGAAGAGGACGACCTTCACGGGAGCACCTCCGGCTCGGGGATCGGCACGACGAGCCGGCCTCCCCAGTCGCGGACGTACTCGAGCTGCGCGGCGATCTCCCGCTTCAGGTTCCAGGGCAGGATCAGCACGTAGTCGGGCCGCGTCTCGGCGATCCGCTCGGGCGGGTGGATGGGGACGTGCGTGCCCGGCAGGAAGCGCCCGTGCTTCAGGGGGTTGCGGTCGACGGTGTAGTCGAGGAGGTCGGTGCGGATCCCGCAGTAGTTGAGCAGCGTGTTCCCCTTGCCGGGAGCACCGTAGCCCGCGATGCGCGCGCCGTCGCGGCGCAGGCCGATCAGGAGCTCGAGCAGACGCCACTTCGTCTCGGCGACGCGCGCCCCGAAGCCCGCGTAGCCGGCGAGCTCGGCGTAGCCCGCGTCCCGCTCGGCCGCGAGCAGCGTCTCGACCGCCGGCTCCGGCGCGCCCTGCGGGTGCCGGACGAAGACGCGGAGCGAGCCTCCGTGCGAGGGCAGCTCCTCGACGTCGAACACCTCGAGCTCGTGGCGGCCGAAGAGCTCGACGAGGGTGTGGAACGAGAAGTACGAGTAGTGCTCGTGGTAGATCGTGTCGAACTGGAGGCCCTCGACGAGGCGGACGAGGTGGGGGACCTCGATCGTCGCCGTCCCGCTCGGCGCGAGCAGGATCCGCATCCCCTCGACGAAGTCGTTCAGCGAGGGCACCTGCGCGAGCACGTTGTTCGCGACGATGAGGTCGGCGCGGCGGCCGCCGTCGGCGAGCTCTGACGCGAGCCGCGTGTCGAAGAACTCCACGAGCGTCTCGACCCCGCGCGCACGGGCCGCCTCGGCGACGTTCGCGGCCGGGTCGATCCCGAGCGACGGGATCCCGTGTGCGACGAAGTGCTGGAGCAGGTAGCCGTCGTTCGAGGCGAGCTCGACGACGAGGCTCTCTCCGTCGAGGCCGAGCCGGTCGGTCATCTGCTCCGCGTACGTGCGCGCGTGGTCGACCCAGCTCGTCGAGTACGACGAGAAGTAGGCGTACTCGCGGAAGATCTCCGACGCGTCCACGTAGGCCTGGAGCTGCACGAGCAGGCACTCGCCGCAGACGAGCACGTGGAGCGGGTAGAACGGCTCCATCCCGTCGAGCTCGTCGGCGGCGAGGAAGCTCTCGCAGAGCGGCGACATGCCGAGGTCGACGAAGGTGTGCCGAAGCGCCGCACCGCAGAGCCGGCACGTCGGCGCCGAGGCCGCGTCGGCCTCGGCCGGAAGGGTGAGCCGCACGGGTTCCAGGGTCTTAGTGTAGGCGGGGCGATGCAAGATCTCGACGGGCAGGTCGCGATCGTCACGGGCGGCGGCCGCGGGGTGGGCCGTGCCGTCGCCGAGGCGCTCGGCGCCCGTGGCGCCGCCGTCGCGGTCGCGGCGCGCACGATCAGCGAGATCGAGGCCGTGGCCGCCGCCCTCTCGCGCGCGATTGCCGTTCCGACGGACGTGACGCGCGCGGAGCAGGTCGGAGCGCTCGTCGAGCGAACGGGCCGGGAGCTCGGCCCGCCGACCCTCCTCGTCGCCGGCGCCGGGACCTGGGACCACGTCGGCCCGGCGTGGGAGGGCGACGCCGACGCCTGGTGGCGCGACGTCGAGGTCGCGGTGCGCGGCGCGTATCTCTGCGCGCGGGCGGTGCTCCCCGGCATGGTCGAGCGCGGGGCGGGCCGGATCGTCGTCCTCTCGAGCTACGCGGCGAACGTCCCCCGGCCGTGGTCCTCCGGTTACGGGAGCGGACGGGCCGCGCTCCTGCGGTTCATCGACTCGCTGGCCGGCGAGGTCGAGGAGCGCGGCGTCGCGGTCTTCGCCGTCTCGCCCGGCTTCGTCCGCACGGAGCTCGTCGAGAACGTGATCCGCTCGGAGGCCGGTCGCCGCTACCTGCCCGAGCTCGGCGAGCGGACGGACGCGCTCGCCCCCGAGCTCGCGGGAGAGCTCGTCGCCGAGCTCGCCACGGGCCGCGCCGACGCGCTGACGGGACGGTTTCTCCACGTTCTCGACGATCTCGACGACCTGGTCGCGCGTGCCGACGAGATCCGGGCGAACGACCTGTACGCGCTCCGGTTTCGCCGCTACTAGGGCTTGCCGTCCACGATCACACGTTCTCTTTAGTCGGTCGGATCCCGCAGAACTGGCGTCCCGGGACAGCGACGATCATCACCGGAGCGGCGGCGGCGAACAAGGCCCAGGCCGTCGCGCTTCGCCAAGTACCCGGGCGGCCGTCAACCGCGTGCTGAAGCTGAGCGACGGCTCGTATGCCGTCCACATGTAGCCGCTAGCCGCTACCCGCGCGACGCGGTCATGTGCGCGACCGCCTTGCCCGACGTCGTGTAGGTGGCGTAGATCGAGTAGTGCTTGTTGGAGAGCGTGGGCGTGCCGAACGGATTGGTGGGGCCGGCCGCGTACCCGCCCGAGTTGACGTTGAAGTTCAACTCGTTCGCCGAGGGGTCGTACCGGAGCTGGGTCAGGTCGCTCGTCGACGAGGCGATGTAGCCCATCCAGACCGTCCCGGCCTGGACCGCGACCGGCGAGGCGAACGTGAAGTCGACCCAGTTCCAGGCCGCGCCGGCAGTGATCGTCACCTCGTTCGAGACGCCGAGGAGCGCGCCCGGATGAGCCGAGCCGTTGTCGGCGTAGAGGACCGCCTTGATCTTCTGCGACCCCGACGTCGCTCCGAGCCCGGAGACGTAGCCGGTCAGCTTCGTCACGTTCGAGGCGACGGCCGTGTAGCGGGAGACCTCCTTCAGGTTGATGGAGGCCGTGTCGACGGACGAGCCGGGGATCGTCGTCCCGAAGGTGCCGGAGGTCTGCCGCACGTAGGTTGCGGTGTACGTCGTGTCGGTCGCCGGCGCGACGATGTTGTGCGTCTGCGCGCCGCCGTCAGACCAGGACGAGAAGACGTAGGTGGAGCCGCCGATCGTCTGCGGGGACGGCGCGCTGATCGAGTTCGTCGCTCCGATCACCGCCTGCTTCGTCAGCGGCGCCGCGCCGGCGATCTCGTCGATGCCGACGTTCGCGCCGGTGGGGTTCGAGGCGACGGTGATGTTCATGGTCTGCGGGTCGACGCGGACGCTCGTCGTCGCCGTCGCGCCGGTCGAGTCCGTCGCCGTCAGCTGGAGCTCGAGCCAGCACGGGTACTCGTGGTCGGGTGCGTTGAACGTGCCGCTCGCGACGCCGTTGAACGTCTGGACGATGTGCGTGTGGCAGTTCGTCGGCGTGAAGCAGTGGTGCAGGATCATCGTCCAGCTGAGCCGCGCCGCGGGCTCGGAGCCGTCCTCCTGGTCGGTCGCGCTCCCGGAGAAGTTGATCGGGTCGCCGACCTTCCACGTAAAGGACGTGGTGGGGGAGGAGATCGTCGGCACCGGCGGATGGTTCCCGGCGTTGATGGTGATCGGCGCGCTCACGCTCGACGCGCCCTTGCTGTCGGTGACCTGGAGGCGCACCGTGTACGTCCCGGGCGTCGAGTAGGTGAAGCTCGGCTTCTGCGCTGTCGAGTCGCCGTAGACGCCGTCGCCGTTCAGGTCCCAGGAGTAGGTGATCGGGTCGCCGTCGGGGTCGCTCGACCCGCTGCCGTCGAAGTTGACTGTGAGCGGCGTCGGCCCGTTCGTCGTGTCCGCCGTCGCGACGGCGTTCGGCGGGTGGTTCGAGCTCAGGTACTTGATCCGGTGGATCGCGCCGCCGTCGAAGTCGGCGTAGAACAGGTCGCCCCCGGGTCCCGTCTCGAGATCCACCGGGCTCGCGGCGCCGTTCTCGAAGCTCGAGACCTGATTCGGGTCGGGAAGCCCGTTCGAGCCGGCCTTCATGAACCAGATGCAGCCTCGCGTGTGGTCTTCGAAGAAGAGGCCCCCGTTGTAGGTCGAGGGATACGAGCCGCCGGTGTAGAAGGTCACGCCCGCGACGGACGAGCCTCCCGTGGGACAGCCGTCGCCAGACACCACGCTCGCGCCGTGGTTGTACGTGAAGAGCGGAGGCGTGACGACCGGCCCGCCGCTTCCCTGGAGGGTGGCGTAGAGCGAGTAGTGCTTGTTCGACGTGTTGCCCGTGCCGAAGGGGTTGCTCGGGCCGTCCGCGTAGCCGCCGGCGTCGACGTTCCAGCGCATCGCGCCCGCCTGGGCCTGGTAGCGCAGCTGGGTCAGGTCGCCCACCGCGTTCGCGATGTAGCCCATCCAGATCGTCCCGGCCGAGACGCTGACCGGGCTCGCGAAGGGGAAGTCGAGCCAGCCCCAGGCACGGCCCGCGTTGACCTGAACCGGGCTCGAGACGCCGAGGAGCGCGCCGGGACTGCCGTTGTTGTTCGCGTAGACGACCGCCTCGAGGGTCTGGCTGCCGCTCGTCGCCCCCAGGCCGGAGACGTACCCCGTCAGCTTCGTGACGTTCCCGGCGGTCGCGGTGTAGCTCGCCACCTCCTTGAGGTTCTGCCCGGCGGTGTCGACCGACGAGTAGACGTTGGTGTCGCCGAAGGTGCCGCCGCTCGGGCCACCTCCGTAGAGGCCGTTGCAGATGTTGAGGCCTGCGGCTTGGTACCCCGGCTGCGGGTTCACCCCCTCGTAGCAGGGCCAGCCGAAGTTCGAGACGTTCGTCGTCGGGTCGGAGTCGCGGTTGATCTCCTCCCAGTCGTTCCACCCGACGTCGCCGATCCAGAGGTCGTTCGTCCCGGGGCGGATCGTGAAGCGGAACGGGTTGCGCATCCCGTAGGCGACGATCCGGCGCGCGTTCGCGTCGCTGCTCGAGGCGAGCGGGTTGGACGGCAGTCCCGCGCCAGTGGCGGGGTCGACGCGAAGGAGCGACCCGTTCAGGACGGCCGGCTCGCCGGTGTTCCGGCGCAGGCTCTGGCTCCGCAGCGCACCGCCCTCGCCGGTCGGCGCAGTGAGCGCGGTTCCGACCGCGCCAGGCGGGTCGCCGCACGGATTCGCCGGCGTCGGCGGCGGCGAGCCCGAGGTGCCGCCGAACTGGCCGTAGTCGACTGCGCCGAAGTTCGCGCCGTCTCCGCCGGAGACGTAGAGCGCGCCGTCCGAGCCGAAGTGGAGGTCGCCGATCGAATGGCTCGGGAACTGCTGGCACCAGCCTTGGATCAGCACCTGCTCGCTCGTGGCCACGTTGCCGGAGAGCGTCAGCCGCGACAGGCGTCCCTGGACGACGCAGCCGTCGGTCGTCGCCCCGGGCGGGGTGGGGCAGGCGTCGCCCCAGCGCGGCGCGCTTCCGCCCGGCACCGCGTCGTACGTGTACAGGACGTAGAGGTAGGGGTTCGTGGGGAAGTTCGGGTCGACGGCGAGCCCGAGAAGGCCGCGATCCCAGTAGTCGTCGACGACGTTGCTCAGGTCGATGACCGTCGTCGGCGTCGTGTCGTTCAGGTTGTCGTACTCGAGCACCTTGCCGCCCTTCTGGGCGACGAAGATGCGGCCGTCGGGCGCGAAGCGGATCGCGGTCGGGAACGACAGGTTGCTGTAGACGATCGAGTCCTGGAAGCCGCTCGGGAGCGTGGCCGCGGCGGCCGAGGCGCCCGCCGTCGCGGACGCGCCGGGAGTGAGGAGGCCGGGCGTTCCGGGCGGATTTCCGGCGCCGGCAGCCGACGCGAGCAGAACGAGAAGAGCGCCGACGAGCGCTCCAGGCACAGCCCCCAACCACACGAACCGCCGCAAAGTCTCCCCCCTTGTTCGTTATCCGTTGTAGCCCAGGTCGCGCCGGAGTGCAAGCGGCGTTTGGAGGTCTTAACCGTTCGTGAACGGACTACGTGCGGGGGCAGGCTTTCGGATCGACGTCGACGGCTCCCCAGCGGGCGAGCTTCCCGTAGCGGTGGGAACCCGTGCCGACGATCGGGTAGGCGAACCAGAGGTAGCGGCCCTTCTCCAGGCGCTTGCCGGCGCCGCACGCGACCATGGTCACGGCGATGCCGGGCTCCTTTGGCCAGAGGTCCGCGACGCGGCGGTGGCCGCGCCAGAGGACGAGGTCGTAGGAGGTCGCACCCGGCGTCGCGGGCCAGCTCAGCATCCGCCGGCCATGCACGACACGGGCAGCCGCGGGAGGGTCGGCGACGCGATGCGGCTTGGTCCTCGCGGCGAGCACCCCTCCGGTCCGCGGCTTGGCCGCCGGGCGCTTCGCCGGCGCACGAGTGGCCGGGGGCGCGGGTGACCGTGCGGCACCGATTTCGGAGTGGGTCCTCGGCCAGAGGAGCGCGGCGTTCAGGACGACGCTCGGGACGAGAAGCCAGACGCCGAGCCGGGTGAGGCGGCCGCGCGGCGCGGGCTCCGCGCGGAGCGCCGTCGCCGGAGTGGGGGCGAGGGTCGAGCCGACGTCCTCGAGCGGCGGAAGCAGCTCCCGGGCACGCCGGGCGAGGACGGGGTCGACGAGACAGAGCTCAGGGCTGATCGGCTCCATAGAACGGCGCATTCGTGCGCGCATCGGCTTTTTCCGGGGCCGGCTACAGGCTCCTTCTTAACCGCGAATGCCCCCATTCGAGGGATGGCAGCCTCCGGCGAACGGCCGACGGAGAGGGGAGCATGCGCCGCCCGCATCGCAGCCTCTTCGCCGTTGCCCTGGTCGTTCTCGCTATCACGACAGGTGCGAGCGGCGCGGGTTCCTGGAAGCCGGCGATCACAGGTACGCCTCAGGTGGGGGCAACGCTCACCGCCGACCTCTCGGGGTGGAGCGGAGGCTCGACGTCGTGGACGTACCAGTGGACGAGGTGCGACGTCAACGGCAACGCGTGCGTCAACCTGGCCAACGGGACGGCGCAGACGTATTCCGTCGTGTCCGCGGACGTCGGCTCGAGGCTGCGCGTGACCGCGACGCCCAGCAAGAGGCAGGGTGCGGCTACCTCGGACCCCACGGCCGTCGTCGCTCCTGCGCCCGCACCAGTGGCCGCCCCGGCGACCGTCAGCCTCACGAGCTCGATCGCGAACGGAGCGACGCTCGGCGGCTCGGTCGCTTGGATCGTGAACGCCTCCGGGTCCGTCGCGCGGATCGACTTCTTGATCGACGGGACGAAGAAGTGGAGCGAGGCATACGCGCCGTACCAGTTCAACGGCGACCCGAACGGCAAGCTCGACACGACGACGCTCGCGAACGGCTCGCACACGCTGCTCGCCGTCGCGTACGGCTCGTCGGGCTCCGAGGTCGGGCGCATCTCTTCGGGCGTCACCGTGAGCAACGGCGGCTCGGGCTCGCCGCCGCCTCCGCCTCCGCCCGCCCCGAGCGTCACGCTGACGAGCTCGATCGCCTCGGGCGCAACCATCAGCGGCTCGGTGCAGTGGACCGTCGCCGCGACGGGCTTCGGCATCGTGCGGGTCGACTTCTCGATCGACGGCGCGAAGAAGTGGACGGAGCAGCAGGCGCCGTACCAGTTCAACGGCGACCCGGCCGGGATGCTCGACACGACGACGCTCGCGAACGGCTCGCACACGCTGCTCGCCGTCGCCTTCAACTCGAACTCGGTCGAGCTCGCCCGCGTCTCCTCGACGGTGACGGTCAGCAACTCGGCCTCCTCGCCGCCTCCTCCTCCGCCGCCCCCGCCGCCGTCGTCCTCCGGCAGCTGGCAGCGCTACGGCACCGCGAACGGCTGGAAGCTGCCGTTCCGCTCGACAGCCGACCAGGACTTCGAGATCGGCCAGGACGTGGCCCTGGGCGCGAAGTACGTCCGCATCGGCCCGACCGACGCGATCATCCAGAAACTGCTCGCGAACGGGATCACGCCGATCATCCTCTTCGGCGGCAACCCGACCTACCCGTGGACGACGACCCCGCAGCAGCTGGCCTCGCAGGTCTCCGGGTACGCCTCGCGATGGGGCAACAAGATCCTGTACGAGTGCCTGAACGAGCTGAACATCCACGGCTGGACGCCGGATGCCTACGTGCCCTACCTCAAGGCCTTCCACGACGCCGTCAAGGCCGCGGCGCCCACCGCGACGGTGCTCATGGACGGCCTCTGGACGGGCTCTGGGTCGCAGGCGCTGATCCCCTGGTCACAGCGCTTCATCGACCTCGGCGGGCTCAACTACACCGACCTCTACAACGTGCACCTGTACGACGACGCCGCGGAGCACGGCGCGTGGTCGATGTGGGACATGACCTTCGGCTCCGGCGGCGCGGGCTACTACGACACGACGAACGTCCGCTCCCTCCTCGACGCGTGGGCGGCGGCGCACGGGAAGCCGAAGATGCCGATCGTCTCGACCGAGTCGGGCGGCCCGGTGCCGAAGTACACCGAGGCCAAGCAGGCGACGATCGTCACCGACGCCCTCCACGCCGCCGACGGCGTGGGCACCGGTTACCGCAAGCTCGCCTTCACCTTGATCTACAACGTGCTCGACGACGACGTCGCCGGCTTCG